>CAYRMN010000066.1:0-1592 GCA_964425575.1 uncultured Gammaproteobacteria bacterium | reverse complement strand
AAGAGACTAATAATACTAATAAGGGAGTGGATAACGAGGATAACTTTTCTTTTTGCCCAAGGAAAGGCCAGAAACTCGATTAATATGTCCCCAGGGGCTGGGGGTGAAATAGAGCTTGTGTGGGGAGAACTGGCGAATGTTCTCTGATAGCCTGTGGATGATTTTGCTAAACGGGGACAGAATGGGGATAGAAATGAGTGGTTATCCCACCACCTATCCCCTGAATTTCGGGTCTTTTCCCCAGCTTATCCCCTTAGGACTTACATGTTTGTCATTCCGACCGACCCGCCACAGCGGAGAGTGGAGGAATCGCTTTAACTTGTAGTCTGCAGGTTAAGCGATTCCCCTCTTGAGGGATCTGAGATCTCGACTCCTCCCGGACTCCTCGGGATCCGCTCGAAATGACAAGTTAATGTGCAAGTTGTGCCCCGTTTAAATGTTGTTAATGTAGAGACGCTGCTTAATGGATTCAATTTCTTGACGCAATTTAAGATCATTTTCTACTTCCTGAGAAATTTTTTCGTGGGCATGGATCGCAGTGGTATGATCTCGACCGCCGAGCTCGTCGCCGATTGCCGGGTATGACATTTTAAGTTCCTCACGCATCAAGTACATGATAATTTGGCGAGGAAACGAAATTTTTTTCTCACGACTTTTGCCCAAGATCTCTTCTTGAGAAAGGTTGTAGATAGTAGAGATGGTCTCGATGAGTTGGGCTGCGGTCACGGCAGAACGGGTGGCAGGGTGATCTCCATTTGAGAGTAAATTTTTAATAGATTCAGCGGTCGGAGTGAGATTTTTCATCTCGTGGAAAACCATAACCTTGTTGAGCGCGCCTTCGAGTTCACGGATGTTGCTTTGGACAATCGACGCGATTGCTTGAAGGGCGGCGATTTCGATACGATAGTGCTTTTCAGCGCATTTTTTTTCGAGAATTGCGGTACGCGTTTCAAAATCAGGCACAGAAATATCCGCGATCATGCCCCAACCAAAGCGAGATTTGAGACGGTCTTCGAGGGCGGGGATGGCTTTGGGTGGTCGATCGGAGGTGAGTACGACCTGTTTGTTTTGTTGATGGAGCTCGTTGAAAGTGTGGAAGAACGATTCTTGAGTACGATCTTTGCCGGCAATGAACTGAATATCATCAATCAAGAGCAGGTCAATATGGCGATATTTATCTTGAAATTGTTTAGCCGTACCTTCTTTAACGGAAGTGATGAAATCGTTGGAAAATTTTTCAGCACTGACGTACATGATAGCGATATCAGGCTTCTTTTTGCGGAGTTCGTTGCCGATTGCTTGCAAAAGATGGGTTTTGCCAAGACCAACGCCACCATATATGAAGAGCGGGTTGTAGGAAACGCCGGGGCGGTTGACGACTGCTTGGGCAGCGGCGTACGCCAGTTCGCTGGTTTTGCCAACCACGAACGTGTCAAACATGTATTTCGGGTTGAGCGAAAAGCTGCCAGCCGTGGTCGCGGCGGCGTCAAAGGCAAACTCTTCGGATGAAGATGTTGGCTGCTCCTGGTACGAAGGTGTTTCGGTAGGAGTAGGTGTTGTAGAACCGAATTCTAATGTAGGTGTGGGTGAGG
>CAYRMN010000065.1:0-2047 GCA_964425575.1 uncultured Gammaproteobacteria bacterium | reverse complement strand
ATATATCGAGGGATTGACGTTAGTCGAAGTCGAGGAAAAACGAGCGAATGAAGCATTTGCTCACACCGTGAGACTCATGCGCGAGGGTGTAGAGCTTATTTATCAGGGAGAGATTGAATACGAAGTGGATGGCGTCCTGTATCGTGGTCGTCCGGATTTGCTTGAAAAGCGACGAGGAAAAGCTTCGAAGTTTGGAGATTATTATTACACCCCTTGTGACATCAAGAGCTCAACGGAGATAAAAACAGAACAATGGATGCAGTTAACCCTCTACGCCAAGATCATGGAAGAAATGCAGGGTGTCTTTCCGAATGAGTTCATCATCATCAATCGTGATCATGAACGTATAGAGTTTGTGATTGCGGAGAAGAATCGGATCAAGACTTTCGATCGGATGAATACCATCCTTGGTGTTATGCGTGGCAAGAAGCCACCGTTAAAACTTGCTTCCGACTGTAAAAATAGTCCGTGGTTCTCCCAGTGCGTGCGTGAGGCTGAGGAAGCGAATGATATCGCTCTTTTATACCGCCTTGATTCACGAGCACACGAGACTCTTCGAGAGAACGGGGTCAAAACAGTTCACGATGCAGCCATCATGCAGATTGAGGATTTGCCAAAGATTCCTCACGCGAGCATCGAAACACTCACACGCGTAAAATTGCAGGCACAGTCGCTTGAGACGGGTGAGCTACGCTGGATGCAGCATCCTACACTTCCTGTCACAGCGCTTAATCTATATTTTGACATTGAGGGCGATCCATTCCTCGGTGTTCAGTATCTTTGGGGCTTCTGGATTACGGGTGACTCAGAAGGACGATATGCCAAGATCGGGCATGTTCGCAAACAAGACGATGGAAAGTATTTTCTCTATTTTCTCGCCGAACGACCAGAGGATGAGCAGGAGATGTGGAAGAATTTTTTGCAATGGTTGGAATTACTACCGAAGGAAGATATAGCCGTTTGGCATTTTCATCACTATGAGGTGGATCAATGTAGGTCGCTAGAGACATCCTATAGCGGCTCAGAGGCGCTCCATGCCTTCATGTCACGATTCGTTGACCTTTCCGAGGTCGTACAGAAAAGCGTGATCTTCCCGTTATATTTTTACTCGATCAAAGACATCGCTAAATCCAAATTTCTCAACTTCAAATGGCGACATACTAAGGCAGGCGGGGCACAGTCTATTTTTTGGTATGAAGAATGGCTTGAAAAAAATGATAGGGGTATCCTGAACGATATTGTGAACTATAATGAGGATGATGTACGTGCAACGGAATTCCTGCGTGATTGGTTGGTTAGTAATGCTCGATGAATGCCCGGATAGACACCCTTATCTCCTCCATGCTACCTTTTGTTCATATGCAAAGCCGTGCCACAAAAAGCATGAAAGATAAGTCTTCACGCCAGAAAGAGGAAACGGTAAAAAATCATCCTTCAATTGTTTCACGTAATTCAAGTACAGGTCGTTTTGTGGCTGGAAAGGCCGCTCGTGAAGTCGTGAAGCGTTACGGTGAAGCCATGAAGTCATTATCAGCCAAATAATGTGAGTTTGGCGTATCCCACAAAAGAAGACCTGGAAGCCTATAAAGACGAGTTGTCGATCACGCAGTTCCGTTATTTGCCACCTCTGGATGAACGGTGGGCTGATGACATGCACGTCATGTTCGATTTGGTGCACATGTTACCAGGTTGCTCTCACGACTTTCCAGCCGCAGCCGCGAACTTGTTTTTCAAGATCGCCAAGAATCATCGACGCTACGATGGGAACAAGCGGAGCGCCATTTGTTGCTTGATCTATTTTACCTTACTGAATAATCGAAAGAGCGAATTTACCAGTCAGGAGATTGAAGATTTGGCGTTGGAAGTAGCTTCATCGACTGGGAATACTCAAGACGACCTTCTGCCAAGATTGCAGACATTCTTTCAGCAGAAGCTCATTGAGAATGTAAACTAACAGGGTGATACCGAAAAACCGAACAGGGGATACCTCTTCGGAATTTCTATCTCGTCTTTCTCGGCCCCCTCGAATAGCACGTCGGACACGCTA
>CAYRMN010000064.1:0-2048 GCA_964425575.1 uncultured Gammaproteobacteria bacterium | reverse complement strand
CACGCTCAATTTCTTGAAGAGTTGTCGCGTCGCCTCTGAAACCCGGAGGGACTGCGAGCCACGTTCCCAGTTCGTATTTCCAGGCGCTCCGATCGCACGCGCATCTGTACGCTCCCCTTGAATCCAGTCTTTTAGGAGATGAGCGTATTGTACGAGCAGTACTCCTTTACGCACCCCAAGGTTATCGAATGCTCCAACCGAGAGATCCGAGAAAGAGACATCCGCCTCATTTGAATGCTGACCCCCGTTCACGTCTTCATAGCTTGCGTGGAGTTTTACACTTGAATGTTCAGAGGTTTTTCGCAATTTGAGTAAGACGAGGCCGCCTTTTGTTTCGCCATTCTCGGTTTTTGAAGGAAACAGTGTTCGTACGTGGAGCATCTCCCCACTTGAAAGATCCGCATCCGGCGAGCCATAGATCTCATCGATCGCGTAGCCGGAGCCCTGGAAATTCAGACGTAGATCGTAAACAAGTGGTGAGACAAGATAGTCGAAGTCCTCGCCCAAGCGTTTTTTGAACTCCTTCGCCGAATGAATCGAAAGATAATTCGCCCCACGTACCTTTGTGAGCGCTTCGACTAACTCCGTTTGGAAGTCTACACCGATACCCATAAGTGTCGTCTGAATGCCTTGTCGTTCATAACGCTCAATCAATCCACGTAAACCATCTGCACCGAACTCCCCTTCATTTGGCATCGCATCCGTAATGAAGATGATGCGATTTGCATACCCCTCTGAAGAGAACATCTGATTTTTTGGGCCCGAAAGCAGCTTCATCCCCTCTTCTAGCCCAGCGGACATATTCGTCCCATTCGTGGCCTGTAACTGCATAATATGACGTTTTAAGGCTGCACGATCCACTTCTCCAACCAGACCCAATGGTTTCGCCACCTTCGCTTCATCGCTGAAGACCACAATCCCAAGACGATCATCCGGTTTCAATTGATCGACCAGCGCAGACAGGGATTCATTGGCGAGTTGCATTTTACTTTTCGATGCCTCCCCTTGTGGGACTTCGATACGTTTTCCTTGACCATCATAATAGTACTGATCAAATGGCGATCCCATCGAACCGGAAATATCGAGAACGACCACGAAATTTGTTTTCTGACGTTTGAAATCTGATTCTTTCATGTTTGAATTCAGTCCTACGGACAAGTATGTCTCCTCCTGATTTGTGACAGGGTTCCGGACCAAGGCCCGTGCGTACGATGGACAGAATAATTCATTACATACCTGACGCTGTCCCGTATCAAACGAATAGTCGTAGAAGAGTCCTTCATAGGTGATATCGCTCTCACCTGGCAAGAACCCATTTTTGATGTTTTCTCTAAAGTTTCCAATATCTTTTGCCCCACCAACCGCGAATCCAAGGCTCGCATCTGCTGCCGATTCATACGCCCTCATCATTGGCCTCGACGATGGCACCGATGGAGCCGTGAGAGCCATAGGCGATGGCGCTGCGGCGTTCTGGAAGGCATCCACCATGCGCGTGAACGCATTTCCCCCGGTCACTAAACCTGCGGGAGCTCCCGCGTTCGAGAGACCTGTCACTTGCTGCATCGCAATCGTTGGAACTGCTGCTTTTTCGCTATCAACCGCCGTACCTCCATACTGCCAATCATCTGTCACAGGACCAAAATGAAAGGGCGTCGGCAAAGAACCTCCGCGATTCATTCCAAGAGAGATCGCTAAGACGAGCGCACTTGCAAGCGCGAGGCCGCCAACCGGTCGTGCATGCGATCCCATCCATCCAAAGAACCATTTGAACCAACTCTGTGATCGTTCGAGCTTTAATTCCTTCGCAAGCTTCGCTTTTAACGCCTGATTTACAGGCATTTTGCGTTGATCACGTTCATGCATCCGTTGAAAAAATTCGTTATTCATAAGTGTGTTGTTAGTCATGCGCCTCCTGAAATTCAAGTTTAAGTGTTCGGTGCAGCCGAGAGAAAAACTGGCGTAACGCGGGCGCTTCTTTACCTGTCACCTCAGCCATTTCTTCATAGGTCATGTCACGTTCGTGATGGTCATAGTAAGCGCGTTTCGCG
>CAYRMN010000063.1:0-2201 GCA_964425575.1 uncultured Gammaproteobacteria bacterium | reverse complement strand
GCCGGGCTTCGTATCATCAGATGATATCGCTGATCATGCTCGTAATCTTCAGTTCGTGACGCTCGAAACCGCGAATGGACCTATAACCATTTTTAATATTCACGCGGCCTGGCAAACAATCGGAAAAGTTGACTCTCCAGGACGGTTGGATCAATCAGAGCGCATCATTCGCGCCACGCAACGCTGTGCTTTTCCAACAATTCTTTGCGGAGATTTTAATCTTCGTCTTGATACACAAAGCATCAAACTGATTGAAGCTGCTGGATTTGAAAATCTCATTAGAACGCACCATGTCGCCACAACTCGCACGAGTTTGTACGACAAACCAGAACCACATGCGGATTATATGTTTATTAAAAATGGCGTTCGTTGTCTTGATTTCCGCGTGCTACCCGAAGAAGTATCTGATCATGCAGCGTTGTTTTTGAAATGCTCAACATGAACCAGCCGCTCGTCCCTGTGTGGGGCGGGCGGCTGGGAGATGAGAGTGCTCAGTCAAAAGGGATGAGTACTTCGACGGCGGGCGTGACGACCACGGTCTTCGTGGTCGTGTTATAAAGGGCGGCCATAGGGGTTAGCAGCCGAACATTCTTGAGCTTGAAAAGTGGTCCAAAAGTTCCTCCGACAATGTGTGCATCACTTGGCAGACTGGCCCAGTGCGGGACGTAGCGATACAGCAAACTCCCAGCGAGCGACAAAGGACCGTGGACGCGCACAGCTGCGCCGAGCTGGAGTTGAGGCGCGAGCTGCATCGCTGAGAAGGGCGTGATGCCTCCAAGCTTGGCCGACAGGCTCCAGCGCTCGCTGACCGGCAAGCTCACGATGAAGCTCTGCAGGATCGCGGGCGTGGGGATAGGCTTCCCCTCTAACGCAGGCGGCGTGACCACCTGAACGGGATAGGCCACTGCTACAGCAAACGCGAAGGTCGGCTTCCACGCCTTCTTCTCGTCTGCATGCACTTCAGAGACAAGGATGGTCAACACGATGGACAGAGCAGCGGAACACAGGAAAGAGCGCAGGGACATGAGAGACCTCCTTTGGGCTTCGGTGTTCGAACATCTATTTTTTATCATAAAAATACGTGCTTGTCAAGCATTATTTTGCTAATTTAAGCTAAAATATAGCTATAAATGCAATGACGATATAAATGAATATACTCGACAAAAGGCTATTTTATATGTAAAATTTGTGTCATATAAAAAATGATAATCTATATAAACTTTGATCGCTCTGTCATATCGACCAAAGCGTAGCGGAGTGGAGATATCTTTATTAAAAGATTTCTCCACGTTGGCCTTTATTCTTTAGATTCTTTCAAGGTAGGCCGTTGGTCGAAATGACATCATGCAGGAATGCGCTAATAAACGATAAACCTATGCTCACTGATGATCTAAAATCTCTTGGATTAACTGAAAACGAAACGCAGGTGTATTT
Organism: uncultured Gammaproteobacteria bacterium; assembly: GCA_964425575.1. Taxonomy (GTDB): domain Bacteria; phylum Patescibacteriota; class Patescibacteriia; order 2-12-FULL-60-25; family 2-12-FULL-60-25; genus CAYRMN01. The sequence goes on along the minus strand of CAYRMN010000063.1, from coordinate 767 downwards.
GGTGCTCATGAATTTGGGCAAGGTGCGCGCCGCTGAAGTTATCAAACAGACGGGTTTACATCGTAATTTGGTGTATCAAGCATTTGAGGCGCTGAGCGAACGGCATTTGGTTACCAAAACGACTCGTGCCGGGGTGTTTCATTTTCAAACGACGGATCCTGAGCATCTGCGCGACCGATTGCGTGAAGAGGAATTGATTACCGATCGCGTCATCAAAGATCTAAAGGAACGTGGACGATTATCTGAACAGGAAATCACCATCTATGAAGGCGAGGATGCGATTCGGAATTTTTCATTAAAAATGGCTTCAGCCCTCCAGCCTAACGAACGAATTCATGTGCTCGGTTCCGGCGGTCAACGCTTTGAGACTGCAATGAGCGAGCAGGGCATCAAAACCTATTACTCCACCATCACGAAGCGTCAGGGAAGCATCAAACTGCTCGTGTACCGTCCACAGATGTATGGAGCGGAAACATTGTCTGCGCTCCAAAAAATAACGAATGTAGAAATGCGTATTTTACCCTTTAATAACGCCCCGTCATCCAACGTCGTTTTCACAGATACAACCGTAGGATTTCAATTATTTGAAAAACCGTACACGGTGATCGAGATTCGTAATCCACAATTAGTCGCCGCCTATAAAAATTATTTTGAAATTTTGTGGAATCAACGCGTCCGGGTCGAACAAGGACTTGATGCCTTACGAGACGCCTTCACCGCCATGATCGATGAACTGAAGCCGGGGGAAGAATATTATGTTTTAGGTG
>CAYRMN010000062.1:0-2250 GCA_964425575.1 uncultured Gammaproteobacteria bacterium | reverse complement strand
ACCTTGGACCAGAGTATCGGCGAATGAGCTCATTTTTTGACGAGATTCACCGCTATCGTATTTCACGCGGCGTGGTGGCGAATATTCTGGCGCAAAGCGAGTCTGCCCAGGATATCCGTGAACGCAATCGGCATGTGGGTGATCCGGAAGAAAAAATCAGTCATACCAAGACCTTCAGTACGCCATTTTTGGCGCCCATGCAGATCAACATGGTGAATGGCCGCGCCTATATGGTGATCTACAAGGCAGATGCACCGACGATTATCTACTTTGATGAAAAGGAAGTACATGATGGCTTCAAACTCTACTTTGACGAGATATGGAACCGGCAAACGGAATCACTCCATGGACATGATGGAATCATAAGTCTATGTGATCGTGTGCTGGAAGAAGGAAAAGATCTGTATCTTATCGCGGCAACAGGTACGATCCTGAAGACTCATCCCACAGAATATGCAGAATTTACGCGCCAACGTGTAATGAAAAGAATGCGAATCCATATGCTCGCCAATGAAGAAATTCGCGACACACCCGCCACAGTGCTCCCCCTCACAACTGTAAAATATCTTCCTAAGACCTTTGCGAGTCCAATGGTTGTTTGGATTTTTGGAGATTATATTGCGAACGTCCTCTGGCATGAACCGGAAACTGTCTTCCTATTACGGGATGCAAAAACCGCCGAGTATTATCGGACGTATTTTTCAGCGTTGGAGAAGGGAGCAAATCAGTGACCCCCTCTAACTCCCCCGTAAAGGGGCGTGGCCCAACGGGGCTTTACGCTCCCTTATCAGGGGGAGGATCTGATAGGCCCCTCCTGATAAGGAGGGGGAGGGGGGGTCACAGCCTTCTTCCCACTCGTAGATAGGTAAATCCCACTTGTTGGGCCTCTTCAGCTCGTAACAGATTCCTCGCATCAAATAATACATTACCCTTCATGGCAGATTTGAGACTGGGTAAATTAAGTGTCCGAAACTCATCCCATTCTGTCGCAATAATGACAGCATCTGCGCTTTGCGCTGCTTCATAAGGGCTCTGACACTGCATCACAGCTTTCTCTTTATATTCGGATGGAAGATGCGCGACGGGATCATACACGCGCACGCTGGCACCTCGCACAAGCAACTCCTGCAAGATAGCCAACGCGGCTGATTCACGCGTGTCGTCGGTGTTATCTTTGAAGGCTAGTCCGAGGAGTGCAACCGCTTTTCCTTCACACGATCCAAGTACTTTTTCCAAACGCTCGACAACGCGACGGCGCGTCATGCTATTTGTTTCAATGGCCGCCCTTACAATCGGAACAGAGCAAGAGATGGATTCTCCTAATTTTACCAGGGCTTTCACATCCTTTGGAAAGCAGCTTCCACCCCATCCAAGACCAGCCCGTAAAAAATCCTTCCCAATACGCGGATCGAGCCCCATGCCTTTGGCAACCGCTTCAACATCCGCACCCAGTTCTTCACACAACGCTGCCATTTCATTAATAAAACTTATTTTCGTCGCTAAAAATGAGTTTGCAGCGTACTTCGTCAATTCCGCACTGCGCGGATCAGTGATCACTTTTGGACAGTCCAGATACGCAAATAAATGCACCATAACATCTGTCGCACGCGTTGATGATGAGCCGATAATGACGCGCGATGGATGAAGAAAATCGTATACCGCTTTGCCTTCACGCAGTGTTTCTGGATTAGACACGACATCGCATTCAATCGCCGTCTCTTCAGCAATGAGGTCACGAACACGCTCCGCAGTTCCAACCGGAACCGTGCTCTTATCGGCAATCACTGCATATCCCTTCAAATGACGACCGATCATGCGTGCGGCGCTTTCAACGTATCGCATATCAACTGACCCGTCCTCGCCAGATGGTGTTCCGACGGCGATTGAAATAACCTCCACACCCTCCAGCGCCTCAGCGTAGTCTGTTAAAAAACGAAGACGCCCATGGGCAACATTCCGTTTTACCAATTCCTCTAATCCTGGTTCATAAATCGGAATCACCCCATTGCGAAGCCCCTCAATCTTTTTTTCATCAACATCAACACAGATCACGTGATGGCCCAGTTCAGCCATACACGCCCCCGATACCAATCCCACGTATCCCGTGCCAATTACTGCTACATGCATATCATTTTATCAGTTTATAAACCATTCTCCCCGGGGTTTGGGGGCGCCTGCCTGTTCGAGCGATCTAGCAATGACCAGCTTCAGCTGGTCAAAGCGTTGAGCGAGGTCAGCCGCCCCCAAAAT
>CAYRMN010000061.1:0-2333 GCA_964425575.1 uncultured Gammaproteobacteria bacterium | reverse complement strand
ATATCCCGGTTTGGGTGAGGCGGCTATGGCTTCTCTTCGAGGCGGGCTGCGCTTTTAACGAATTTATGACGCGGAAACAAACGGCTGTACCAGACGTGCGGCCATGATAAGGTGTCGCAGTTCCGAATTTTAAACGAGGCCGCCCGCTGGTGAGCCTTTACCATTCTACGTCAAGAGGAATTGAATGTCTTTGCATACTAGCGGAATCATAATTAGCATTGGTCGCCCAATAGACCCGAAGCATCTGTTGGGTCAGCTCGGCCTTAATGGTTCACTAGTGGATGGGACCATTTCCGTTTCTAAAGCACTTTCACTCGGGCCAAATGACGGATTGGCAATCGCTTCCGTTGGCAACTGGAGTATTGTTTTCGGCAGCGCACTTTACATGCCTATGGTTGCGGGCGACGGAAAGCCTCTCTCGATGGGACCAGGATTCAACAACATCGTTGTCCAAGGAATCCTTGAGAGGCTGTGTGCTGAAGGCGGCAAAGCTTTCACATTTATCGCCGAGGGCGCAAGTATGACGTATGGATTTGAGTGGTACGATCAGGTGTTGCAAAGACGATATTTAGAGATTGATGGCGACGAATCAATCAACGAAGGTGATGTCCTTGAAGGTGAACAATCAATCTTTGACGAGACAGAAGATCAAGAGGAGAGGATCTGGAATTTAATGAAGACGTGGACTATTTCGTTGGACGAGGGAAATGCTGCGAAGTATTCGCATTTCTTGAATGTACGTAGCGCATAGCAAACGGAGCGAGCGGAGAAAAGGCCGCAAAGCGGTATAAATAATTTGTAGAGTTAGAGGGGCCCTTCCCCGCCCCTCCTCGCCGTTCTGCGGTAAGCAGGAAGAAGGTATTCACTATGAATGAATTAAGTCTGTCTTTATTGCGGTGGATAGATTGGAAAACTACTGGGATCGACGAAAATCCATTCGCTCCAAAAGTGAACCCGAAAGAGTTCCTCTCCCTAATCGATAGTGTGGTACTGACCAGCGAAGAGATTAAATCATTACTCAAGGCGCTTACGCCTTTGGAAAAAAAGGTGCTTCAAGAGCAAAAAGAGCTTTCTAGCGGCCTTCCGCATACCGAGGGAACTTACGATTCTACGCCACTGTATCCTACGTTAGAACGCGACAAACGCGGAGACTACCAACCGACTCTTGAAATATGGAATCGACGCCGGACTGAGAACAACGAGCTTGTACCTATGGTCAAGAACTTAACCAAGGCGTTGAAAGAGCGGTTGAAATGATTTTTAATACCACCTCCGCATAATAACCGTCCCGTGACGACGGCCGGGCGTCGCCCGTCTGCGCCACAGCCTAGCCGTTATATTGTTTAGACAAATGAAATATTATCGAACAGTCCTATCACTCTTGCTCTTCCCTATTGTGGCTATGGCTGACGGCATAGGAGTGGTCCTTCCGTTGTCGGGACCACTGGCAAGCTATGGAATAGCCGCCAAGAATGGCCTGACTCTTTCTATGGAAGATGGGGCGCCAGAAAATTTCATCTTTGAGGATTCGCAGGGTTCAGCAAAGAATGGCTTAGCCGCATACAATAAACTTGTTAACGTGGACAAGGTTTCCATTGCATATGTTCGGGGCTCTGCGGAGTCGCAGTCGATTGCTCCAGTAGCCGAAAGGCTCAAGGTTCCAACTTTTTTTATTTCATCCGAGCTTAATGTTAGCGCCGCAGCTCCGATCTATGGAACACGCTATTACAACGATGGGCGCGCCTATGCTGTTAAAACTGCGCAGTATTTAAAGGGCAAAGCGCTAGGACGTATTGCCATCGTCAAGGACGAAATTCCGTATTTCAATACTCTTGAAAATTCGCTCAAAGCGGAGCTTTCTGCAGAGCAGAAGATCGTGGACGTGACTACCCTGTCTCCGCAAGATTCCGATTTCTCGAACACGATAGCCCGGCTAAAGCTCGTCAAACTTGATGTCATCGGCGTGTATCTACTTCCTGCACAGGTAAGCCGATTCTATCAACAGCTGCATTCCTTTAAATTTTCAGTTCCAACCATCGGAACGGATGTGTTTGATGATTCTGTTGTCGTTGATCTATCTCAAGGAACGATGAACGGTGCTGTTTTTGCATCTGATGCGATTAAAGATCAGTTTACATCTCGCTATGCAAAACGCTTCGGAAACACGACGCAACTGAGCTATGCAGCCAATGCTTACGAATTTGGGCAGCTACAAAAAAGAATAGCTACCGCGTCCACAATGGGACGGGAACAGGTGCTGGAGGCTGTAAAACAGGTTTCAGATGTGGACGGCTTTGCTCTTAAGTACACGCTGAAAAACACCAAAGAAGGAA
>CAYRMN010000060.1:0-2364 GCA_964425575.1 uncultured Gammaproteobacteria bacterium | reverse complement strand
TACAGCGTTGCATCGGCGCTTGAAGCTGCAGAAAACGAATTTTTCAGAGCCGACTTGATATCGTCTTCCATCAGGGTACTCATCGTCGTTTCCTTCAACAATAACACCTGTGCAGGAATTCAGTGGGTCAATACATTGCTCACCGGTAAATTGGGAGCGCAGCGAGTAATTTATCCGTGTGCAGCAAATTGTTATAAGCTACTTTTTAACCCTAGATTGAGCAAACTGATGAAGGATAAAGGGCTGCAACTTTTCCATCATAAGCTCTGTGAGTTTATCTACATGTTCCGGCATCAACATCTCACCTTCTCTCGCCCCACAATTTTCAAATGCATGCTTTACTGCTTGACTTAGGACGCGTTCTTTTTCTTTTTCAAAAGAAGCTTTCAGACCTGTTGGGATCACTTTGTGAAAGGCAGCCTCTACCGTACCCTCTGGGATTTTTTTGTAGTCATAAGCCTCACGAATATCCGCATTTGAAAGTTCTAGTTCAACAATGAGGCTTAATTCTTCACCAGTAATTGGGTTAATAGCGTAAGTATTCGATATGTCATCACCTTCATAGGAATCTGATAAGCAAAGAATGACGCGTTGCACACCGAAATATTCCACATATCCAACTACCTGCTTAGTTTTTCCACACCCTTTGATTGAGACACAATGAAACGGAGTACCTTCTGGTCTATTTTTTATTAAATCAGATTCATAGAAATAACCAAAACAAGCTTCACCATCTTCTTCGTTTCTTAGATAGTTTGTCGCTTTAACGCATATTTCCGCCGGAATTCCAGAAGATACTGCTAGCGCTAATGCTGACTTTACAATTGAGCGGCCTGCTTCATGGCCACCAAACGATAAATTAAACTTCAACATATCAGAGCAATAAGATGACTCTGATTTTGCATTATTAAGCAGTTCATTGAGGTCAACTTGCGGATATTTTCTTTTTACACCCTGTAGCATTCTCTTTGCTTCAGGCAGTGATCGAGCTGTAATTTGGATTTGAACACCAGCGCCAGACTCTAGCGGAGTCTCCGAATACAATGGTTTTTCAATATCCATGCTTCCATGCAGATTGAGCTTTAATTTATCACCACCTGTTGTTTCAAACATTTGAGATGGCGGCTCTCCGCGCTCACGGCTAATTCCAAAGAATAGACTCAACGGATTTAACTGCTTTGCTAATGCCGATTCCCAATCATCTCCAGACGTGTTGTTACAGCTTTCGCAGATAAATCCTTTTACTTTTCGTCTTCCACCAATTGCGTTCGGAATAAGATGTTCTTTTGTATCATTTTCTTCAGTAATTTCTTTATCACAAAGGACACATATTGGTGTGGTCATGTTACATCCTTATAGAATGGAGCATACGAACGGCTTATAACGCCTGAATTAAGCCGCGCCGCGAAGCGGCGTCGGCTTGAATGAATTGTTATGCATTGCCCACGCTGCCAATAACTGCTCTTACGCGTTTTAAGCCCTCGTCAGGGTTTGCGTAGACACCTTCACGCCGGAGAATTTCGCCGTTTGCGCTCAATACAACCCAAAGCGCGTTTTCCAGGGGATCGTCTTGCGGGACGAGATCTTTGGCTCCCGATGACGATAGCGGGACTAGCGCGGAAACAAAATGATCATCCACAAGCTTCTTGGTGGTGAAGTAGTCCAAAAAGCATCCAAGGGAATAGTAGAGCTTGCTCTGTGATGGATGGTCTTCGTCGTAAATGACCAGAAAAACTGGCTTCGCAGATTTTTTCGCCTCTTGAAGGGCACTGAGAATCGTCTCGTGCGGTTCGCGGATGAAGAACGGCTGCCGGCCGGATTGCGTAGCTCCAAAAACGGGACCTCGAGGGACAGCTGTGGCAGCCGTAGAGCGGGATGGTGGTGGCGGAGTGACCTTGGCCGTGGAGCGACCGAAAATGGACAAAAACTTCCGGCGAGGAGTCTCGAATGCGAAGAGGATGCCTACGAGCGCAAGCACTAATCCAAGAGTCTCAATCATCACGCTTCCAGGGCATAACGTTTGAATTCACCGGCCTTGCGCGGCTTTATGCGCAAGGTCCGGTGGAATGAAATGTTAGCCACGGGTGCGAGTCGCAGACTTTTCAACAAGGGGAGAGGTGCACTTTTCAATTGTTTTGGCTTTGTCTTCATGGAGATTGGTATATGCCAAATACAACGTGTATGCCGCGAAGTAGCAGGCCACGACAAAGAGCGCTATTTCAGGTTTGTTATCCGGGTTGTATTCAAAAATGAATGCGGCAACAACCATTGCCGGAGCAACTAACCAAACCCCAGCTAAATAGCCAAACATGCTGAAGCAGGTCCATGTGCCTCTTGACTGTGTAAATCCAGTTTCCCAGCGCA
>CAYRMN010000059.1:0-2428 GCA_964425575.1 uncultured Gammaproteobacteria bacterium | reverse complement strand
ATGGGCTAAAGGGAGGCCCTATGTTGCTTCATGAATTTGATGCTACTCCATTGAGCGAATCTGATTTTTTTCGCCACTTGATGGAGAAAGATGCGCTGATCGAGGTCTTCAATTCTGATTTTTCAAAAAGTCAAAGCAAAGGTGTTGATCGGCTAAATGGATTTCAATTTTCAACCCGAGCACATGAGCATCTGGATGTCGCGTCACGAAAGTGCCTCAACGGAAGCTATCGTTTTTCACCCTACTTAGAACACTTGAAGCTTAAAGGTCGTGGAAAAGAGCCGCGTGTTGTTGGAATCCCTTGTATTCGCGATCGCATCATCCTTAACCAGCTAAATAAATTCTTGGCGCATTTATTTCCTGAATGCGTCCCTAGAAATATTGCCAATAGCTATATTCGCGAAATATCTGCCGACCTTAAGCGGCGACCCGCTGATAGCACCTATGTATGCGGCTGCGATATAAAAACCTTCTACGATTCAATAAAAAGAGATCACCTAATCAAGGAGCTATCGAAGCGTGTAAAAACAACCGAGGCGCTGGCGTTAATTCGACACGCAATAAATACACCGACCGTTCCGAAAAATGTCCGGCGCAGCTCGTATAAGGAGTACCGGAACGACTTAGGCGTTCCGCAGGGGCTGGCCATCTCAAATATTCTGGCAGCGATTTACATGAGGGCGGTGGATAAGGAGATGTCCAAGCTGTCGATAAAATACTATCGGTATGTCGATGATGTGCTGATGTATGGCGAGGAAGACCAGCTCCAGAAAGCACAAAAATCACTAGCTTCCCGCCTTAAACGTAGGGGCCTCGACTTGCATGGCAAGAAGTCGGGAAAAAGCCACTTTGCATCACTGGATAAGCCTTTCAGCTACCTGGGATATCGATTTGAATGGCCTGATATTACGGTTAGAGACGCAACAGTCGAGCGCCTTTTGCAATCATTGGCCGCCAAGTTCAGCGACTACATTCACAATCGTGCTCGTCGACTCGAAAAACTGAAATACCTAGACGAGAAGCGCATCGCTGATATTTTTATCATCGAATTGAACGAAAGAATTACAGGTGCAATCAGTGAAAAGAAGCGCTATGGATGGATTGCGTACTTTAGTCAGATTAGTGACCTAACGCTTCTGCACAAGCTGGATTCTATGGTGGTTAGTCTGTTTGCCAGACTCCCTGACTTTGACAGAAAGCCACCCAGTTCCCTCAAGACATTCGCTCGTTCGTACTATGAGATGAAGTTCAATCCGACTGGCGGGTACGTCAAAAACTATGACGTAATCTCTACGCGGACTGAGAAGCTGAGCTTCTTAGTCGAACGTGGCCGAGTTGGTCCTGGAGAAGCGCTAACGGACGAGCAGATTGATGAAAGGTATGAGCGCTACAGAAAGCGCATTCTTTCGGAGATGCATGCTGACGAAGGAGTGCTGTATTGATGACGATGGTTTATCATGCAAGTGCAGGTGACACCTACCGTGTCCACGGTACCTCATGGATGAAATATCCCATGGGCGGAAGTGCTCCATACTGAGTGCAAACGAAGGCAGCGACGTAAGTCGCTGACCCCGTTCTGGGCAGTGTAAAAGCTGCTGCGGTGCGGGAGGATATGACCTGATCATCAAGGTGTTGCCTGCACCTCTTACTTCCACTGGATCGTATGCTGAAAATTATTGAAAAGCTAAAAACTGATGCGTGGAGAACTGCAGGGGCTCGCTACAACGCAGCACGGCGCTTAAAGCGACGCGATTTGTTCTCGACTATCAGCCTTTCTTTATTTTCTGCGGCTGGGGTGGGATTGGCAGTTATTCAGAAAATATACAATCCTCAATCTGGGTCTCCTTTGGACAACTACCTAACAGGTTTGTCCGTTTGCCTCAGTGTTTTTCTTCTCGTGCTTAGCCTCATTGAATGGGGCGCGGGGAATTCGGTAAAGGCTGATCGACTTCACCAAAATGCGGAGGAATTAAGCGCGTTTTGGAGACGACTGGATTTGGTGATTATTGACCTGCAGTCCCAGCTTCCCACTCAAGCTAACGCTTTTAGCGCGGCTGAGTATCTAAAAGAATATGATGAGATCAAGGCAAAGTGTGGTTTCAATCATGATCCACTTGACGACCATCTCTTCGTCGCCAGCCAAAGACAGAGCCTTACTGCTGGCTGGAGCAGCGCTGGCTCGTTTTTCGCAGTCATTTCTCTAGTGTCTGGTATTTTGTTAGCCTGTGGATAATTATTGCCGTACTCATTTACGTAACACCTTGGACTCAAACAGTGAAGGTGGTTACGCAGTAGCTTGTGGTACAGGAGCGCGCAGCAAATCTTTATTGCGGGGCGACGCGGCGACATGGCGACACAAACGAAAAAGCCAACCCCGAAAGAGGTTGGCTTTTTCAATTTTGATGGGCCCCCCGAGAGTCGAACTCGG
>CAYRMN010000058.1:0-2878 GCA_964425575.1 uncultured Gammaproteobacteria bacterium | reverse complement strand
CTTCTGCAGTCGGAAATACATACCGCCCACCGCGCACCATAACCATCCTGTCTTTGATCAGAGACTCTATCTCACGAAGCACGATCGGTGTTTCGTAAGGCGTATGCATCTCAGCTGTTATGAGCCATTCAATTTGTGTTGGAGCGTGCCCCCATGTTTCATGAAACGCCAATGCACGTAACAAGCTGCAACGAATCAGAGATGTTGGCTGATCGTTCATAATTATGAAGCGCTGGGTGGGGTCACGGACGGTACAGCATCAACCGCCAAATGACCGGCTCTGATCGGTATCACGCCATCCTGAACCACCACTTCGCGATTAGACAACGACACAATTTGGCCCCAGCTCACCAATATGTGCTGATCAATCAACCCCTGCAAAAATCCTCCGGCTCGAATTTCCAGCACCTCCAAACGTCCGGTATCTGCTTCAATCATGAAGTCAGATACCTTCCCCAAGAATTGGCCCATAGAGGTTCTAACAGGTAGACCGATAATTGACGCATGACTCAATTTCATGGCTATAGGGTAGCTCATGAGGTCAAAAAACAGTAGGGAGTGCATCGTTTTGTCGTCCTGAGCGAAGCAGAAGCGAAGTCGAAGGATCTACCCTGTCTGAGTAGATCCTTCGACTCGCAGACTCGCTCAGGACGACATAGAGTGCTCAGTCAATTCCTTATCCCGACAACTGTGCTGCAATCTTCGGAGGTTCAGGTTTCCTCAAAAAGAATGCCTGCTGGGCAACGGTCAAAAGACTCATGATCAACCAATATAAGGTCAAACCTCCGGGCAACGAGATACCGATAAAAACGGTTACGATCGGCATCACATACATCATCTGCTTGTTCATCGCTGCGGCCATGCCCTCGTCCTTCGCTCCATCTGTATTTGCAACCTCTGACGGCGGAGGAGTGGTCGGGCTTGGTTTACGCAAAATCTGCCAGGATTGCCAAAATTGAACAGCGCCAGCCAGAACAGCTAACACAATCTGAGGCTTCGCAAGATCTAAAAAGCCAAACATCATGGTATGAATCGTGCCTGGATTTGGTACGAATGGATACAATAAATTCAATTCTTGAGAGCTCAACCCAACGCGCAATGCTCGATATAATCCGATAAAAACTGGCAACTGAATCAAGAGTGGCAGGCATGAAGAAGCCGGATTCACTTTTTCGCGCTTATATAATTCCATCAGTTCTTTGGCCTGCGCTTCTTTATCGTCTTTCAAGCGGCTACGGACCTCATCAATCTTGGGCTGCAACTCTTGCAACGCACGCTGCTGCTTAATCTGCGCCATCGTAAACGGATAGAGCACGGCTTTCACCAGCACGGTTAACAAAATAATCGCCAACCCAAGATCGTTGCCGGGAACAACCCCGTACAACCAAACCAACAGATTTAAAATAGGCTGAACAATGAACGAAGTAAAAATAGAAGACATAGAATTTACTCTGTCTTGGCCTCAACATGAGGCGTTGCTTCATCTGTTTCAGGAGCTTCAACAGAAGCGCCAGCCTCTTCGACAGGGGCGATAAGTTCGCCTGTTTCAGAGTCGGCTACGGCACGACCGCCTTCTTCAGTGATCGTAATTTTCCAGTTCGTTAATTTGGCAGCCAAGCGCACATTCTGTCCACCCTTTCCAATCGCGAGCGATAATTGATCAGCCATGACTTTCACGAGCGCGAGATGATCATCACGGTGAAGATCGACGCGTACGACTTTTGCCGGACTTAGGGCCGCAGAAATATATTCGGATTCATTGGCTGACCAGAGCACCACATCTACTTTTTCTCCACCAAGTTCACGAATAATGGTCTGAATACGCGTACCGCGCTGACCAATACAAGAACCAATCGGATCAATCGCGTCATCATTGGTCGACACTGCAACTTTTGTACGAGAGCCAGCTTCGCGTGCAATATTTTTAATCTCTACCACACCATTCAAAATTTCAGGAATTTCTTGCGCACACAAGGCGGCTACCATCCCCGGACTGGAGCGAGACAACCGAATTTCCGGCCCCTTAGTCGTCATGGTTACTTCACGGAGCAAGGCCTTGAGGCGCGTGCCCGGAAAATACCGCTCGCTCTCTACCTGATCTTCAGGCAAAAGCACACCTGTGGCACGACCAAGATCGATCAGCACCAATCGTCCCTCGCGGCGCTGAACGGTGACATTCATAAGCTCGCCTTCACGACCCTTAAAATCATTGTAAATCACATCACGCTCAGCTTCACGCAGCTTTTGCATAATAACTTGTTTGGCCGTCTGAGCAGCCATGCGTCCAAAGGCTGCTGGGATCGAGAGTTCTACGCGAATTTCCTCGCCCACTTGTGCATCAGGCTTCAGATCACGTGCATCTGACAACATGATCATGGTTTTCGGATTGAAGACGAACTCATCTTCTGTTGTTCCGTCAACAGGCTTTACATCATTGCCATCAAAACGCGGTCGCGGACCTCCATCTTCGCGCTTCTTTGGTGTATGCGCTGCCTCAAAACGCTCAAAATAATCATCACCCAGCTCCATGTCTTCAACCACGCTTTTGACATCAAAAATACGCACACCACCGGTGGCACCATCGTAAATCTCAGGATCAAACTGCACTTTAATGTTTTGATTCCGAGTTCCAAAATCTTTGCGATAGGCGGCTGCCAATGCTGCCTCTACTGTTTCTAATACAGATTCGTACGAGATGTTCTTCTCATCGCAGATCTGACGCATTGCCTGGGAAATTGCGCTTGCCATAGTAGATAGGACCTTCTCATCTGGCGATCTTCGGGCGCTTCACTCAGAAAAATCCTCATCGCTATTCCCATAGCGCCTCCGGTTTTTCTGAGCTCCAGCATCCCGAATCTCATCCATATGAGAACGTCCT
>CAYRMN010000057.1:0-3180 GCA_964425575.1 uncultured Gammaproteobacteria bacterium | reverse complement strand
AATCTTACTGAACTATGCGCGTCAACGAGGTTCGCCAGGCTTTTCTGGAATTTTTTAAAGATAAGGGGCATGCCATCGTTCCTTCTGGTTCGATTATGCCGGAAAATGATCCGACCACTCTCTTTACCGGCTCAGGCATGCAGCCGATGCTCTCATATTTACTGGGAGAGAAGCATCCACAAGGCGCGATGATCGTCGACGCCCAAAAGTGTTTCCGGGCTCAGGATATCGATGAGGTGGGGGATAATCGTCATACAACCATGTTTGAGATGCTGGGGAACTGGTCCCTTGGCGCGTTTTTTAAGGAAAAACAAATCCCTTGGATGTTTGAGTTTTTGACGCAGCGCCTCGAACTAGATCCAACCCATCTCTACGTCACCGTGTTTCGCGGCAATGATTCATTAGGCATTCCACGCGATACAGAATCCGTCGCCTTGTGGAAAGAGGCTTTTCAGAGCGTAGGAGTTGAAGCGAAGGACATTGATAGCGCGGAACAGGAAGGGATGAAAGATGGACGCATTTTTTATTACGGTGAAAAAAAGAACTGGTGGTCGCGTTCGGGTACGCCTGACAAAATGCCCGTTGGAGAACCTGGTGGGCCAGATACGGAAATGTTTTGGGATTTTGGAGCGGAATTAAAGCTACACGAGCAGTCGAGTTATAAAGATGAGCCGTGTCACGTGAACTGCGATTGTGGAAGGTTTATGGAAATTGGCAACAACGTGTTCATGGAATACCGAAAAACCGATCAAGGTTTTGAACGTTTGGCCCAGCGTAACGTTGATTTTGGCGGAGGATTGGAGCGTATTACGGCCGCGTTAGCGAATAATCAGGATATTTTTAGCCTCGATTCTTTTTTACCATTGATGCAGGAAATCGAAAGATTGAGTGGAAAAAAATACGGCACGAATTCATCTGAAACGCGAGCATTCCGCATCATTGCTGACCACGTTCGCGCCGCGACGTTTGTTATCGGGGATCAGCGCGGCGTCGTCCCCTCAAATGTGGGGCAGGGGTATGTCGTGCGTCGTTTATTGCGCCGTGCCATTCGTGAAGGCCGACGGCTGGATATCACCGAACCGTTTGTGTATAGATTGGCAGAAGCTGTCGTTCAAACACTCGGTTCTCATTACACCGAATTAGCTGCCAATCGTGAACGAATCATCGATGAGATGAAAAAAGAAGAAGAAAAATTCGGCAAAACCCTTGAAAAGGGGATGAAAGAGCTGGAGAAGATGATGGGAAATGAGAGCGGGTTGTCGGGTGAGCAGGCCTTCCTTCTCTTCTCGAGCTACGGTTTTCCTCTTGAGCTAACAGAAGAGATCTTGCTTGAAAAAGGACAGACGATTGATCGCGAGACCTTTGCCTCAGAATTTAAAAAACATCAGGAACTTTCGCGCACCGCCTCGGCCGGTGTGTTTAAGGGCGGCTTAGCCGATCATTCAGCAGAAACGACGAGATTGCACACAGCTACCCATCTTCGCCATCGCGCTCTGAAGAATGTGTTGGGTGCGCACGTGGACCAGAGTGGCTCGAATATCACCCCCGACCGCTTGCGGTTTGATTTTGTTCATCCGACCAAAGTCACACATGAGCAGCTTCAGCAAGTCGAAGAGATGGTAAATACGGTTATTGCTCAGGATCTGCCCGTGCAGGTAGAGGAGATGAGCGTGGATGAAGCCAAGCAGCGCGGTGCCATTGGTCTCTTTGAAGAGAAATACGGCGACAAGATCACGGTCTATTCCGTTGGCCAGGGGGAGCAGAACTTTTCCAAAGAGATCTGCGGCGGTCCACACGTGACCCACACGGGGGAACTTGGGAGTTTTAAGGTTCAAAAGGAAGAAGCCGTATCAGCCGGTGTACGAAGAATTAAAGCGAGTGTAACGGGCCCAGCTGCAGGCTAAGTATGGAAGACATACAAGAGGAAGATCGGCTGCATCGACTACAGAAAAATCCAAAATGGATGTTTGGTGGGAAGGTTTTTTTGCAGTTTGGGAGCATGCAGGCAGTGATGGGACTGTTCTACCTTCATCGGGGTCTTACACTTTCTCAAATTTTTTATACAGGCATTATTTGGTCGCTCACGACGCTCGTGTTTGAAGTTCCAACGGGCTATCTTGCTGATCGTTGGGGGCGACGTCGGACATTAATCTTAGGAGCTTTACTCGCTATTCTGACAGACTTTGCGATGTTTGTTGCTCATGGATTTCCTGCATTCATAGCTGTTTTTATTCTGCTCGCTGCGTCTTTCGCCTGCTTTTCTGGTACGGAAGAAGCGTTGTTATTTGATACGCTGAAAGAAGCAGGACATGAGCATAAAATGACGTCGTACAACGGCAAGTTGTCGGCTGCGAATCGTTTTGCCAAAATCTTTTTACCGACGCTTGGTGCATTTATCGCCAAGGATTTATTTGAGTGGCAATTCCGTACATTGATCGGTCTTGATTTCATTGGTGATGTTATTGGTCTCTTTTTCTTACTTCAACTCATTGAACCGCGGCACTCTCAGCGGGTTGAAGAAGTTGAAAAGGGGATTTTTCGACAAAGCCTTGAGACGATCCGTCATGAACCGCTGCTATCTCGTCTCGCCTTGAATAAACTATTGATTTTTATCGCGAGTTTTTTGGTATGGCGAGGATATCAGCCCTATTTTCTTGCGCATGGCATTCACGGGTTTTGGTTCGCATCATTTTACTTTTTTTTACAAGGTACTATTTTTATATCCGACATGTTTATCGGAGTGACAGAGAAAAAAATTGGAACAGTACGTATCGTAACTGGAACGGGGATCGCATGTATGATGTTCCTTGTATTGCTTTTGTTTGCGACTACACCCAGCGCTATTTTTGTGGCTGTTTTTGGTCTGATTTTGTTTCAGAATATTCGAGATCCCGTTTTTGCTCATCTTATGAATACGCGTATCCGCGCAAAAAGCCGAGCTACCACCCTCTCGAATTTGAATGTATTGAAGAGTTTTCTTGATATTCCCATGCTTCTCCTAAGCGGCTGGATGGCAGCGAAGGATCCGCGCTTCGTGTTCGTGATCGCAGGGGCACTGTGTGTTATTGCTTTGATCGTCTTTCCGGTCAGAACGAGGGATCTCACTGCCACATAACGATCTTCGGTGCATAAGCTCAGATACATCCTAGACTCCTCTGTCCCAACAGAGGTATGCAAATC
>CAYRMN010000056.1:0-3226 GCA_964425575.1 uncultured Gammaproteobacteria bacterium | reverse complement strand
AAGGGAATCTGAGGGGAAGGGGTCTGAAGGGGGTTTGGGGGTGGGGAGAGGAGGGCAACCGGGGAACAAAAAAACTAGACGATCTTGCCATCCACATAACTAAGCACAATCTCCTCCAAGACCTTTTTGTCCAATTTAAAGAAATCAAACTTCTCGAATAAGGGCTTGGTGGTCTTCTCCGTCAGATCCACTATTTGATCATCAATCTCGCTCAGGGTAGTAACGACCGTCGATGAAACGTCCTCAACGCTACAGGTACGAATAGAGTGCAAAGACCTGTTTGTAGAAGAGGAGGTCAAAACCCTGCCTTTGAGATGAGAATGTTTGATTGTGACCTGGATTGGGGTTCTCTTATCAAGACCAAGGTGGGTGTAGAGATTCCTTAGATACATAAACACCTCGACGATCCTGATGACCCTAGTATTGAAGAACACCTGATTTTCCGTCCTGGAGTCCTCAAAGAGGCTCCCTAGAAAGTAGAAGGCCGCATTATTGTGTATCGTCCAATAATCGTACGTCCTCCTTTTAGGAGAATCTTCAGACCAGCCATTCTCCTCAATGGCTATTTCCGCCTGAATACCGTGATCTGAGGGTTTTGGGCTAAACTCCTCCCTATTCCCCAAGAACACTGCAATCGGCCACCCAAAGGTATGGATTGTTGAACTCCGAGCAGCTTCTCTCAACGCCTCCGCATCCTTATCGGGGAAATGCTGATGGACAATCGCCTCAACTTCCATATAAGACTTTAAGCCAACCTTAGCCAATCCAGCCAGGGCATTCGTTCTGTTTTTCGACATCCAATCGTTGATCGGTATACTTAAAGCCTGAGGAGCGTGAACGAGCGCCTGCCCGACCTCTGGACGCGGGGCGGTGGACGCACCTTTGGCGTCAGCTTCCATGCTTTTCTTCTTCACTAAGCTCCATAGCTGTTCACAGCCCTTCATAATATCGGCGACCGCGTCTGTCACACTGCTTACTTCCCCTTCTTTCTGCTTGCCATAGATGTACTTACGGTCTTGAACCGCCCACGCATCTGCCATAACGGTACGCACCTGTATCTCGCAGTACAGGTGAACCAAATCCGTCCCTGTCTTGACCGGCTTGGTAAAGGTTAGATGGATAGCTCGATAGGACGGTTTACTCTTGCCGGTATTATTCTCTCCGCCCTTAATTTCACTCTCGACGTTAAAGAACGTTTGTGCCAACTCTCCCTCTAGAAAGTTGGCCACTTCATTGGAATCGTCCTCACAGTGGCACACGACTCGTATACCCGCGATGTCCTTGATAGACCCGATAGACTCATATTCGTGGTACTTACCATGTTTTTCAAAGTTCTCTTCAAGAGAAGAAAGGTCCTTGATCTTGTTTGATGGTCTTTGTTTTATCTCGGAAACGTGCGAACCACCCGAAATCTTCTCGAGAGACGCACGTACAAATTCTTCCGCTTCTTTTTGAAGCGATTGGTACTCTTTCTCGTATTTACCGTATTCTTCCCGTAGTTGTTCGATCGTCATAGCAATAAAATACCCCTGAAGCGCAAGAAATACCAGAAATAGTTCGTCCTTTCCGCATCAGGGCTATTCATTCTAGCGTCAGCTTTTCCTTCGTCAAGGTAGTATTCGTGCCTCATCTCCACCTGTGACAAAGGCAAGCTATCAGACGCTTCTTTCCAGCCCGTCTGATGCGACGTAAACGGCCAGTCCATTGGATCATATCTATTGGCCGTCTTTTTAGTTATATGGAACGTATCATCGTTTCTAGTTGGAAGGGTTCAGAGAACACTGCTGAGAACGTAAGAAAGCAGATTCTTAATCGATGGGGTGAGGAAGAAGCGAGCAAGTATGATCCGAAGTGCAATTGCCTGACCTTTAACCAGTGGCTTGAGAATGGCTACCGAGTGAAGAAAGGCGAAAAGGCCATTAAGTCCATCACTCTCATTGAGAAGAAGGATGAGAAGGGTGAGGTGGTTCGAAAGTACGTGAAGACGGTCAATCTGTTCTATGTAGGACAGGTTGAGCGGATGGGCTAGCAGGGTTCAGGTAATAGGGATCGGCTTGCGCCGATCCCTATCTTGCGTTGTCTTTCTGCTAATAATATGAATATTCTCGCATATTTCGTTGACTTTTAGCATAATAAATGCTAAAAATTCAGCAATTATCATATGAACGACATAAAATGTCCAAAATGCGGAACCTCTTTTAAAATCGATGAGGCTGGTTTTGCTGACATTCTTAAACAAGTTCGAGATGAGGAGTTTAACAAAGATCTAAAAGACCGTGAGCGTTTGCTTGCTGCGGACAAAGAAAGCTCAGTCAAACTAGCCGAGGCAAATATTAGAAATGCGCTACAGACAGACCTCGCCAAGAAGGATGCTGAGCTAGCGGAAATGAAATCAAAAATGAACAGTGTAGAGCTCGAAAGAAAGCTTGCTGTTACCGAAGCGGTCATTAGAGTTGAGAAAGAACGTGATGAACTCGCCGGAGAGTTGAAAAGCAAAGATACCGAGAAGCGGTTACTCGAGACAGCATTAAAGGAGAAATATGCCGCTGAGATTAAGACCAAGGATGACATCATAAAGATGAAAGATGAGGAGATTGCCCTTCGGAAAGATATGAAGGTGAAACTCTCAACAAAGATGGTAGGCGAAACACTCGAACAGCACTGTGAATGCGAATTTAACAAGCTTCGTGCAACGGGTTTCCAGAATGCCTATTTTGAAAAAGACAACGACGCAAAAACCGGTAGCAAGGGTGATTATATTTATCGCGAAACTGATGAAGCCGGCAATGAAATCATCTCTATCATGTTCGAAATGAAGAATGAGGGCGATGAGACTGCTACAAAGCATAAGAACGAAGACTTTTTACGCGAACTTGATAAGGATCGTACAGAAAAAAAGTGCGAGTATGCAGTACTAGTGACGCTTCTGGATGCAGAGAATGAGCTATATAATACCGGTATCGTCGATGTCTCCCACAAACATCCAAAAATGTATGTCGTTCGCCCACAATTTTTCATTCCCATCATAACTCTGCTACGCAACGCAGCCATAAACTGCCTCAAATACAAGGCCGAGCTCGCCCTGGTAAGAAACCAGAATATCGACATCACAAATTTCGAAGAGAATATAAATTCGTTTAAAGAGGGTTTTGCCAAAAACTATCAGTTTGCCTCTAGTCGCTTTAAAACAGCTATCGACGAAATAGACAAAACAATAGACCATCTC
>CAYRMN010000055.1:0-3522 GCA_964425575.1 uncultured Gammaproteobacteria bacterium | reverse complement strand
TCAAAATACTTCCGACTCATGGCTACTGAACGATTCAAGAGATTTCCAAGAGTGTTCGCCAAATCGTGGGTATAGCGTTCTTCGAGTCGTGTCACAGAAAAGTCACCATCCTCGTAGGCAGGCAGACCAGCTAACAGATAATAGCGGACGGCGTCGGTTCCATATTTTCCCACCACATCATACGGGTTGATCACATTCCCCAATGACTTGGACATCTTTTGACCCTCAGATGTGATAAATCCATGAATAAAAATTTGTCGGGATGGCTCAACGCCTGCGGACATCAGCATCGCCTGCCACATCGCTGACTGCTGACGCAAGTTATCTTTTCCTGCCACTTGCATACCTGGCCAATACCTCTTGAAGTCTCCAGCTTCATCTGGCCAACCAAGAGTAGAAATATAATTGACGAGCGCATCAAACCACACGTACATGACATGCTCTGAATCACCGGGAACTGGAATGCCCCATGGCATCTTAGCGGCCAGTCGCGAGATACTAAAATCATTCAAACCGGCCTCGACAAACGTTTTAATTTCCTTAAAGCGGCTATCTGGAATCACAAAATCAGGGCGTTCCGCATATAACCGCAACAATGGTTCCTGATACTTCGACCAACGAAAGAAATAGTTCTCTTCGTCACGAACCTCGAGGGTCAAATTCGGGTGGACCGGACAGCGACCGTCGACGAGTTCCGAATCCGTTTTCTCAAGTTCGCAGCCGATACAATAATTAACGTGATATTGCTTCTTATAAATGTCACCCTTGGCATCACATCGTTTCCAGAATTCTTGCGCGGCCTTAATATGGTGCTCATCTGTAGTACGAATAAAATGCGTATAACTCAAATTGAGCGCCTCCTTTAGATCATGAAACTTGGCTGCATATTCATCACAGTAGGTTTTTGGATCAAGACCCGCTTTCTGGGCTACTGTATAAATTTTTTGCCCATGCTCATCGGTACCCGTATTGAACACAACGTCCTCTCCTCGGAGGCGATGCCAACGTGCCAATGCATCAGCCTGAATAATTTCCAACGCAAAACCAATGTGCGGATCAGCATTCACGTAGGGCAGCGTGGTGGTTATGTAAAATGTTTTGGACATACAATGATCACAAATTCACCTTTGAGGCTTGTAGCATGAAGTTTTTGTGCAATCTCGTCAATCGAGCCGCGATAGAGCGTCTCGTGCATCTTCGTCAGTTCACGACCGACAAAGATCAGACGTTTTGCATCGAGCACGCTTTGCAGAGATCCTAACGCTTTTTCGATTCGATGCGTTGATTCAAAAAATACGGACGCCTCTTCCCTCTCCCCTAATTCACGAAAAAATGTTTCTCGACCCTTTTTATGAGGTGCGAAACCCAGATATGTAAAATGTTCCATGGGAAAACCACACACAGAAATCGCCGCTGTTAACGCGGACGGACCTGGAATTGGTACGACCGATAGTCCTTGCACCATAGCAGCCTCCACGAGTTTACCGCCCGGATCATTAACACCTGGCGTACCCGCATCACTGACATAGGCGATGCTTTTACCTGCTTCGATTTTTTCGACAATCTGCTTCAGCTGTTGATCGGACGTATGCTCATGTAATGAGAGCATCGGTTTCGAAATATCCATCATTTTTAACAGCTTGCCTGATACCCTTGTGTCCTCACAGACTATCAGATCGCAGGTTCCGAGCACTCGTTTCGCTCGCAGGGTAATGTCCTCAAGATTGCCAATTGGGGTAGCAACAATATAGAGCGTTCCATTCATACTCAGCAGAATGCCACAAGATATTCCATCCTCCAAGCGAAACAGCTATGATGGCTATATGTTTCGTCATCTTCTTTTTGCAACGTGTTGTGGGTTCTTGGGTGCTGGTTGCGTTCCCGCATCCTTCACAACGCGAATAGCGCCTATAGAAGCTTCACTGGATCTCCCCTTGCTCCCCGGTCTTCGTCTACATGCACCTCCCAATGGAACACAGACAGCTTCATCCTCTGTACTGCTCATTGGGGAAACAAACATGCCAAATATATGGATTGAAGGCAGATCCTACGCAGTCATTCAAGGCGTTTTTTCAATCCCTTTCTCTCTTCATGTCGGAAAAAACACCATTCTCCTTGAAACTGGCAACGGGCATACCACGACAAGCCTCCCCCTTATGATCAGCCGCATTCTCTCCCAATAATGTTTTCTCTATGAAAAAATCTTTTCCGCTCCTTGTCCTTGTGATCGCACCTGTTGCCTTCATGGGTTTTGGATGTAAAAAAACAACTCCTCAAAATCCACCGGTTTCTACAACAAGTTCTCAATCGACTGGATCGGATGTGTACCTCCCCCCACCACCCCCTCCAGAATCAGAACGCATAAAAAATCTCCGCGATTTACGAACTGCCCTTCAAGCCTTTCAACGCGTTAACACCTTTCGCGCCAAACTCACCGTGCAACGACAAGATGGCCTCACCACCGGACAAATCGATGTCGTGAAGCCAAATCGTTTTCACGGCACTCTCAAAACACCTCAAGACCAAACAACCAACGAAGTAATTGGAATTGGCTCCAGCATGTATGTTCGTATCCCGGATACAGGTTGGATCGAAGTAAAGACAACGAGCACAGCAAAGGCACTGAGCGAAGCATTTCGCTCTACGGTTGATGGTGATAGCTCAGTCATTCAAACCGCTATTCCGAATGATGCGATCGTAACCAAGCAATACGATGAGACGCGAACCTGCGACGCGTATCAAACTGATATCACCCCCAAAGACAGCAATACAATTCATTTGATGGTCTGCGTGCAGAAGAGCCTCCCCGCGCATTTAGAATTTCAAACGGATCAGGGCAGCATGACCATGGACTATTTTGACTACAACACTCTCTTTACCATCGAACGACCAACGGTTCTAAAAATTCAAGAAAACCTCTTCGAACCTTATATTTCCCTTTAAAGTCGCGGGCATTTTCAACAAGAATTTTGTAGAAGATCAGCTGGTTTTTATATTTCCAGGCTTTGATTTTTTCATACTCCTGTCCGTGCACCCAGTCTTTTAAATGTTTGCCCGTCTTATAATCAAAAACAATAATCTCTTTTTTTTCTTCATCGTAACGCATTTTGTCGATTTTCCCGGTAATTTCAGCCTTTCCTATAACCACTCCCTGCCTTTTAAAATCAAATTCCGACTGATCCTGAACTTTAAAATCATTCTTTCGTTGCTCAAAATATATCTTAAGCTGATCACGTCCTTTTTCCACATAATAAGCAAAATCTTTGGCATTGAGGCGTTGATGCGAAAGATAATACTCAAATTGTCGTAGCAAAAAAACAAAATCAGGAAGATTCCCTGTTCTCTTCAATTCATTCGAAAACTGATAGAGGGAGAAATGCATGGCATTTCCATAAGCCCCAGCCGGTTGAAGTCGTTGCGGAAAGCGCAGCAAATTCTGTTCTAAGAATTTTTGCGGTCCCCCTGCAGTCACATCAAGAAAATTATTCAAATGCGTCACACTCAATGTATAATCTTTCAAAA
>CAYRMN010000054.1:0-3706 GCA_964425575.1 uncultured Gammaproteobacteria bacterium | reverse complement strand
CCTCCGGTTTTTCTGAGCTCCAGCATCCCGAATCTCATCCATATGAGAACGTCCTGGTAGGGATAAATTAGAGGAAAATATTGAGGTAAAAAAATAACCCATCCATCCAGAACGAGTTAACTCATAGAGGATAGCATGAATTAAAAGGCGTGGCAAACGTCGTAACCATGAGGATTTTCCGTAGAGGGCGGGTTTGAAACCCGCCCCTACCATTTTCTTTTGTGCTATGCTATAGGATACCAACCCAGTCAAACGGGTGGAAAGCCTCAATGTCGAGGCTTGTAGCAAAGAAAGGAGTGCGCCATGAAGACGTCCTCCCTCTCGCAATTCGTTCTTTCCATGTTCGTCGCTGTCGCCCTCCTTTCCGCCGTCTCGTGTGGCAAGGGAAGCGACAGCCCTTCCGATCCCACCGGCGGCCAGACCGCCAGCTCCACCTCGGGCGCTGGCGGATCCACGACCAGCACCACCGTCACGACGGGCGAGACCACCACGTCCATCGCCACCACGGGCGGAGGATGCGTCCCCTCCCCGGCCAATGGGAACTGCGGCGGCTATCTGCCAGCAGGAGAGACCTACGCTCCGTCCGCGTGTCCGGACATCAACGGTCAGTCATGGACCGCCCAAACAGGCACGGTCGCCACGGTCAAGATCAAGATCGTCGACGGCTACGTCATGATCTACTTCGGAGCCCTCCTCGGAGTAAGCATGGATCCCGATTTCGATGGGTTCCTGGCTTCCGGCGATGGCGTCTACTACAAGATGGGGATGCCCGCCGAAATTCGGTTCGAGGGACACTTCAACCCCGACTGCAGCAGCCTCACCGGAGCCCTCAAATTCGACAACGGTGAACCAGACCATTCTATTTCGCTCCGCCATCAATAGCCCCCCCCTCCTCGAGCCTCACGCGTTATGACGCGATGAGGTCTCATTTTTTTTAAAATTAAAAACGCCTCTCGTAAAGGCGTTTTTAATTATCGTATTATTGCGTTACACCGATCTCTATAGCGCCAGGATAAGTGATCCAGGGGCGGATATACTTATAAAGAGAACTTTCGTTGCATTCATTTGAATCATCGTCCATAAGAGGTACGTCTGTATGGGAGTTTTTCACCGTTTCTCGCCCATCCCAACAGCCTCCATACAAATGCTTCACCGTGGTGTTAGCAGAATCAATTGGGCTATTCCCCACCTGCACACCCTTGCGGCATTCACCGGTACACCAGTTCCAGCTGTCTTT
This sequence comes from uncultured Gammaproteobacteria bacterium, assembly GCA_964425575.1. Taxonomy (GTDB): domain Bacteria; phylum Patescibacteriota; class Patescibacteriia; order 2-12-FULL-60-25; family 2-12-FULL-60-25; genus CAYRMN01. The sequence continues at coordinate 2,469 of CAYRMN010000054.1, read as the reverse complement.
GAGCATGACGCGTGGGGTGAAGACACAGGTTTGTTTCTTGGCGTCGAAACAACCTCCAGCCTTGGAGAGACCGGCCATACACTTGTCTTCAACGCCGCAGCCACCGCCGGTACAACAGTCTGCATCCTTTGAACACGTTACCTCAGTATTGCGGCTACAGCGTTTAACAGTGTCTCCTACCGCATCCGTATCACAGGCCTTCATGAGCTTATCGCAGGAATAGGCGTGCTGGAATTCAAAGTAGTTGGCTTCACAGGCATCTGCGCTATTGCCAAAGAGTTCACGAATCTGACACTTGTCGTCTTTCACTCCTGATGCTTGAGCGCACTCGGCGTCTGTCGAGCAGCTAAGCGAAGGTGTTTGAGCACATGTCCCACGATCAACACAGGCGCCACCAGCCGGCGGACAATCGCTGTTTGTGTTGCAGGTGAGGCCTGGCACGAACTGACATTCGCGTGTTGTGGAGCAGAATGGCTTCTTGTTTTTAACACGCGCGTCTTCGATTTTTACGACGTTGCCGTCACCCCAATCCACAAACACGGATCGCAGCGGAGTCTGTTCATTCGCAGCCCAGCCATAGAAGCGCATGCTCACTTGTGCCTGACCACCACCGAAGCTCACTGCTCCGCTCGACTGATTTTCAAGGAGAAACGAATTGACAGAGGAAATCGGACAGCTCCCTGGTGTCTGACAGGTATGACCCAAATCAGGCGCGGCCACGATCGGCGGTCGCGGGGCGTAATGGGCGATATAGCTGTAATCTCCAAAATTATTCTTACCCTGCAAAAAGTCAGGCGTATGGAAGCCGGACGTCACATCTGTTGGCGCGGGAGACTTGGCATCATTCATTGAATCTGCGCTGTTCAGATCATATCCGACCAAACACTTTTCACTGCTTAAATTTCCAGCACACAAATCGATCCGAGGCTTATATCCTGCTCCATGCGTACAGCGGTTATCATCAGCATCCGGATCATCCATATTCGTGGCCGCGAGCGGAGGCTGGTAGCAGTCATTCACCGTTGTTACAAGATCACATGTCCATGATTTGATGTTTTGAATTTTTTTCGGTGAACAGAAGTTGTAGTTCGGCCAGAGCGCATTTGATTGTGCGGGCGTCGCGCCAGGCAAGGCATAACACAGCTGACCATCATTCACGCCGCCCTGACATGTTCCAACCTCCGATGCATAATTCGGCGCGGCGTAAAAATGATAATTTTTCACGTTATCAGGAAACTCATCCGTATTTGGAATCGCTCGAGCTGAATCCATTTCCGCTCCATCCGCACCTTCACACAAGCCAGGGATAACGTACGCGTCATGTGCTTTCACAGCTGCCTGCAAGACGACGGTAGATGACGCAACGATACTATCATTTCCGCCCACCCAATAGGCTGGACTTAATACGTTATGCGGCGTGGGCCAACGCTTCAACAAATCAGAATTTTTGTTAATGAGAGACGCCGAGCCTAGCTGCAGATAATAGGCAAACGGCAAGATCATGGTGTTCTTCGGCTCGGTCTTCACGGCGGGTACCGGCTTGGCGTAATTCGTAAGAACCTTCAAATTCGGCAATGTATTCGGGTTCGCCATTGTACCGTCAACCGGTGCCCCACCATTAAAGCTAAAGCGCAATCCACCGTGACCGTAGCTTCTCCCAATGTCGCTCATCGAGTTGTTCGCGCCTATATTCTCAAAAGGCAATTCCTTCTTATATAGGGTATCAACAACTGCACCATTGTCCTCGGTATTCGGACCATACAGCGCCTGAACCTGTTGAAAATCATTATTATAGACATCTTTTGTGGGCTTGCCTGTATCATAAGCACCCCACCACTGCGCCTTTGTGAAGACACAATCACTATTTGAGCTACAACGAGCTTCTTCATATCCACCACTACAGTGACCATTCATGATGCCGATATCATCATTGATGCACTTACTGATGTTTGGATCGTCAATCTTCGTCGGACAATCCCATGAATGCGGATCTGGCTTCCCACATGGTGCGTTTGGAATGACTGCAGCGCCAGAACAGCCAAAGGCGTTAAACCGTTCATGGGCGGTCTTTTCATTATATGGGGTATGATCGAGCGGATTCATGTACATGCCCGTATCCTCATCCTTGGTCCATCCTCCACGCATGTTACATGCAGAGAGTTGTGGCTGATACGCACCATCCGCAACTTTCTTCATGGCTGCGTTATGACAGGACGGATCAAGTGATGGCAGACTAAACCCATCTCCACAGGTTAAGCCGGCATTCAATCCAGACAAACCATTACAGCGCTGTGTCTTATTCTTCGTTTGAACAGGAATGGTCGTTGGATCACATGTCCCCTTCCCTCCACATACCTTATCTTTATTATCAGCTGTACAGGCCACACCAAAATTGATCTCACTATTACACACGAGGCTATTCTTGGTGACGGCCGTATCGTAGTAATGATAAACGCGATAGATACGAGC
>CAYRMN010000053.1:0-3993 GCA_964425575.1 uncultured Gammaproteobacteria bacterium | reverse complement strand
CGCGTGCCCGGCGAACCGAACGGCCCCTGTGACGGAGACCGAACTGAGCCGGAACGACGAGAATGTCATGATCCTTCTGCTCGTCGCCGAGCTTCTGGAACGCCTTGCTGGCCTTCTGCGACTGACGGAGATACTGCGGACCGAGCTGGCCTTCACGGTAGTTGTAGAACGCACCGTTTCGGGTCTGCTTGATCAGGTCGAGCACCTTCTGCACGGCTTCGCCGTATGTCGGGGCGATCTTCTCCCACCTCGGAATGGCGAACCATCCTTCGGCGTTCGGGGGAAGATCCTGCTCGGCCAGCTTCTCATCGGCGTAGCCAATCCCGGGGAACAACTCGCGCAACCGGTTGGTCTGCTCGGTGATTCCCTTGGGCTTGTAGCCGGAGAGGTAGCCGTAGTTGGATTCCGTTTCCTCGTCTGCGAACTGGTTGCTCACGGAGAGTTCACGGACGGCCGTCACGATCCTTGCCTGGAATTCGTCGCCGTTTTCGATGAGCTTCTGAAGCCCATCTTTGTCGAGACCCGTTTCTTTGAGCGCACGCTCAGCGGCGTCCTCGACGAACCTGAAGTACTGCTTTTTCTGTCCTTCGGTGATGCTGGTGTTGGTGATCGATGTTTTCATCGTCATCCTCCTTCTTTTTTGAATTCCCGGAGTCGCTCCGGTCAGCGTCTTGCCTCTTTGTGAGGCGAGCGTGCTGGATACAAAAATGACTTATATCCAATACGCTAACCTCACAAAATCGCTATATTTAGCCTTTTTGAAAGAACATTTTACTTCATGTCAGTATAGCAAATATCAACGGTTTTGTCAAGCATTTTAATGCTACCTGATTTTAGGGTATAATAGCATTGAGCATAGGCTAATGCACGGCCGTTTAAGGATTGCCGTCGCCGAACTCTCTCATCAAGAGATAAACAACCGGAGTCTTGGGGATCACGGTTTCCAAGAGTGTGTTGCATTGAGGAGATACTGCTTGCTTTTGTTCAGAACGGGTTCCCTTACGGGATACCGTCAAATCAAATTCAGGATTGAGAGCATATAGTTCCGTTGCCAACGGGAAGTAAAGCTCGAAGTCTGGTGACAAGGACGGACAAAAGCAAAATTCCGGATGCCGATGGCGACTTCTCGAAGTCTCCGTACTTCAAGTTCAACGACGGCAAGGTCAAGTTCGACACGAACTGGGTCGACAATGCCAACGACAACTACGGTTCGGCTTCCGGTCTTGTCTCGAAATCACTCCTCTTTATTAAGAAAGGGTACCCTCATGGGTACCCTTTCTCTTACTCTACTCGGCTTTAACCGAGCGAATCCATCCTCCCAACATTCTGCCGATCTCATCGATTACGCTTTCAAGTATCATGTACTTTTTAGCGTCTATCGTTTTTGTGTCTTTCATTAGTCGAATGAAGACTCTCAGCATGTTGAGTTTGAGGCTGGCCTTTTCAAGTGTTGGCAGTTTTTCTTTTTTCTGTTCTCCACTTGCTTTCATTATACTTTCCAAAACATCCAAAATCGCACATTCGGACTTTTCAAAGACCGTGAAGCGGTCTTGCTTGGGAACAAGTTTGCGATATTCGTTGAATGTTTTGTATAAGTCATAGCTTTTCTTAAAAATAGGAATATCAAAGTCATTCATAGTTTTAATTTATGAGAGTTTATACTAATTTATTCGAGAAGATAATTTCCATCCCTAACATTTTTACTTCATGGGAAGAATTCAAAAGTGACAAACGCAAGAAGGCGGATGTTCAAGAATTTGAATTCAATCTTGAGCCGAATTTGTTTGCTCTTTACCGTGATTTAAAGGGCAAAAGGTATGTTCATTCCCCATATTCCGGATTTTATATTTATGATCCGAAAGTCAGGCATGTCCACAAAGCTTCGGTGCGTGATCGTATTTTGCACCATGCTATTTTTCGCATTCTTAATCCGCTTTACGACAAAACTTTTATCGCCAATTCATTTTCATGTCGAATAGGCAAAGGAACGCACAAGGGTGTTTTAGCCGTTGAACGAATGATTCGAAGTGAGAGTCGAAATTTTACCAGACCGTGTTTTGCATTGAAGTGTGATGTGAGAAAATTTTTTGACAGTATCGACCATCGCACCCTACTGAATATTCTCGGCAGGAAAATAACCGACCAAGACACAATGTGGCTTTTAAATAGGGTTGTGGAAAGTTACTCAGCCAGCCAGACTAATTTATTTGATAGACAGGGTTTGCCTATCGGCAATTTAACCTCGCAACTTTTCGCAAATGTGTACATGAATGAATTTGATCAATTCGTGAAGCACAAACTTAAGGTTATCAATTATGCTCGATACACCGACGACTTCGTTATTGTCTCGACCGACAGAGCGTATCTCGAAAACATCCTTGATCCAATCAAAGACTTCTTGGATAAGAAGTTACAATTATCGCTCCATCCCAATAAGGTATCGATCCGGGCGTGTCATCAGGGCGTTGACTTTTTGGGATATGTCGCTTTGCCATATCATCGCCTTGTGAGAGCGAGAACAAAGCGGAGGATATTTCGCAAATTGAAAGAACGGGTCGCCATGTTCAGAAGCGGAACAATTAGCGAGGATGCTCTTTCGCAATCTTTGCGATCATATTTGGGTGTGCTCTCCCATGCCAACGCCCACCAACTTTCAGAAGGACTAAAGAATCAGTATTGGTTTTGGTTACACGATTAAAAAAACCTCGCAAACCATCCTCTGCGTACACAAACGCAAAAAGTCCTTTGCGAGGCTCTCTTGGATGGTTTTGCGACCATGCCCTGATTCGGGTTTAGGCCTTATTCAGTTGTTTGCCTATTTTAGCAGGAAAAATCAATAATTGGCAGAATGGCTTGAAATATGGGCAAATATTACTCACAGTTTGCAAGGACTTGTATTTACCGCTATAATCCGTTATAATCCACTATATGGCGTATAGCGTTAAATTGGCATAGCTGAATGTTGTATTTACCGCTGTAATCCGTTATAATCAACTGTATAAATTATAGTGTTAAAATTATTAATCAAACATATGTCTATGGACGAAATTTTCAACAAATTTGATCACCGAATAAAAAACCTCGATCCTCATATCGTGGCTATTTTGGCTGAGATTGACGGAATTCGAGGCGAATTTAAATCCGGTTTGCGAATGACTCCTCAAGCAATTACTAATCTCAAAAAATCTACACTGATTACTTCAGCTGGTGCTTCCACTCGTATCGAGGGTGCAAAATTGACTGACGAAGAAGTGGAAAAAGTTATGAGAGGTCTTGCAGTTTCAAAATTTTCTGATCGTGACTCTCAGGAAGTTCAGGGTTATCTTGAAACACTTCAAAATGTCTTTGACAGTTATCAGGATTTACCACTCAGAGAAAGCTTGATCACTTCACTTCACAATCAGCTTCTTAAATATTCCGCAAAAGACGATACTCATCGTGGTGGTTACAAGAAAAAGGAGAATACTGTTGGCGTTCTCGGACCGGATGGAAACATTGCGAAGATAATGTTTGAGACCACACCAGCATACCTTACCGGCAAAGAAATGCAGGAACTTGTTGAGTGGACAAATGATGCTTTTGAGAAGAACCGTTTCCATAATCTTTTAATCATTGCAAACTTTGTTGTTGAGTTTTTGAAGATCCACCCGTTCGAAGATGGTAACGGTCGTCTTTCTCGTGTCCTTACAAACCTTTTGCTTTTGAGGTCAGGTTATCAGTTCGTTCAGTATGTCTCGCACGAACAACTCGTTGAACGCAGAAAGGATGAATACTATATCGCACTTCGTAAATCACAAGAGACATTCAAAACTGATCACGACACCATTTCGCCTTGGCTTAATTTCTTTTTGTCAGTTATTAAAGAGCAAGCTGTAAAAGCTCTATCATATCTGGAAGAAGAAAAGATTGAGGACACCCTCTCACCCAAGCAGTATGAGGTGTGGAAATATCTTACGAGTGTCGAACAAGCAGGACCGGGCGAAATTGTAAAAG
>CAYRMN010000052.1:0-4145 GCA_964425575.1 uncultured Gammaproteobacteria bacterium | reverse complement strand
CTCCTGCGATATGGGGAAAAGAGCGCCTTGAGAAGCTTCCCATAACGTGCCTGCAGCCTACAAGGTTTTTATCTAAAATTCAAAATAAACGATTATTTGCGGCCGTGTCTGTCACTAGAGTAGACAGGGTAGATGTTCTATACTATTCATCATATGAAGACATGTATTACGTGCGGCATGCCATTTGAGGGAAATCATGCGAATGATATCGCGCTCGAAACAGCTGAAGGACCAGTGTGTGTCTTTGATGTGAAGGACGGGGCTATTAAGAGTGCGGAAGATATTTTTGAAGGTGGTGTTCAGTTTTTTATGGGGTCTGTGGCGAACGGCGATCGCGATCTTGCTGAACGTCTCACGCGCAAGAATATGAAGTCTTTGCCATACTGGCAGGCTCATCCATGTGCGGATCTAGAAGGAGTGATGGCTTCAGATGAGGAATTTGAATCAGCAATGGCAAAAATATAAGCAGATTATTTTCTTTTAGACATGAATCGCGTCACCAAGCTCCTTCTCATTTCAGACATTTTTGTCGTGTCTGGGTTTGGACTCGTTGAGCCCATCTTGTCCATTTTCATCAAAGATAATTTACTGGGCGGGCAAATTTATGCAGCAGGTGTTGCAAGCATGCTGTTTCTTTTCACAAAATCCTGTATTCAGTTACCATTTTCGCGTTATGTCGATAAACACGACCACAGTGTTCGTTGGTTGATTGCCGGCTCTCTTTGCATCGCTCTTGTGCCTTTTTGTTATATTTATGCTACGCGGGTTGAGCATATTTATATCGCACAAATCCTGTTTGGAGTTGGAAGTGGCTTAGCCTATCCAACCTGGCTTGGACTCTGGAGTACGCATCTAGACCCGCATCATGAGAGTTTTGAGTGGAGTTTATATTCGACGCTGACAGGGCTAGGCACTGCAGGTGCCGCCGCGATCGGTGCCACACTCGTACAGTTTATCGGCTTCAAGCCGACATTTCTCATCGTAGGCCTTTTGTCATTGGTTGGATGTTTCATCCTCTTTTTCTTATTGCATAAAGACAGGACGAGGCTGTCACGCGTGAGGGTGCCGAAGAAAAGATAAAGAAGTCGTCAATTTTCTTGTTGATTGATATGCTGGGCGCATGAAAAATCCCTGGAAAACACTTTCCTCAAAGATCGCCTATAAAAATCCGTATTATGCTATTCGGCGAGATAAAGTGATCAAGCCAAATGGAAAAGCGGGATTCTATGATGTCGTTGTTCGACCCGCCTCTGTTTGCATTGTTGCCATGAACGAGAACGAAGAGGTGTATCTGATTAGTCTGTATCGCTATACGACAGGACGCTCTTCTATAGAAATTCCTTCAGGTAATACGGATGGACAGCGACCACTCATTGCTGCAAAAAGAGAATTAAAAGAAGAAACGGGATTAGTAGCAAAAAAATGGAAACAACTCGGAGTGTTTCAGGTCGTGAATGGGATCTCTGATCAAATGCAATACGTCTACCTAGCCACCGATCTCACTCAAACGACAGAGCATGAGATGGCCGAAGAAGGGATTCAGAAAATCATGCGCGTGCCTATGCGAAAGGCGCTCAATATGGTTTTGACGAATAAAATGACGGATCTTCATTCTACGAATGCGCTCATGTACGCTGCTGCGTATTCTGGATTCATACATTATTGAGTAGATCTATGTCGATTATTGATGATAAAGATTGGTTGATTGATAGCGGTATGGGTCGTGCTCTTATCCCAAGATGAGTCAGATCATGAGATTACTTGCGCGCAGTATTTGCAGCGCTTTGCTTCAAGAGGGATCTCGCTGAAGCACTCTGTGCATTTCTGTGTCGTTGGGATGGTGGGTTCTTTTTCTTGACGAAGAAGAGATGCAAGCTTATTCATCGGAAGAACCACAAAGAAGTAGATTGTAGTCGTCACGAGAAGAAAGGAGAGCAGAACATTGATGAAATCTCCATACATAAATGTACTTCCGTGAAGTGCGAAGGAGAGACGAGAAAAATCGGGCACTTGGAAGAGCGCACCAATAAAGGGTGTCAGAATATCTTTGACGAGCGCATTCACGACATTTCCAAAGGCCGCGCCGATGACAACACCGATGGCAAGGTCGACGACATTTCCTCGAACGATAAATGTTTTAAGTCCAGACAAGAAAGGCATAAGGGATTATGTTTTTGGTAGACTAATGAACATCGCGCGTACGGTTTTACTGCTGTAATAGACGGCGATTAAAAATAAAAGCGCGTGTACTTGGTTAGACCAAAAGAAGAAGGGGTCAAAGATGGTGGCGTACAGGTAATGCGAAGTCCCGATATAGGCAAATGTAAAGCACGCAACGATGGCAACCAGCGCATTGATTTCATTGAGCCAGCGGAGTTTTGGATTTTGTAGACCTGCCAAAATGACTAATACGATCGCTCCGCCAATGGCAATAAAAAATGGGACGCGAACCAGCGTAGAGAAAAAGGCATATTCAGCAACCATTCCAAGACCATTAATCAAAAGAAGTTTTCGAACGATATTTCCGTGATAATGGCTCAACGTACTATTTTCTTCAATATATTTTTCTTCATCGTAGCTCATATAAAATTAGTATACGCCTTGCAATTGAATAGGCAACTCGATCGTTGTAGTATACGGAGAGGATTTATATTTCTTTCATTGTGCTTTCTATGAATTTTTTTCATGCTTCCGTTCTCGGTCTCATAGAAGGCGTCACCGAATTCCTTCCCATTTCCTCGACCGGCCATTTGATTTTAGCCGGAAAGCTCCTTCAGCTTCCCGGTACGGAATTTTTGAAGAGTTTTGACATTATCATTCAACTTGGCGCAATTTTATCTGTCGTCGTTGCGTATTGGCGGCGATTTTTGATGGATCGAGAAGTGTTAAAGCGAATCATTGTGGCGTTTATTCCCACGGGTATTATCGGGCTGGCAGTGCATGGTATTGTGAAGCACTATCTATTTGGAAACGAACGCGTCGTCCTCTGGTCATTGCTATTGGGCGGCATCATTTTGATTGTCTTTGAGCTACTGCATCATGAAAAACAACAAGATGTCGCTGACATGAAACATATGAGTTACGCCCAAGCAGTTGGGATCGGACTGTTTCAATCCATCGCGGTTATTCCTGGTGTTTCTAGATCAGCCGCCACAATCGTCGGCGGCATGTTCCTTGGATTGAAGCGCAGAACAATTGTTGAGTTTTCTTTTTTGCTTGCTGTTCCGACGATGGCGGCTGCGACGGGATTGGATTTAGTAAAAAGCGCTTCCTCATTTTCTCTTGATCAGTTCGGCTTATTGGCGGTTGGGTTCGTTATTTCGTTTATCGCTGCTCTTGCGAGCATCAAGCTGTTGCTTGCGTTTGTAAAAAACCATACATTTATTTCTTTTGGTGTGTATCGGATTGTAGTTGCGGTGCTTTTTGGCGTGGTTTGATAGGTTTTGTAGGGAAAAGCGAGGCGCTTATCCCCTCCGATACGTCTTCGCCGTTTTCATTTCATCCATTGCTTGTGCGATGAGTCCAAAGGTTCGCGCTCCAATAAAAAGTGCATCCGTAAATTCGGCCGGCATATTCAAATCAGCCATGATGGCGGCGAGGGCACCATCAACATTTAATGGCAATGGTTTTTGTTTACGTGTCGTGAGTTCCTTGCTCATGTTCAATGCAAAGGTGAGGTGCGGGATATTTTTTAGATGTGTGCGTGCGATTTTTGTGAGAGCGGTGGTACGAGGATCAATTTCATATACAGGATGACCAAAACCAGGAATGCGAGGCCAGTATTCGATGGCTTCCTCGATGGCCTCACTCACAGAAAGATCTGCAGCGACGGCGTCGCGTAGCCAAGCAGATAGTTCTCCGCCAGCATTTCCATGACGTGGACCGAGTGTGAGAAGGCCAGCGGCAACGCTATCGGCCAATGATTTTCCGCAGCTGGCGGTGATGCGCGCGACCTGTGCGCTGCGCGGCTGCTGTCGCGCGACGGCACCGACCTGTGGCGGCACCTGTGCGGCACGCAAGCGCATCTGCAACCCTTCTTCCAGCAGCCGGGTCAGGCTGATGCGCTGCTGGGCGGCAAAGGCTTTGGCCGTTTGCAGCAAGGCATCGTTGAGGTTGAGGGTGGTTTTCATGGGCGGGATGATACA
>CAYRMN010000051.1:0-4666 GCA_964425575.1 uncultured Gammaproteobacteria bacterium | reverse complement strand
TCTATTATGTCTTCTGAAGAACTACAGCACGTGCGTCATTCATTGGCGCATCTCTTGGCAGCCGCGGTTATGCAGCTGTGGCCGGATACCAAACGAACAATTGGTCCAGCCATAGATGATGGGTTTTATTTTGATTTCGAGTTCAGCAAACCCATCTCCGATGACGATCTTCCTCGAATCGAAGAGAAGATGCGTGAGATATTACCAACGTGGTCTACGTTCACCCGCACTGAACTCAGTCCAGACGAAGCAAAGAAAGAATATCCAGGCAATCCATTTAAACATGAACTCATCGATGAATTTGCGGCGCAAGGGCAGGCCCTCTCTTTTTATGCATCTGGTTCATATTCCGACTTGTGTCGTGGTGGCCACGTAGAAGACATGCGGAAGATTGACCCACGATCATTTATTTTGACCAAAATTGCTGGAGCGTATTGGCGTGGGAGTGAAAAAAATCCGCAACTCACCCGTATCTACGGTCTCGCGTTTGCCACAAAGGATGATCTTAAAGCGCATCTCGCCATGCTGGAAGAAGCGAAGCGTCGCGATCATCGTAAATTGGGAACTGAGCTCGATTTATTTAGCTTTTCGCCGCTTGTTGGTTCTGGGCTGCCACTCTTCACCCCTCGTGGGTTCTTGTTGCGCCAAGCGTTGACGGATTTTGTGTGGGACCTGATGAAGCCCTATGGCTATGAACGTGTTTGGATTCCGCATATCGCCAAATCTGACCTGTATAAAACATCGGGCCATTGGGATAAGTTCGAGGACGATTTGTTTCATGTGTCTAGTAAGAAGACAGATGAGTCGTTTGTGTTGAAGCCAATGAATTGCCCACACCACACGCAGATTTACGCCTCAAAGCCTCGTAGTTATCGAGAGCTTCCATTTCGGTTTAGTGAGGTAACCACGGTGTATCGTGATGAAAATACAGGGCAGTTACAGGGGTTGTCTCGTGTCCGTTCTATTACTCAGGATGATGCGCATGTGTTTTGTCGACCAGACCAGGTGAAAGATGAGGCTTTGGCGATTTATCGAATCATTGAGGGGTTCTATAAAACGTTTGAGATGCCGTTGCGTGTTCGCCTGTCTGTCCGTGATCAAAAACATCCAGAGAAGTATTTGGGCAGCGATGAGGTGTGGAATGGGGCCGAAAAGGCGTTAGCAGATCTTATGCAAGACGTTGGTCGTGAGGTAACGATTGGAGAAGGGGAGGCTGCCTTTTATGGGCCTAAGCTTGATTTCATCGCCAAGGATGCTATTGGGCGTGAGTGGCAATTGGCCACCATCCAATTGGATTTTAACCTGCCGGAACGATTTGAATTGGAGTATATGGATTCGGATGGCGTGAAAAAGCGACCCGTCATGATTCATCGTGCCATTCTTGGTTCTGTTGAACGATTCTTGGGTGTTTTGATTGAGCATTATTCCGGTGCATTTCCGGTGTGGCTTGCTCCTGAGCAGATTCGCATCTTGCCGATTGCAGATCGTCACGCTGAATTTTCTACACAACTCTTGAAAGAATTACGAGACAAGGGGATGCGCGTTGAGGTCGATATGGGTCAGGAGTCATTAGGAAAAAAGATTCGAAATGCCGAACATATGAAGGTTCCTGTGATGTTGGTCATCGGTGATAAAGAAGCTGGTGGGGGAGAGCTCACCGTTCGAAGGTACGGTCAAAAAGAGCAAATGGCAGTAGAAAAGGGAAAGCTCATAGAAGATCTCGTAAACAGTATCAAAGAAAGAAAAACTGCGTGACTATAGGTCACGCAGTTTTCTTTGTAGCTCTCGAATGCGGGTTTCTCTAAGTTCGATTTCCTTTTTTAGCACAACAGCTTCAGAATCCTTGTTCCCTCTGAAAAAATTTCGTACCCTATCACCGAGAGTGAGTTTTTCCTCTCTTGATGCAAGCGCGAATTTGAATGTATCTCGCTCCGCTTTTGCAGCCTCAATTTTATGATACACGTCATTTTTTGCTTTAATTTTTTTGACGTCCTGATCCATTTTTCCATGAAATTTTATCTTCGCGGAAACGTCTCGTACTTGAGTTCGCTGTAATTCGAGTTCTTTTACTTGTTCCTTTGTCATGTGAAGCATGTAGCGCTGTCGATCGAGCTCAAGTTGCAGGCTCTGGACAAGGAGTTCTTTTAGCTCCGTATTCTTAATACCGTACTCTTTAAGAGTTTTTTTGTTGTCGTCTAGGAGTACCGCTTCTTCAGGTTTGCGTACTTTTAGGTATTCAATGAATTGTTCTAGCTTATTGATAGCTTCTTCATGTGAACCCTTTGGTTGTAATCCATATTGATTAAGGATCTTATTTCTGACCGTTACCTCTGCTTGCTCACCTTCTGTGCGCTCTTTTTGATCGTGCTCCTGTTCTCGACGATCCAATTCGACTGAGATGGCTTGTAGGATTTGGGAGATCTGCTTTTTATCTAAAATATGGGCTTCATCAAGCGTTTTTCTGGATGAGGGGAGTCTGAGACCTTTTGTTTCTTTCTCTAAAGATGTTGCGTATTCTTTGAGTTCTTTCTGCGTATCCTCGTAGCTTTTTTTGCTTGATTCCGAAAAGGCGGCAATAATTTCGGACGCAGCAATGCTAGCTGCTTGCTTTTCTGATTGAGCGATACGCTCTTTCGCCTTTTGTTTTAACGTGTCAATCAAGGCTAGTAGTGCCGATTTTTGAGTGATATCAAACGAAGAGAGCATCGTTTCTCCGTCGGGCAGTTTGATGCTGTCAGCAGCGAGGCTATTATCTTGACTCATTTGATCACCTGCTTTTTTCAAATAGGCAATATAATCAAGTAACTCCTTATTTTTTACAAACGAAGCATCTAGATCATCTGATGGATCCTGAGATTGATCAACACGAAAAAGCTGATCAATGATCTTCGCGGTCTTTTGAACAGCCGCGTCTGTCCGTATTTTCACCTCTCTATTGATCGTGGGAAGTAGTTCATGAATGAAGTCTTCTGAATCATTTGAGTGTATTCCTTCTTGGAAGAGCGTTTTTCCCCATGGAAGTTGAAAATCGCCCGATTCTCCCTTATATCCTTTTACATACGTAAGATATTCCCGTAGGGATGTCGCATTGATGAAGTGCGCAAGAACTTCTTTTTTCAAAGCTTGAAAATCAATAACTTCTTTCCGAGCAGTATCAGTAGCGTTAAAGAAGTTTCTCGTTTTAAGAAAATCGTCAGTAATAATTCGAGCCTTTGGGCGCGATGGTGTACTAGGATCTTCAGTGGAGGTAATTTGAAGATGCTCCACGCCAGGATAAGCATTGTCAGGTGAGCCCTTTTTTAGATCTGCGATGTCAATTGTTCTTCTTCGTGGTCGAGGTTCGTATGCTTCTTTCGTAGCCTGATGAGGCGTCGGTTCTTCTATCGATTCTAGTTCATGATCTTCTATTTCAACTGTATCACCAGCTTTTCGCATTGCTGGCTCTCGTTCGTTTTTTTGAGCCATTGCGTTCCATGCTGCTTCTGCGGCTTCTCTTGCATTCTTTGCAGATACAGCAGGTGCTGGTTCGGCAGTATCAAATGACGGTTCTGTGCTTTGATCTTGTGGTTGTGCCGGCTGTAGTTCTGTTGAGGTTTGTTTGGCTTTTTCAGCTAACGCCGCTGCTTCTAGTCTTTCATTTTCTCGTTTACGACCTTTTTTTCCCTTTCGTGCTGGTGCTTCAGTACCTACATCATCTGTGGTAGGAGTTTCGGCTGGACTTGCGGTCACTGCCTGAAGTTCCGCTTCGACAGCACTAAGACCTCGTCGACGACCCTCTTTATTTCTTTTTTCAGCCCGTCTTTCTGCAATGCGTCTTTGTTTTGTTTCTAGACCAGACATTCGTTCAGACATAAGGTGCTTTGGTTGATAGGTACGTTATCAAAAATTATTTTGATCATAGCATATTTTAAGGCCTCATCCAAAAATAACTTGTTCAGATTGCGCTCAATGCGCTTCAGATATGGCCTGAACAATTGAGTAATACCGGAGGCATAGCCGTAGCTATGTTGAGGATATTGCGATCGAGTGAGGGGCATAGATGAAGATACGGTGAGTGCAAGATGAGGAAGGCTATTTTTGGATGAGGCCTAAGTATAAAAAATCCCCGTCATGGGGTTCTTGGTTGCATTAAAATGATGGGTGGCGAGACGTTCAGGCTTGTGGCCGGAACGTCTCGCCGAGGTAGGACTCCCTGCTGACGATCAGCGAGGGAGGAGAGCGCGGGTCTAGGCGGAGCGCTCTTCGCCGTCCGCTTCGGCCTCGCTCGGATCAGAGCTCAAGCCTTGGATGCTTCGGATGCCGGAATGGGTGGTATCCGTCGGAGTCGTCCTCTCGTCGGTTCCGCTCAGGTCTCCCATGCCGATCGGGATGTAGATCGCGGTGTTGTGGCTCGTACCGCCGTCCGCCTTCGCCGTGGCTTCGATGTGTGCCGCGACTTCGATGGCGTTGGTGGGTTCGTCGGTGATCCCGCCGTCCGCCTTCGCCGTGGCTTCGATGTGTGCCGCGACTTCGATGGCGTTGGTGGGTTCGTCGGTGATCCCGCCGTCCGCCTTCGCCGTGGCTTCGATGTGTGCCGCGACTTCGATGGCGTTGGTGGGTTCGTCGGTGATCCCGCCGTCCGCCTTCGCCGTGGCTTCGATGTGTGCCGCGACTTCGATGGCGTTGG
>CAYRMN010000050.1:0-5070 GCA_964425575.1 uncultured Gammaproteobacteria bacterium | reverse complement strand
CCCCAAAAACGGGTACGCGAAATGCACCAGTCTGGAGCCGTTTCCAACCCTTTGCCAAAACGTCCTTCCTTAAAATGCTCTGGATGCCAGGTAATTTTCTTCGCCGCATCAAGCATTTTTGGCTTCAACTTTGTCACATTTACATACCATGCTGGTTGAGCCTTATAGAGCAACAAACTATTACAACGCCAACACACCGGCACACTGTGGGTAATGCGCTCAGCTCGATATACCAATCCGCGAGATTCCAAGTCTGTCATGATGAGCGCATCAGATTCTTTGATTGGCAGTCCTGCGCATAATCCTATTTCGTCCTTTTGTCGCCCCTCATCGTCAACCGTCATGAGAACAGGCAGATTGTGAATCTTTGATGCGGAGAAATCCTCTTCACCAAACGCTGGCGCGGTGTGTACCAAGCCCGTTCCATCATCAGCGCTTACATACTCCATTGTCACCACGCGATACGCTGGCTTATCTGGGGCCACATATGAATACAGCGGCTCATAAGCCGTCCCGGCCAAATCCTGACCGCTTATTTTCTCAATGACTTCAAATGGCGGTTCGCTATCTTCCGCTAATGGAAAAAAATCTTTGAGGACTTCATTGATTCGTGTCTCGGCAAAAATCAGCACCTCGCCCGTCGCCTTGATACGAACTTTGGCGTATACAAGCTCAGGGTGTGCGGCAATCGCGACATTCGCCGGCAATGTCCATGGTGTGGTTGTCCAAACTACTAAAAAGGTATTTTCCTGACCGACCACCTTACATTTCACATACACCGCTGGATCTTCATGATCTTCATAGGAATTGCCCATGGCAATCTCAAAATTGGAGAGCGGCGTGGCGCAGCGCGGGCAATATAGGGAAACGCGCAGGTCTTTATAGACAAAGCCCTTTTTATACAATTCTGAAAATACCCACCACACCGATTCAATGTAGGAGTTATCCATTGTTTTGTACGAATGCTCAAAATCAACCCAGCGACCAAGGCGCTTAATATAGCGATCCCACTCGTGCTCGTAGGTCAGAACCGTATTCCGACAGGCGTCATTAAATTTGTCGATACCGAGGGCCTCAATTTCGCGCTTGGAATTGAGCTTCAAATCTTTTTCTACCAAATTCTCAATCGGCAATCCATGGCAATCCCATCCCCAACGACGAGGCACGCGATATCCCTGCATGGTCCAATAGCGCGGAATAGCGTCTTTCAAAGCGGATTGAAGTAAATGGCCATAATGTGGCGTACCAGTCGCAAACGGCGGGCCATCATAAAACACGTACCCTTTATTTTCTGGTCGCTCTTCGATGGAGCGCTCAAAAATACGTTTCTTTTCCCAAAATAGCGCCATCTCCTCTTCCATCTGTGGAAAATTCGGGCGGTTTGATTCTGGTGCTGAAGATGCGACAGGGTTGCTCATAGAGATAGGCTTTACTATGCGTTTTTTTCAAAGTTGGGTCAAGCGCACATCTTTGATACACTCTGTATATGAAAAATCCGCTAATTTTCCTTGGAGCAGACCATGCGGGCTTTGAACTGAAAGAAAAACTCAAAGGCGCATTGGAACAAAAAGGGTACACATTCACCGATCTTTCACCCATCTTTACCGATGGTGATGATTATCCTGCTCATGCTCGTCGCGTGGCAATGACCGTAAAAAAAGATACGCGGGCTCGTGGTATTTTAGTGTGTGGCAGCGGAGTAGGTATGACCATCGCAGCCAACCGGATCAAAGGAGTACGAGCATTTGATGCGCATACAGCGGAAGAAGTGACGCTGGCCCGGCAAGATAACAATGTAAATGTGATCACTCTTTCTGGCTGGCACCTAGATGAAAAAACCGCACTCGATTTTATTGAACTGTTCTTAAAAACCCCTTTTTCAAAGGCGGTACGACATCATCGACGCGTTGAGGCCCTCGACCGGTAGGGGCGCATGCCATGCGCCCTTCGACATGCCAATCGATTCGTTCGACGTGTTGATCAACCGCTCAAAAATAGCCAACCCATACACCACCGATCCGACACGCCGACCGGAGGGCGTGTGACACACGCCCCTACATCATCCGCATCCGACCCATTTCCATATGTCTGAACTCATCCCCGCTATTCTCGCCCATGACGAAGCGACATTTCGTGAACGTCTTTCACTTGTCGAACATGAGGTTGAAACTATCCATGTTGATGTCATGGATGGGGCGTTTGTGCCCAATCGAACGTGGTTTGATCTTCACGTCCTGCAATCACTGCAGACTTCCGTGCAATTTGAATTTCACCTCATGGTCCAAGATCCACGTGTCTACATTGAGAAACTTGCGAGCATCAAAAATACCCACCGCATTCTGTGGCATATCGAAACAGAGACAGACCACACGTCGCTTCTCAAAGATTGTCATGCGCAAAAATACGAAGCAGGTTTGGCGATTTCACCAATGACTCCTCTTGATCGTTTGGAGGCGTACGTACATGCTTTGAATGAAATTCTGATCATGGGAGCTGAGCCGGGCTTTTCAGGACAAAAGCTTCAACCCCACACGATTGAACGAGCCCGCGAAATACACGCGCGTTGGCCAACTATTCCGCTAGGGTTTGATATTGATGTAAACGATCGCACCATCCCAACTCTCCTCTCAGCTGGAATCACACGATGCTGTGTCGGCAGTGCGATTTTTGATCAACTTGATCCAGTGCAGGAATTACAGATGCTACAAAAACTCATACATACCTCTTAAAAGAACGTAGGTATCTGGACAAATCCCATAAAAATCGCGTATCCTAGGCCCTACGCCCGGGTGGCGGAATGGTATACGCAGCGGACTTAAAATCCGTAGTTCGAAAGGACGTGAGGGTTCGACTCCCTCCCCGGGCACCACGTAAAAAGCTCTCGCAAAAAGCGGGAGCTTTTGCGTTCGCTTCACATCGCACAGCCATAAGCGATGCATATGTCGTTCTGAGCGGAGGCGTTCGACGCCGTAGTCCGAAGGATCTTCCCTGTGATCATAATCGCAACGAGAGCAGATCCTTCGACAAGCTCAGGACGACACAAACGCAGCTGATCGCATTTGCCCATTCCTTCTTTTCTGCGCTAAAGTCGGTGGGTATGGAGGAAACCGAACGATTAATTGCACCTGAAGCCGTTGAGGCAGATACGGGATTTGAATTGTCGTTACGACCAAAAACACTCAATGAATTTATTGGTCAACCAAAAGTAAAGGAAAATCTGTCTATTTTTTTAGAGGCAGCCAAAGGTCGTCATGAAACATGCGAACACGTCTTGCTCTACGGTCCTCCGGGACTTGGAAAAACAACGCTCGCGCACGTCATCGGTCATGAAATGGGTGCCAACGTTAAGGTCACCAGCGGACCGGCCTTAGAGCGGGTTGGTGATCTGGCAGCTATCGTCACAAACTTGGAAGAGGGCGACATTCTGTTTATCGATGAAATTCATCGCATGAACCGTTCAATTGAAGAGGTTTTATATCCTGCCATGGAAGATTTTGCGTTGGATATTGTTATCGGCAAAGGCCCAACAGCGCGCACGTTGCGCTTGGATCTGAAGCATTTCACTCTCATCGGTGCGACGACCAAAATGTCACTCCTCAGCGCCCCGTTCCGTGATCGGTTTGGTAACATTCTTCATCTTGATTTTTATGGCGTAGATGAAATGTCTGCAATCGTAAAACGCAGTGCGACTCTGCTTGGTATTACGCTTGAAGACGAGGCGGCACGCGTCATCGCGACGCGCGCCAGGCGCACACCACGTGTCGCCAACCGCCTACTAAAGCGAGTGCGTGACTACGCCCAGGTTAAAGGGAATGGTATACTAAGCCCAGATATCGTGGATTTGGCTTTGCATGCGCTTGAAATCGATCCACGCGGTCTGGATGAGGCCGATCGCCGCACCCTCAAAGCCATGATTGATAAATTCAACGGTGGACCAGTTGGGCTCAGCACGCTTGCGGCCTCGACGGCCGAGGATATGTCGACATTAGAAGAAGTGATTGAGCCGTTCCTCTTACAAGAAGGCCTTTTAGACCGAACGCCTCGTGGACGCATTGCAACAGCGCTTGCCTATCTTCATCTCGGGTACACTCCCCCGCCTTCTCAGTTGCCACTAACTTCATCTCTATGATTCCTTTATCTTTTTTTATCCTGGGCTGGTTGGTGCTGCTCGCTATTTATGGCCTTCTCTCATTTTTTAGCTTGGTTCAAATGATTCGCTACTGTGTCGCTGGACCAATGGCCTATTTTTCTAGCCTCCTTTTTATATTGGTGGCCGCTGGTGTTATCGGTTCAACTGTTTTGTATGTATCTCAAACTGATCTGCAAGCCGGTCTAGATATGAGCAGTATCATCAATGTTAACTCGCCGATTATCACCCAATAACATGCTTGATCTTCAACACCTTCCAGGATCACACGATGGGGAAAAAACCGTCGCAGTTCTGCGTCGTCACTGGATGAATCTCTCATCATTAATGTTTTCTCTCTTGTTCGTTTTGCTCTTGCCACCTGCATTTTATGCCACCGTGCGCACATTTATCCCAGAACTCTTAGACGATCCAGCTAAAACGACCGTCTTGATTCTTGGAGTATCCATCTTTTTCTTGTATGCCTGGCTATTCCTATTTCAAAACTACCTCGACTACTATCTCGATGTTTGGATTGTTACGAATCGACGCATTCTAAATATCGAACAACACGGCCTCTTTGGTCGCACCGTATCCGAACTACGTCTTCATCGTGTCCAAGACGTCACTTCAGAAATAAAAGGATTTGCTGCCACCATGATGGATTTTGGCAACGTCTATATTCAAACTGCAGGCGAACAGGAACGTTTCGTATTTGAAAAAATCCCACATCCGACACGGGTGAGTAAAATCATCCTTGATCTCGCCGAAGTAGAACGTAAAAATGACCTCGAAGAGGCCGTGGAAGAATTCAACATGCCGGAAAAGAAATAAAACTATCTCCCCACTGGTTGGATCGGTGGTAACTTTGGTGGTAGCACTGGCATCGAACCTCCTAATGGACGTTGAATCTGACTGCCAAGGGTAGGAGCTGAACCAAGACG
>CAYRMN010000049.1:0-5198 GCA_964425575.1 uncultured Gammaproteobacteria bacterium | reverse complement strand
GGAAAAACGCTGCTGTCGGTTTTTCAGGGTTCAAAGAAAAAGAAAAAATCAGCTTTATTGGATGAGGACGATGAATCGTAGGAGCGTGATTCATCACGCCCTCCAGTCTAATTTCAAAGAATTTCCGCAGGCCTTGTGCCGTCAGCGGAACAACAATCTATGTCTGATGTATCAGATGTTCAGGAACAGCCGAAAAGCCCGTTTATTCATCTCCACGTCCATTCGATGTATTCGTTATCGGATGCGATGGGAGATGTTGCTGATGTCGTTGAACGTGCCAAAGAATTGGGATATGACGCCGTTGCATTAACGGATCATGGTGGTTTATATGGGGCAATTGAATTTTATGAAGCCGCTCATAAAGCGGGGATAAAACCAATTTTGGGAGTTGAGGCTTATATTGCGCCTAACAAACATACGGATCGTCGGCCGCGTATTGATGATCAGATGTCTCACCTGACACTCTTGGCGGAGACGAACGAGGGCTATCACAATTTATTAAAGTTGGTTTCCATTTCATTTTTAGATGGGTTCTATTATAAGCCGCGCATGGATAAAGACCTGCTTCGTCAATACGGAAAGGGTCTTATTGCTTTATCTGGCTGCTTAAAAGGCGAGATTCCCAAGGCACTCGCCCAGCATGACTTAGAAAAGGCGGCGGTGCTTGTGACGAAATATCAGGATATTTTCGGAAAAGATTCTTTTTTTCTTGAATTGGTTCATCATCCTGAATCACCAACTCAAATTGAAGTCAATGAACGGATGGTTGAACTGTCTACGCTTACTGGGGCACCACTTGTCGCGACAAAGGACACGCACTATCTTCGTCCGGATGATGCAGAGGCACAAGACGCCCTGCAGTGTATCCATGACGGTAAAATGCTATCTGATCACAATCGGTATTCAATGTCTGGAACGGATCACTCCATGACGCATGTGCAGGAGATGATGACGGCCTTTGCAGATTTACCTGAAGCAATACTCAATACACGACGCATTGCCGACCGCTGCAATGTTACACTTGAGCTGGGAAAAAATTTATTGCCAACCTTTGAGGTTCCGAACGGAAAAACTCCTGATGGGTATCTGAAGGAACTGTGTGAAGTTGGGTTACACGAACGCTACAAGGGAGATATTCCTCAGGAGGCTTTAGATCGTCTGACATTTGAACTTGAAACGATTCAGCGCATGGGGTTTGCGGCCTATTTTTTGATCGTTCAGGATTACGTGAATTGGGCCAAGGATAATGGCGTTATTGTTGGTCCTGGTCGTGGCTCTGCAGCTGGTTCAGTCGTGGCATATGCTCTTAAAATTACGAACATTGATCCATTGCAATACGGTTTGCTGTTCGAGCGGTTCTTGAATCCAGATCGTATTTCCATGCCAGATATTGATTTGGATTTTGATGATGTACGACGGAAGGACGTGATTGAGTATGTTACGAAAAAATACGGCCATGATCGTGTGGCCGGCATTATCACGTTTGGAACAATGGCGGCACGCGCTGCTATTCGCGATGTGAGCCGGGTGTTAGGTTGGACATTTCAAGAAGTCGATCGTGTGGCCAAGGCCGTTCCTCCTCCGGTTCAGGGCAAGCATATTCCGCTCAAGGACTCCATTAAAGATAATCCTGAGCTACGAGCCATGTATGAAGGCGAGCCACGTATCAAGCAGTTGATTGATCTTGCTATTAAATTGGAAGGCACGGCTCGCCATGCCTCGCAACATGCGTGTGGGATTGTGATTGCACCTCAACCATTAGTGGACTTTGCGCCACTTCAAAAAGCACAAGGTGGTGATGTAGAACAAGTGATTCAGTATTCATTGCACTCTACAGAGGTTTCAGGACTCCTCAAAATGGATTTTCTTGGACTTTCTAACTTGACGGTCATTCGAGAATCTCTCGAAATCATTAAAGCGGTGGAGGGGATAGAGGTTGATATTGAAACCATTCCATTGAATGACCAAGCTACATTTGAATTGTTGGGTCGCGGTGAAACGACGGGAGTGTTTCAACTTGAATCTGACGGCATGAAGAAGTATATTCGTGAACTTCGACCATCTGTGATTGAAGATATCATTGCGATGGTTGCACTATACCGTCCAGGGCCAATGCAGTTCATTGAATCGTTCATCGCTCGGAAGCATGGTCGTGAGAAGATCGTATATGCGCATCCGTTGCTCAAAAATGCACTTGGCAATACATATGGCATCCCCGTGTATCAGGAACAGGTCATGCAGGTATCAAAAGATATGTCCGGGTTTACTGGCGGCCAGGCAGATACCTTGCGCAAAGCCATGGGAAAGAAGATTGCCAAGCTGATGGCGGAAATGCGATTAAAATTTATTGAAGGAGCAGTGAAGAACGATGTGCAGCGCTCAGTAGCCGAAGGCATTTTTACCCAGTTCGAAGAATTTGCTGCCTATGGTTTTAACAAGTCCCATGCGGCGTGTTATGCCATGATTGCCTATCAAACAGCCTATCTAAAAGCACATTGGCCAGCGTGCTTTATGGCCGCTCTTCTCAATTCTGACTCGCAGAACTTGGATCGCATTACGATCGAAGTTGAGGAGTGCCGTCGTATCAATCTTGAAGTATTGCCGCCAGATATTAATGAGTCCTTTGCTGGTTTTTCCGTCGTGAAGGGGACAAACAAGATTCGTTTTGGTCTACAGGCAATCAAGGGTCTTGGTGAAGATGTTGTTCAAGTGATGGTCGCTGAACGGAAGACGAATGGACCGTTTATGACGTTGGCGGAGTTTGTGACACGCGTGCCTGGCAAAGCGATCAATCGGAAATCATTGGAGTGTTTGATTCGATCTGGAGCTCTGGATCGTTTCGGGGAACGAAATACGTTATTTTTCAATATTGAATCAATCTTGGAACATCATCGTGAACATCAGCGCGAGGCTTCGTCAGGTCAGGTCAATTTGTTTGCGACGGCTTCTTCTGTGACTTCGAGTACATTGCGACTCAAAGCAGTTCCAAATGCATCAAAACGCGAACGATTAAGCTGGGAGAAGGAATTATTGGGACTGTATGTTTCTGAGCATCCGTTTCAGGAATATCGCCAGCAGTTATCACATCTCTTGATTCCAATCGCACGATTAGCTGAATATAAAAAAGAAAAAAAGGTTCGGGTTGGCGGTGTCATTAGTACCGCTAAAAAGATTCTTACCAAAAATAATGAACCAATGATGTTTTGTAAGCTCGAGGATGGGACAGGGGATACGGAAGCGGTTATTTTTCCTCGTGTGTATAAAGAGCATCCAGAGGTGTGGTTCGAGGATCGGCTGGTTATCGTGAGCGGACGTCCGTCAGAAAAGGATGGAAAAATGAATATTCTGGTTGAAACCGGATTTGAGATTACACCTCAGAATATTGAAGAGATTGCGCGGAGTGGGGATGCTCCTCGAGTATCCGATCAGAATGAAACAGCGAGCATCGCATTGGCTGAGTCAAAGGAAAAAACATCTGAGGCGCGAGCAATCACCTTACATATTCGTGCGCAGCTACCCGATACGATGCTGATCAAGCTGCGGCATATTCTTGATATGCATCCTGGAGAACAGGCGGTGTATTTTTTGATTGAAGATGTCGATGGGATGCGAACCGTAAAATCAACTGCCAGAATCAAGTTTGGTGAATTAATCGTCAGAGAATTGGAAGAATTGTTGGGAAAGGGGACGGTGCGGATTGGGACATAGGGGTGGGTTTCATCACGCCCTCCGAGATGCCAATCGATCGGTATCGGATCGATCGGAGGGCGTGTGGCACACGCCCCTACTAGATTTTAGGGAATCTTTTTTCTCTCCATGAACCGGGTATGTTATACTAGGCCTGCTTGTTATGCCTATACGTAATCCTCGTCGCGCTGATGCGCCTCAACCTCGTCACGCGTTTCCACAGCCGCCCATGGCGCCACGCATGTACCGGAATATCGCAGTCACATTTTTGGCTGTCGTGGTCGTAGTCATTGGTATCGTCGTCTGGATTTCATCGGTGAAAGCATCTGTGATCATTCATGTGAAAAGTGAAACCACTAAGATTGACTCGATCGTTGATATCGCCAAGAATCCAGAGGAAGGACAGTTGCAAGGACGGGTCGTGGAGGGCACATTTGATAATATCCAGGAGTTTAAAGTCACCGAGCAGCCATCCTCAACAGTGATGACAACCGCCACCAAGGGACGGGTTAAGATCATTAATACATATTCTAAGGCGCAGCCGCTCGTGAAAACAACACGTTTACTCACGGCTGATGGGAAGTTGTTTCGTATCAATGCCACGATTACCGTTTTGCCGAATCAGTCGGTGGAAGTTGATGCGTACTCAGACAAATCGGGACAGGAATTTGCCATTCCAGCAGGAACGAAATTTACCATTCCTGGACTCTGGACTGATCTTCAGAAATGGATTTATGCTGAATCCGTCACATCATTTAGTGGCGATACAAAAAATGTAAAACTGGTGAGTCAGGCCGATATCGCCAACGCTCAGGGAACCTTGTCTCAAACAGTTGTTGATCAGGCGAAGAAGACTCTGATGGCTGAGGCTGGGATGACGGCGGAGATGCTAAGTGACGATTGCCCGACCACAAGCCAATGCTGGCAGGCGATCTATTTTGTGAGTCCGCTGGAAAAGAAAACGAATGTTTCCGCAGGACAGGAGTCAGATGGGTTTTTGGCTCAGGTGAAGGAAAAGGTGACGGGGGTGTTTTATCCGCGTAAAGATATGGAGTTACTTGTTCGTTCAAAATTAAAGGACCGCCTCCCTGATGGAAAGGAGATTTATAAGTTTGATCCGGCGACTGTTACCTATACACTTGATCAAATTGATTCCGTCACTGAAAAAGCACGGGTCCGCTTTACGGCTCAAGCATCATCCCGTCTCACAGCTCAAACACCTGCGTTTTCAAAAGATCTTTTAACCGGATTATCGATTGGAGAAGCGAAGCAAAAGCTGCTCCTCATCGATGGAGTTCAGTCCATTGATATTCATATGAATCCATCTTGGGCTCATACGCTGCCCTCACGAAAAGAGGCCATTGACGTGAAAATAGAATAAGTACCCCCTCCGGCTCCCCCTGCTTTAGGGGGAGGGTCAAAGCTGATCCCCCTCCTAGACTAGGAGGGGTTAGGGGAGGTATTTCTTAGTTGACGCCCCGGTCAGTTTTCATTACCCTTTCATCTATTAT
>CAYRMN010000048.1:0-6395 GCA_964425575.1 uncultured Gammaproteobacteria bacterium | reverse complement strand
CTGCGATCTGATGATTTGAAAGTCGTCCACGAGAAAAGGCTTCATCTACTCATCGTGCGTGACGACATGAATGAATTCCGTCATGTCCATCCAGAATATAAAAATGATGCGTGGTCTGTGGAGGTAGAGTTGCCAAAGCAGGGTGACTATCAGATGTATGTCGACATCGCTCCATATGCCGAAAAAGCCTCTGTTCTGCGTGTACCGTTTGTCATAGGAGGATCGACGGTAGACCCTAGTCCGCCCAAGCCCAACGCGGATCTCTCGGCAACGACAGAGGGGATACAGGTTAAGCTCCTACTTACTGAAGAACCGAAAACGCAAGAGACGGTACGCTGGACCTACCTTCTCACCAAAGACGGCAAACCTGTCAAAGAGATCGGATCGTATCTTGGAGCCTTCGGCCATGTGGTCGAAATCCGTCACGGCGATCCGGATGATCTCTTCCATGTACATCCTGTCACGGACGCAAAACCGGAAGACGGCAAGGTGATCTTTGAAGGTACGTTTCCGCTGAAGGGGAGATACACTCTCTACGCCCAATTCAATATCGAAGGCGAAATAAAAACCTTTCCGATTACGCTGGATGTTGAAAAAGAAGGAATGCCAACGGAATCACAAGCTCACGGTATGAAATAACTTATTTTAACCATTCACATATGTCCATGCTTCAAGAACAGCCAACGCAAGAACATCAAAAACGTAACGCATCCTTTTGGGATCAACTCCAACCACGATTTGCGTTCGCTTTTGGACTTATAACAGCTATTGCTCTCTCGAGTATAATCGGTCTTGGCATTACGCTTACGATTCTCTTGAAATCGCCAACCGCGAATGCAGGTCTCGTGGCTCAGAACTACCCAGCACCTTCGGCTAACCAGCCACAAATACCCTCCCAAGCTCCACAGCCCGAACAAGCTGGTCCGGTGAAAGCTGTTGATCCAAAGGTAGACCACATTCGTGGCAACAAAGATGCCAAGGTCTTTGTGATTGAGTATTCGGATTTCGAATGTCCATTCTGCATCCGTCATCATCCAACCATGCAGAAATTGGTTGATGAATACAAGGGGAAGGTCGCCTGGGTCTATCGCCATTTCCCGCTCAGCTTCCATCAGAATGCACAAAAAGAAGCTGAGGCTTCAGAGTGTGCGAACGAACTTGGCGGGAATGATGCGTTCTGGAAATTCGCAGACAAGATATTCGAACGAACTAAAGGCAACGGAACAGGCTTTGCTTTAGATCAACTTGCCCCGTTAGCCAAAGAAATCGGATTGGATGAGGCTAAGTTCAAAACCTGTTTGGATAGCGGTAAATATGCTCAAAAAGTTCAAGATGATATGGCTGGCGGCTCCACGGCTGGTGTGAACGGAACTCCTGGAAACATCGTCTGGACCAAAGATGGAAAATCGCAGCTTGTCTCAGGAGCCGTGCCTCTTGAGGCGTTAAAGGCGGTCATTGATCCACTTCTCAAGTAATGACTTCTTACCGACCCATCCTGCAAAGCATATCGGAGACGTTGAAGCGTCCCCGATATGCTTTGCTGATGTTCGTTTCCGGTCTATCGTTCTGGATTTTAAACTTGTACATTCCAAATAAACAGTCCATCCAATTGTTTCTAAGCTTAGATACCCTGACATTTTTCAAGCGTTGGAAAATTGTGACGGGTATCATTATGAACTACTTGTTTAATCTTGGAGCGGTTAACGCTGGTCAAAATCTGATCGTCAGTATCCTTTTTGGTTTAAATTTGACACTAGCGGTCTACCTTCTCATTCAAAGAAAGGCTCTGATGCGAGACGCGTCTTCGGTTACAAGCGGGATTCTTGGATCGGCCAGTGCGCTGCTAGGAATAGGTTGTTCAGCTTGTGGTTCCATTCTTCTAACGACATCCTTTTCTGTTTTTGGAGGAGTGGGGCTGGTGGGGTTGTTGCCATTTAAAGGGAAAGAGTTCTTTTATCTTAGCTTTATTCTTCTCATGCTATCGATCTATCTATTAGCAAAAAAGATGACCGAACCTCTCGTATGCAAGACAATAAAAACATAGCATCTATGTCAACGTCCATAAAATTGTTCAAACGCATCTTGACGTATTCTCTCCTTGGATTGGCAGGTGTCGGGTTTATTTGGTTGGTGGCCTACGAATTAGGAGGGCCTTCGGCTGAACCTCAGAAGCATCTAGAAATTCAAGCGGATGATTGGATCAAAGGCAACAAGGATGCAAAGGTCACATTGGTCGAATATCTCGACTTTGAATGTGAAGCTTGCGGAGCCTACTACCCCGTCGTTAAACGTCTTGAGGCTGAGTTAGGCGGCCAAGTTCGATTTGTAACAAGATTTTTTCCACTACCAGGTCACAAGAACAGCATGACGGCTGCGAGCGCCGCAGAGGCCGCAGGTCGCCAGGGAAAATTCTGGCAGATGCATGACATGCTTTTTGAAAATCAGAAGACCTGGGCAGAAAAAAGTGCGGCCGATCCGAAGCTGTTTGTAGACCTTGCAAAGAATATCGGGCTGGACATGGCGAGATACCAAAAAGACGTGAACGATTCCTCCTTGAGAGATCGAATCGAAAGAGATAAGAGGTCGGGTGAAGCCCTTGCCGTACAAGGAACGCCTTCTTTTTTCTTGAACGGCCAGAAGCTCACGAATCCCAGAACCTATGAAGACTTCAAAACGCTCATTTCGGCGGAATTGTTAAAAAACCAATCTGCCAGTCTTCCACCGAAGGGTGAAAAAGTTCACGAGCATGCTGATTTCAAGGTCTACTTGAACGGACAGGTGTTCGATTTTAAGCCGGCAGCGTTTCAGTCATCAAAAGAAAATCCGTTGGATCCAGACGCTCACCTCCATGATGGAAACGGAGATGTCACTCACAAACACAGAAAAGGTATTAATTTGGGGTACTTCTTCAAATCTTTAGGCATGACATTCAGTAAGGATTGCTTTGTGACTGGCCCAGGGGCAAGCTATTGCAACGAAGGCGACAAGAAGCTAAAGCTTTACATCAATGGTCAGCTTCAGGAGCGGTTTGGCGATTATGAGTTTTCTGATCTGGATCGGATTCTTATCTCCTATGGAAATGAGAATGAACAACAGATCAAGACGCAGCTAGATTCAGTTACGGATATGGCCTGTATGTATTCAGAAAAATGCCCGGAACGAGGGAAGCCGCCAACAGAGACTTGTGTAGGTGGCTTGGGAGAGGAGTGTTAATCTATAATTATTCATTTACCAATATGCATGAATCGCAACACGTCAACGTCGAGTCGGCTACAGAGATTCCACGGGAGAATCTGACAGCACCTGTCAAAAAATCCCTTCCTAAACGGACTTTTATTTTTGGCCTTGTTGGGGGAGCCATCGTTTTAGCTATTGTTGTAGGGGCTTGGTTTGGAAAAGGATTGGCCGTTGCCGCCGTTGTCAATGGAAAGCCAATTAGCCGCATATCCGTCATCAAGGAATTGGAAAAACAGTCTGGGAAATCAGCTCTCGAATCACTCATTAGAAAGCAGCTCATTGACGAGGAGGTCCGTGGCAAGAATATTTCCGTTTCAAAAGAAGATGTTGATCAAGAGATGAAGAAGATTGAAGCTCAGGTTGCGTTACAAGGCGGGACATTGAATGATGTTTTGCAACAGCAGGGGATGACAGAGAGCCAGTTGCGCGAGCAGATCGAAATCCAGAAAAAGCTTGAGAAGCTTCTCGGTGACAAAGTCTCCGTAAGTGACGCTGAAGTCGAGGCATACATTGCTAAAAATAAAATTGAGCTTCCGAAAGATAAGCAGCCAGAAGAAGCAAAGGCTGGTCTAAAAGACCAGCTCAAACAACAGAAATTCCAACAAGAAGCTCAGCAGTGGATAGCCGATCTTACTTCGAAGGCGAAGATACAATATTACGTTAATTATTAATTCGTTGAGATATGAAGAACACGAAAATAAAGAAGGGTTTAGAAGCATTGAAAAAGCATGCCGGGGAAGAAGTGCGGATACACAAGGAGCTTCTCCAAGAAAGCGGAGACGACGTTAAGCACCTTCTACGAAAGCATTTGAAAGACACAATTGCGATACATAAGGATTTTTGGAATGAGATAAAAAAGGTTTCTAAGGGGAAATAACGATGACGAGTATGACAGATATCAAGCCTGACAAAGACGCCTCCTGCGATCACTGCGAGCCTGTTGCCAAAAAGACACTGGGCGGGCTTTCTGTGACCGGCTGGAAAAAGATCCTCACAATCATTTCGGGTATCAGTATTGTGATTGCTTGGATTTTGGGTCAACTCTCCTTCCCGGGTGGGGTGAGTGAGTTCTTTTACTATGCGTCAATTGTGTCAGGCGGATATTTTGTATTGACTGCAGCGGCACGCGGGCTTTTGCGTCAGCGATTCCTTAATATAAATTTTCTGGTGGCTGTTGCTGCGATAGGAGCTATTTATATCAATCAGCTCGCTGAAGCAGCTTCGGTCATATTTTTCTTTTCGCTGGCAGAATTCTTCGAGGAGTTTGGTGTTGAAAGATCACGAAAAGCACTTGAAACATTACTGAATAAGTCACCTCAGACGGCAACCCTAAAGAACGGAAAAACGATTCCTGTTGAAGAGGTAAAGGTTGGCGATATTGTCATCTTGCGTCCCGGAGATCTCGTACCCATGGACGGGGTCGTGGACGAGGGATCTTCATCCGTTGATGAAGCGGCGATCACTGGGGAGTCGGTTCCGAAGGATAAACGGGAAAAGGATACGGTATTCGCTGGAACATTAAATCAGAATGGATACCTTGAAATACGCGTCACAAAAGCGAGTAAAGATTCTACGTTCGCTAAAATCATACAACTCGTCGAACGCGCCCAAGCGTCTCGCGCACCCGCTCAGGAATTTATCGATAAATTTGCGAAATATTATACACCGGCCATCGTTGGACTGGCGTTGCTCATCGCGAGTGTTCCGCCCCTCTTTTTCGCCGGTGACTTTCAGGACTGGCTTTACCGTGCCCTTGTCCTTCTGGTTATTGCATGCCCATGTGCTCTTGTGATTTCAACGCCGGTTGCCATCGCATCCGCTATCGGCGGTGGATCGCGGCGAGGCATCCTTATAAAGGGAGGCAAGTATTTGGACCTCTTGAGCCGCATCAAGGCTGTCGCATTTGATAAAACGCGAACGCTCACCGAAGGACGGCCGATTATTTCGGATGTCGTCACGTTTAATGGTTTTAAAGAGGAGGATGTTATTGCCGATGCGGCGGGCATTGAAACATTTTCATCCCATCCACTAGCTCAAAGCATTACTGATTTTGCAAGGGAAAGAGGGGTTGCTCCGCACGCGATGAATACGTATGAGAACATAGCTGGTAAAGGTGGGAGGGCGGTATGTCTTGTATGTAATGATTTAAAGCATTGCATCGGGAATCTAAAATTTATTGGGGCTGAGAGCGCAACAAGCGAAGAGATCATTGTTAAAACCGGGGAATACGAGAAACAAGGGAAAACCGTAGTCCTCATCAGCGAAGCGGATCAGGTGATGGGAGCACTCACCATTTCAGATAAGATACGTCAGGAGTCCAAAGAAGCGGTCCAAACACTAAAGGAAAGAGGAATAGCATCCGTGATTCTCACCGGAGACAATCAGCACACGGCTGACTTTGTGGCGAAGGAACTTGGAATTCAAGAGGTTTATGGCGCGCTCTTGCCTGATGAAAAGGTCAAAAAGGTTGAAGAACTGAAATCTCGATTCGGTACTATCGCCATGGTCGGAGACGGGGTGAACGATGCGCCGTCCCTTGTAACCGCAAGCGTGGGTATTGCGATGGGGGCAGGCGGAAGTGATGTCGCAATTGAAACCGCTGATGTGGCATTGATGAATGACAATCTTCTTAATGTGCCGGCAGCGATTAAACTTGGCAGCCGAACCATGAAAACAATCAGGCTAAATCTGGTGGCGTCTCTCGGTGTTAAGGCATTTTTCCTTGTTTTAGCCCTTGCAGGTTTTACTCATCTTGAGTATGCCATTGGAGCCGATTCTGGGATGGCTATTTTGGTAATCTTAAATAGTCTTCGCCTGTTTAGATAGAGTATGTATGAATGGATTATTACCTTTCTCGCACAGTATCTTTACCTCCTTATTGCAGTCATTGCTTTTGGCTTCTTTTTTGTCACGAGACGAGTAAGACGGTCGGTAGAGGTTTATGTATTTGCTAGCTTGGCTTTTGGCTTAGCGTTGTTGATCGATAAAGTTTTAAATCTAATCATTGACAGTCCACGGCCATTCGTTGTTGAAGGTGTCACTCCTTTGTTTACTCATGTGGCAGATAACGGTTTTCCTTCTGAGCATACGTTGTTTGCAGTAATGCTCGCTGGAGTTGTTTTCCTGTATAATAAAAAACTAGGAGTCGTTTTAGGAGT
>CAYRMN010000047.1:0-6401 GCA_964425575.1 uncultured Gammaproteobacteria bacterium | reverse complement strand
ATTCAAGTACAGAAGTAGGCTTGAGATAGATAAGACGGGCTGCCGTTATTGCCATTCTTAAATTAGCAGTCTATAATAGAGAGTGCTAATATTTACATTGCCATCCCGAACGAAGCTGGGGAATTCCTTCGAAGAGGTTCCTCTGCTCGTCGTCTGACTTCTCGGTCGGAATGACAGATACAATATGCTTCCCCAAAATTTCACTACAAAATCACAAGAAGCCATTCAACTTGCCCATCAGCTCGCTGTTGCGAATGGTCAGCAGGCGGTCGAAACCGTGCATCTTTTAGCCGCTCTGCTTGAACAGGCGGATGGCGTCGTGCCCTCGATTCTCAAAAAACTGCAGACCGATGTCGCCGAACTCAAAGGATCATTGGACGGTATTCTGCTGCATCTCCCCAAGATCTCCTCTTCCGCTGGTGGCGTTGGTCAAATATACCTATCCCAGGACATGACACGCACGTTTGTAAGCGCTGAACGTGCGGCAAAGTTTTTTAAAGATGAGTACATTTCTACAGAACACCTGCTCCTTGGATTAACAGATGGACAGGACGACACTGCACAGGCCCTGCACCGACTTGGCGTCAGCACAGATGCAATTTTAAAAGCGTTAAAAGATGTTCGCGGGAACGTGAAAGTCGATTCTCCAGAACCGGAAACCAAATATCAGGCACTTGAGAAGTATTCCCGAAATTTGACCGATCTGGCACGACAGGAAAAGCTTGATCCAGTTATTGGACGCGATGATGAAATTCGACGTGTCATGCAAGTTCTCTCGCGACGCACAAAAAATAACCCAGTCTTGATCGGCGAAGCTGGTACGGGAAAAACAGCGATTGTAGAAGGTCTAGCCCAACGCATTGTGGCCGGAGATGTTCCTGAGACACTGAAAGAAAAGGAGGTTATATCGCTCGACCTTGGTGCGCTCATTTCCGGTACCAAGTTTCGTGGGGAATTTGAAGAACGTCTAAAAGCTGTCATTAAAGAGGTCGAGCATGCGAATGGAAAAATTATCCTGTTTATTGATGAGTTACACACGCTCGTCGGAGCTGGCGCTAGTGGCGAAGGCGGCTCCATGGATGCCTCGAACCTCTTAAAACCAGCTCTTGCTCGCGGAGAGCTGCGCGCGATTGGGGCAACAACACTCAAGGAATATCAAAAATATATCGAAAAAGATGCGGCGCTCGAACGACGCTTTCAGCCTGTCTATGTAAATGAACCAAGCGTAGAAGATACTGTGGCCATTTTGCGTGGCATCAAAGAAAAGTATGAACTCCATCATGGTGTGCGCATCACCGATGCCGCCATTTTAGCGGCGGCTCAGCTCTCCGGCCGATATATTACTGACCGTTTTCTCCCAGATAAAGCCGTTGACTTGATCGATGAAGCGGCATCTGCCCTTCGCATGCAGATCGATTCCTTGCCGGAAGACCTTGATAAGCTCAAACGCGAAGTGACTCGCTACGAAATTGAAAAACGTGCCCTCTCAAAAGAAGAGGATGCGGAATCAAAAACACGCCTTCAAGAAGTGGAGCGTCATCTCGGAGAAATCAGCGAAAAAGCTCACCGGCTCGAACTCTCCTGGACAGCAGAAAAGGAAGTCATTACGAAGATGCGTTCTCTGAAAGAAGAGCTTGAAAAGCTTAAAACGCAGGCAGATATTGCCGAGCGCGGTGGCGATCTTGAACGCGTCTCTGAAATTCGCTATGGGTTGCTCCCCCAAAAGCAAAAAGAGATGAAGGATGTCGAAGCCAAACTGAAGACCATGCAGGGACAGCGTGGCTTATTGAAAGACGCAGTGACGGATGAAGATGTAGCGACTGTCGTTATGCGTTGGACCGGCATTCCTGTGGCACGGATGCTTGAATCAGAAGCAAATCGTCTTGCAAAACTTGAAACAGAACTTGCCAAACGTGTTGTGGGCCAAAAAGAAGCTGTTAAAACAGTTGCAAACGCTCTCCGTCGATCTCGCGCTGGCGTGAGCGAGGAAAAAAGACCCATTGGCTCATTCCTCTTTCTTGGACCAACCGGCGTTGGAAAGACCGAGCTGGCACGCGCATTGGCGGCCATCATGTTTGATAGTGAAGATGCCATTGTCCGTGTTGATATGTCTGAGTATATGGAAAAACACTCCGTCGCACGGATGATCGGTTCTCCACCGGGCTACATTGGATACGACGAGGGAGGTCAACTAACAGAAAAAATCCGTCGTCGTCCGTATTCGGTCGTCCTGCTTGATGAAGTAGAAAAAGCCCATCCCGAAGTCTTCAATACACTGCTCCAGGTACTTGATGATGGACGCCTTACAGACGGAAAAGGGCGCACTGTCTCGTTCAAAAATACGGTCATTATTATGACCTCAAATGTTGGCTCCGATATGATTCTTGATTGGGGCACCAAACGAAACGATATCGGATTCAAGGGTGAAGAGGCAGCCGGAACCTCAGAAGATCTCATCAAAACCAAAGTGCTCGACATGCTCAAAGAGCAATTTCGACCTGAATTCTTAAATCGGTTAGACGAAATTGTCATGTTCCATGCCCTCGGAAAACAAGAATTAACGAATATTGTTGATCTGCAACTTGCCGAGGTCGCCAAGCGCCTCCTTACCAAAAAAATCCGTCTTACGTTTACTGATAAAGCGAAAAAGCTCATTGCAGAAAAAGGCTATGACCCTGCCTATGGCGCCCGCCCACTCAAGCGAGCAATCCAGGACCTTATTCTGGATGAACTCGCACTTCAAATTATTGAAGATAAAATTGCTGAAGGCGACGCCGTACGCATTGATGCGACAAAAGATAAAATCATGATAAAGAAGGAAGCGAGCAACAAATCGGATACGTAACATAGGAGCATCAAAAAATCCCCACACGGGGATTTTTTGTTTGCACAATAGAATACTTCTTACAGTTTGTTGAAAAAGGATAAGATGCGATGTGCTGGAGCGAGGAAATACCGGAGGCGCCCCGCTGCTCGCGAGCGGCGGGGCAATGAGGATATTTCTGAGTGAAGCACGAGTAGATCGCCTGTTTCAACAGACTCTTACTGAAGTGACTTTAACTGCTTTTCAACCTGCTTCCAAGTTGATAACAATTGCTTCTTCACAACTGGCACTTCTTTCGCGGCAATATCCTTGCTTTTCACGTAATAATCCACGACCTTATCAACGAGCTCTTCATATTTCTCCTTCGTCATGTCGCCAGCCTTCGAAAGTTCGGTCATAATTTTCTTTTGAAGGGCGGACACTTTCTTCTGTAAATCAGTGGTTAGCTCCCTCCCCTTCTTGCTTTGAAGAAAGGCTGCAGTTGCTACACCGATGGCAGCTCCAATTAATACGCCAACTCCAAGATGGGAGGATTGAGCGCTCTTCTTTTCAGGAATATTCATACATTGTCCCGTTACTTATGAGTTATGCTATTAGTATAGCACCTTATTTCTCGTCTTTTCTAGACGTCAAGTCTCGTTCTTTGTCGCCGGGAAGAGTGCCTAAAGATGTTGTTGTATCTTTTTTTGATATTGGTGGCGGTGGATGAAGATGAGAACGGTCTTCAAAATTTTCGACTCCACAGACATCACAGGTTGCTCGATCATCGATCATAGATGGTTATTCTATCACACAAAAAGTAAACGATGCATTTCTTGTTTTCCTCCTTCAACTCCTGGCTGATTATATGCATCAATCTCAAACAGCTCACCACACACGGCCGTCGCGAGTTCAAAAAACATGATCAAACTTCCTATGCTGACCGGAGAGATAGATGGGATAAAAATCGTTCCATTTGGGCGTTGCTGCGTACGCAGTGCTGTTATCGTTGCCTCACGTTCAGCATGAATGATATCCGTAAAGGACCGTCCGGATAAAAACGCCAACGATGGAATGGAACGAATATTCCTTGGAACGTTCATGGAAACACCAAAATTCTCGACCTCAATGCAGGTCACCGTTTTATCGCGCGGACCTTCTGCATAGAGCTGAATTTGAGAATGCTGATCTGTAGCACCTAAGGCCGCAACAGGCGTTGGGCCAATATTGACTATCTTCCCCTCTCGATCAAGCGCTTTTCCTAAACTTTCCGCCCATAGTTGTCGATACCAAAAGCCGAATTCCCGTAACTGCTCTGCATATGGCATGAGGACATGGATATGTTGCTTGCGTTTTGTGTACGCCAAAAATTGAAGCGACGCATACATGAGAGCCCCAGAACTCATTGAAGAAGACGAAAAAAAATGATCGCGCTCAGCACGAGCTCCCTCCAACAATTTTGTGACTGATATCCCTGCACACGCCAGAGGAAAAAGCCCGACATCACTCAATACTGAGAAACGGCCGCCGACGTTACTCGGTACGGGTAAGGTTGCATACCCTTCTCGCTGAGAGAGTGCCCACAGTGCGCCATGTCCCTGATCTGTAATGGCAACGATCTGATGATGAGCCTTATCTTTCCCCACTGCTTTTTGTAAAGCCTCTCTCACCACAAAAAATGTGGCCATGGGCTCAATGGTTTCACCTGATTTTGAAATAATGGTTACAAGCGTTTTGCGAAGGTCGAGATGTTTGAGGGTTGTGGCAATCTCATAAGGATCCGTATTGCCGCCCAAAAAGACAAGCTGCATTGCACCCGCCTTTACGGATGAGGATAGCGCTTTGTATAACGCACGCGCTCCAAGATCAGAGCCACCGATTCCTATCACTAAACAATAGTTGAAACCTTTTTTAGAGGCTGCAAGACGTTCAACGCGCTTCATCATCTCACGATCATCCGGCAACGACATCCATCCTTGAACTCCGGTATCAGCCTGGTCAATAATAGCAGCTCGCGCACGTTTCAAACGTGGCTGAAGTTCACGTAATTCAGCTGGGCTCGCTCCATACTCCCCGACGGCCCGAGCCAACATATTGGTCGAGTCATAACGCAGGAAAGAGCGTTGTGGCATAAATTTTAGGTTCTCTTGCGGCGTTCAAAACGGCCAGACCACGAACCACTCCCGCTTTGATGACGTGGCGCACCATGTCCCTGACTTCCACCAGAACTGCGTTGACCTGAACGCCCATATCCGCCGCTGCGTCCACTTCCGCCACTTGGTCGGCCTCGAAATCCCTCGTCCATATCGTCGCGCGTCAGTGCAGATTCAGCTCGCTTTGGAGGAAGCACCGGAACCGCTGATCGAGCTAATGGTTTTCGAATAAGACGCTCAATCGCACGAACATCCATCATTTGATCCGGTGAGGCAAACGAAATTGCGCGACCCTCATGCCCTGCCCGACCGGTTCGACCAATGCGGTGAACGTAGTCTTCAGTGCTATCTGGAAGATCAAAGTTAATAACGACTTCGATGCCAGTCACATCGATACCTCGAGCTGCAATATCCGTTGCGACAAGCACTCGATATTTTCCCATCTTAAAACCGGCGAGAGCTTCTTTTCGCTGGGCAAGAGAACGATTGGAGTGAATTTCAACCGCTGTGTGCCCCATGTTACGAACGGAGCGTGCAATTTTCTTTGCCCCAAACTTCGTTCGAGAAAAAATAAGAATCGTGCCGTGATATTCCGTCAATAATTTTTCAAGCAGCTGAAGTTTTTCATCCTTCTTGATAATAAACATTTCCTGTGTGACGCGTTCAGAGGCGGTTCCAGCCGGAGCAACTTCGATACGAACTGGCAATTTCATGTGCGTCGTCGCAATCTTCGAAATCTCGGTCGGCATGGTAGCGGAAAACAGCATCGTTTGACGATCATGCGGTAAGGCCAGAAAAATCTTTTTGATTTGAGGGGCAAATCCCATGTCTAACATACGATCAGCCTCATCCAAAACGAGAATCTTCACATCGTGTAGATTGACCGTCTTTTGCTCCATGTGATCCAACAAGCGGCCTGGAGTTACAACGAGGACGTGCGGATTTTTTCTCAAGCTTTGAATTTGAGCGTGCATGGAAGCGCCTCCGATTAGCACGGCTGTACGTAATCCAATCGCTTTTCCGATCTTTTGAAAGGTTTCCTCGACCTGAAGTGCAAGCTCTCGTGTTGGCAGAATAACCAGTCCTTTGCCCTTCACTTGAGCTAAGCGCTGGATTAATGGCACGCCAAAGGCAAGCGTTTTACCGGTTCCCGTCTGGGCAATGCCAATGATATCTTTGCCCTGAATTGCAATCGGAATGGACTGATGCTGGATAGGCGTCGGTGTCACGTAATGAGCTCGCTGCAGGATTTCAAGCAATTTGGGTGCAATTCCCAGACCGTAAAAAATAGGCGAGGTTGTGGATGGTTCAGACATACTGCGCACGATACGCTATTTTCCCCTTTTCTTCAAGTAACCAAGCCTTTTTTATCTTTTAATGAAAAGTTATCCCCATAAAACGAGAGAAGCGCCCGCGGCCGTGAGACGGTGGCCGGGGCGCTTGAC
>CAYRMN010000046.1:0-7579 GCA_964425575.1 uncultured Gammaproteobacteria bacterium | reverse complement strand
CTCTTGGTAGACGCAGATTGAGTCAGATTCCAAGAGTCGATATCGTTTATGATACAAAATTGCGGTGCCGAAAAATGGGACGTATTGTGGAGTAAAATAGACGTTATGATCTGGTAACACATCTTGAATTTTTTTCAGAATTTCGGTATCGATGTTTGCTAAACTTTTTCCTGCAGCGGTCTTTCGCTTTTCCTGCGCACCCCCTTTATAGAGTTCTTGCAAACAAAAAATATCCGTATTGCGGTATGTTCGAAAAAATGAGAGCAGCTTCTCCGTTCCCGCAGTCGCCGCCCAGGTATTGAGGCAGATAAGATTGAGATGGGTATTCGTCTCCATACGGAACGTGATATCATTATGTCATAAAAATACCAATATGTTTATGAATTTTTCGTTCAAACGAGTCATTGCCATCGTAAGCTGCATCAGTTCACTTGGATTGCCCTTCGTCACGCGTGCAGCGGCGATTGAAGATTTGTCTTCATCAAGTCGTCCTTATCAAAATTGGTGGGGAGCCTCGGAGGATGAGAGCGGAATCCTGTCTTTTCGTTTGATTCCCTATGGAGTCAGTATGCATTCATTCCAGGACAAGGATGTTGGGGCGCCTCAGATTACCAGCGTCCTACCAGATCCTCTACAT
Source organism: uncultured Gammaproteobacteria bacterium (assembly GCA_964425575.1). Lineage (GTDB taxonomy): Bacteria > Patescibacteriota > Patescibacteriia > 2-12-FULL-60-25 > 2-12-FULL-60-25 > CAYRMN01. Next base: position 6,942 of record CAYRMN010000046.1, on the reverse strand, counting down.
AGACGTTACATGTATATCAGCGTCCGCATTGATCAGAAAAAAGACCCAGAAACGGGAGGTCCATTTACGACCAAAGTGTATCGCTACGATCTTGAGACTGGAAAATTGACCCGCATCTATCGCCAAGCCGGCGGATCGGGTTTTAATTTTCTTGGGTTTATCGGTAACAAGTTGATTGTCGTGAGTGCGGCCAGCGGAGATAACAGTCCTGGTCCATGTTGGGGTGATGAAGTGTTAGCAAGCAAAACACTAACCTACATTGATACAGTACGACCATGGACCGGCATAAAATCATTTACACCAAGCGCCAAATTCCATGCCCAGCGAGCCAAAGCTCTGATGGCCTGTGAAGATTCTCTCAACCGCTAAGCCTTTCAATAGAAAAAATAGCCGCACGCAGCGGCTATTTTTTATCCTCGTCATTCTATTCAATTCATGATAGCTCTGGAAGATGAGCATTTATCTTCCTCGTACCATAGGTACTCTTGCGGGTTGGATGATGGTGGCGTTTGTGATTGGAGTAGCTGTTCATTCGACACGGGTGTATCCATGGCTATCCGTTGGACAATGGACGGTGATTTTTATTGTGCTTGCGGTTGGTTTCGTTTTTTGCGCGGGACATGTCAGTCGCGATCGACGTGTCAGAAATGACCGTAGAGAGGGCGAATGGATCTTTGTTGTCATGTTTGCAATCCTCCTCGCATTTAGTCTCGGCGTAGCTCGTTGTGATCTATCTTCTTTTCCGCGCTTACGCTTTATCAATGGGCGAGGATCTCTTCAGGCTATCGTTTCGACTTCGCCAAACATGCTTGAGCGCTGGCGCATGTTACTTACGGCGCGGATTGCGTCAGCCTTGCCACGTGACGAGGCGGCATTGGTTACTGGGATTCTCTATGGGGAAAAACAATTATCAAAAGAACAACACGATTTGTTTCGGAGTGCTGGTCTGCTTCATATCGTGGCCGTTTCAGGTTCAAATGTGACGATCGTGGTTCAGGTATTGGCACTTCTTGTGGCTCATATCGGATTGAGGCGGCGTTATAATTTTGTACTCACGTCAATTGTTCTGTTGTTGTTTTGTGGTTTTGTCGGTTTTTCGCCATCAGTTACGCGCGCAGCCCTTATGGGTTGGCTCGTGCTTGTTGCGCGTGAGGTGGGCAGAATCTCACAGCCATTCCGTCTCCTGCTTGTGTCCGCGGTCATATTGTTGATCATCAATCCGTGGCAGCTCGTTTACGATGCAGGTTTCGCCTTGTCGTTTTTGGCCATGTGGGGACTCCTGAGTTGGACGCCGTTGATCGAGAGTGGTTTGAAGTGGTTGCCGAATTGGTTGGAGACGCGTACGACGTTATCTATGACGCTCGGTGCCACACTTATGACTGTGCCATATGTAGCTTGGAGTTTTGGACGGCTATCTCTGGCGGGCATTTTTACAAATGTGTTTGTGTTACCACTTGTGTCGTTCATTATGATGTGGGGTACGATTACCGCTGCTTGGGGAAATGGGATAGGTTCTTTGTTCATCAACGCGCCAACTCTGGGATTAGCAAAGCTCATCGAAGGCATCGCCGGGTTAACACGCTATACGCCATGGTTAGAATGGTCGACCAAAGGCATGAGTTCTTGGTCCATGATCATGATCTATGTGCTATTCATCTATTTTTGGTTTGTGTTGAGCAAAAAAGAAGAAGGGTAACTTAGGCTTCATCCAAAAATAGCCTTCCCCATCTTGCACTCACTGCATCTTCATCTACGCCCTTCACTCAATCGCGATATCCTCATCGTAGCTACTGCTACGTCTCCGGTATAGCTCAGTCGTTCAGGCCATATCTGAAGCGCATTGAGCACGATCTGAGCAAGTTATTTTCGGACGAAGCCTTAGTTATCCACAATTTGAGAGTAGCGCGCGGCACATTTGTCGCTTTTTTGTTTGAATGTTGATCCCTATTAACATGCTGCAATGCCTCAAAAGCCTCATATTTGAGATTGCGTTTTGAATATAAAGAAGAATGATGTCAGACACTAGTAACATCATTTTTTGACTAATTTTAGCCAAAATTTATACTAGGTTTGTGGGTCGAAAGATCCCGCACCTCGACAATCAAGGGAGATGAATGAGATAGGGAGTTCGTTCGCGAATCACATGCCTTAGGCGTTCTGTGGGAAGTAAGCGGCCCATTGCATATGCCCCAGTCTGGTACGACCACTGGACTGGAAAAGCAGGATAAAAACGTGGATTTGTTGGCGAAGCTGGGGAGAGAGTCATGGAGTAGGACTTACGCGTTTGGATGCAGACCGCGAACCCCGCCCTTCGCGAAGAGCGGGGGACAAAGGTATGCGCCGAACGCGTAAGTCCTCATAGGTCCGCGCCGTGGGTCGTCCATGCGCTGCGAAGGATGTGATTTCATTTTGAAGCTTCGTTTTTATACGTTTTCAAAATTCAACATCAGTATGTAAGCATTCCAATTTCCGTTACAGCAGACTGAATGCAAATAAGTGTTCATTCATCTCCATGATTGCCGCTTTGAAACGTCTTGCCCGTTTTTTCCGCGATATATCACGAAAAAAACGGGGGGACGTTCCTCTCGGTTAGATACTGTCCCTTGGACAAAGAAAGAGAGATTCACATGAGTACGAAACGCCTGCTCGTTTTGGTTGGGACAGCACTCATGCTGTTTTGCCTGCATTGGTTTGGTGCATTCATCATCGGCTGCCGATCGCAGCCGCAGGAGGTCATGGTCGGCACGACGCAGGGGCAAGACCTCGTACCCGTGTCGTGCATCGTGTCTCAGGTGCGCTATCCGACCACGCAGAGTGACCTGGAACAGGTCTACAATGGCCGCACGTTTTATTACGACGGCATCCACTTGGGCTATGACATTCAGCTTACTCAAGGCTTGACGGTCGCGCCTATCGCTTGCGGTACGGTGCGTTTCTATGGTCCGGCCAAGGGCTATGGACAGCTCGTGGTCGTGGTCGAACATCAGCTCGCGAATCCACTCACCGTCATGAACGGCAAGGGCGAACAGGTGTCGATCATGCAGTTCATGAGCATCTACGGCCACCTCCGTAAGACGCCTGTACAGGGCGGTGGAAATGCGCTCACCTGGAAGGTCGGCGATACAGTCGGACCGAACGACGTGATCGGCTACGTCAACGATGATGCACATAACGGCGATGGCGCGGAGCATCTACATCTTGGCATCCGTCTTCAGACTGCCGTGGCAGCACAAGCCTCGGATCCACATGCTTGGTTTCGAGGCTACGACGGATCGCCTAGCCAGCGTCGTTGGTATGCTGATCCCGCTCTGTTCATGCCCGCCCTTCTGTCTGGAACGATGCCCGTATTGTGGCACCCAGCCGGAACCGTATTGCATCATGCGCAGGACAATACGTTCTGGATGCTGGACGAGAATGGCTATCGCCACGTCATTGATCCAACAACAGTGATCGAGGAACAGCTCGCTCCTCGAGCTGTATCAGCGATTGATGCCGAGCTGTCATGCGAGTCGATCGCGAGCGCTTTTGTCTCACCACGCGCCGGGCATCAGGTGATCAAGTTCACGGATGCATCGGCAGTGTATGAATATAGTGGGCCGATCCCCGGAGCCTGGCGCAAGGTTTTTATCAGCTACGAGGCATTTCAATCCTGGGGATGGCGCGATGTTGATATCCAACTGCGTTCGCCGGACGAGCGGCCCGCATTCTTCCAGGCCACGCAAGATCAGGGGTTTCAAACGCTTCGTGATGGAACGCTAATCAAGGCTGACTCGAGCAGTGAAGTGTGCGTGGTGGCTCAAGGCCATCGCCTTCCTGTTGCGAGCTGGGACACGTTTCTTGCTCTGGGGTATCAAGCTGGGCAGATCGTCACGGTCGCTAACAACGTGATCGACGCTGTGGCGGGAAGCAAGGGCGCTCTGATTACGAGCGACAACCTTTCAGTCTGTAGCCATCCCTCGGCCTGTGTTGACGATTGTCCGCCAACCTCTCCAGGCGGTGGCACGGGTGAAGAGGAAGGTGAGGGGGGTCCGAGTGACGGTACGGGTGGAGTTGGTGGGTCGGGTGGTTCTCCTGCAGCCAGCACATCAAGTAGCTCTGGTACTGGAGCCGGTGGCATGAGTGGTACGACGACATCTTCCACATCCACATCCGTCACCACAACATCTGGAAGCGGCGGAGAAGCGGCTAGCAAGAACAGCGATCCTGGTCCCTCTCAGCCAGACAGCGGGGTAATGGAACCGTCGGGCAACGGCGCTAATGTGCCGCTCGGCAAAGTCCACTTTCATTACGAGGGGCCGATCGTGCCGGGTACGAATCAGCTGCAGGCCATGTGGAATCCGCCGGGTCCGGTTTTCTACGACTGGATTCCTGCCACCTTTGCGCTCTGTCCGGATCTCATTCCAAATGACGGTCTGCTCGACTGTGATCTCGATATGCCAAGCGGTACGACTGGGTTCCTCTTCACCGTTCTTTTGGGCGATGGTCGTTGGTGGGGAGACTGGTCTTGTGCACCAACCGGTGGATGCGGGAAACCCATCGGACTCGTGACTCTCACTGGTCCAAGCGGGCTCATTGTCTATCAGTATCAGCCTAATCAGTTTGGACCAGACTACCAAAACGGTTGGCTGCCGATCGTGCCGTAGCGGTTCAAAAACATTTCTTTCGACGTCGCACATTCTCTGCGACGTCACTCTCGTTTGTGGTGATCCATACCGTCGTCCTGAGCGGAGTTTGACGGAGTTGAAGGATCCGCTCTGTATTATCGGTACGGTAAGAGAGTAGATCCTTCGACAAGCTCAGGACGACACCATTCAGACTCTTGCACATCTTTTTCTGATGTGAGACAGTATAGAACGAAAATAGAACATAATAAAAAAATATATGGCCAAAAAAGTGAATGATGAACGTGATGAACGACGACAGGCGGCACAGGCGGCGATTGATCAAATCAAGGAACGCTTCGGTGAAGGCTCCATCATGCGTTTAGGAGAAGCGAAAAAGATGGAAGTTGATGCTATTCCAACGGGCTGTCTCTCGTTAGACTTGGCGCTCGGGGTGATGGGTGTTCCACGTGGTCGTATTATTGAAATCTATGGACCAGAAGCTTCGGGAAAAACAACACTATCACAGCATATTATTGCTGAGCTCCAAAAGATGGGAGGCATTGCTGCCTTCGTAGACGCGGAGCATGCACTTGATCCGGATTACGCTCGTAAGATCGGCGTAAAGGTTGATGAGCTCCTCATCTCTCAGCCTGACAGCGGCGAACAGGCTTTAGATATCGTCGAGACCCTGGTTCGATCAAATGCGGTCGATGTGATTGTCGTTGACTCTGTAGCAGCATTGACGCCAAAAGCAGAACTCGAGGGTGAAATGGGGGATAGCCACATGGGGCTTCAGGCGCGACTGATGAGCCAGGCGCTACGCAAACTCACGTCCATTATTTCTAAATCAAAAGCGAGTGTCATTTTTATTAACCAAGTTCGTCAGAAGATTGGTATTGTCTATGGCAATCCTGAAACCACTACCGGCGGCATGGCGCTGAAGTTTTATTCGTCCATGCGTATCGAGGTTCGTCGTAGCGCCCAGATCAAGATGGGGGAGCGTATTATCGGCAACCGCGTGAAAGTGAAAGTTGTAAAAAACAAAGTCGCACCACCGTTCCGTACCTGTGAATTCGATATCATGTATAACGAAGGCATCTCATTGTCGGGTGATCTTCTGGATACAGGGGTTGAAATGGGTATTATTAAAAAGTCCGGCAATAGCTATAGCTACGGCGAAGAGAAATTGGGCGTTGGTCGTGAAAATGCTAAGAATGGTCTTCGTGAACGACCAGACCTCTTTAAGGAACTCCGTCAAAAAACTATCGAAGCCTGGCGCGTCAAAGAAGATAATGAAACAAGTTTCACTCGACCTCCAGCAGATGATGCAGAAGAATCGAGCGAAGGTGCCGCAGTAGCGGAGGAGGTGTAGAAGCAGAACACGTAAAATAAAAGTGGCTATATAGCCACTTTTATTTTTTATGGCCTAGAGTACACTGCCCCTCATGGCTTTAACCCATCATATTATTCATGCAAGCCTTCAGGATTTGGTGAAAACGGCTTTATATAACATTGCATTACATAATGTTTTTTAGAAAAACTTGAAAAAGCCGAACTTACACCGATGCAGTGGCGTATCTTTGCAGAACAGCGTTATGTAGCAGCTCGTCCGTTTGACGCTCTTCTCCTGGCTGGAATACAAGCAGTGGAAAAGGCGCATGACATCGAACTGCAACGAGCTTTGCAAGCGAATTATCATGATGAAATGGGGATCGATGAGCGCGGCACAGAGCATCCCAAACATTCCCATGAACAGTGGCGACGTGATTTTTACGGAGCCCTCGGTATTGATGATGAGGCATTCTCACGCGCGATTCCTCTGGAGGGGACACGGGAGTATGTAGCTGCGCTTGAGGATTTGATGCGAGAAGGTGACTACCTCAAAACTGCTGGTGCGCTCCTGGTATTGGAAGCGACCATTCCAACGGAATTCAAACAAGTAAAACGGGGGAGAGACGCTGCATTCCCGGATGTTTTTGTTGATACTAATTTAGACACAGATGAAGACCGCTTGCGAAAGAAAAGGGCCCGGATGTACATCGATGATCACATCCTCCACGATGCAGCGTCTCATTATCCAAATTTACTCAGTGCACTCTTGAAGTACGAAGCCGATCCAGCAGCTTTTGATCGCATCCAAACAGGAGCGACGAGAGTAACTGAGGCGAAAAAGAAGTTTTATGAGAACTTGTTAGAGATAATATGAGGATCTCTCTTTGGAGAGAGGTCTACATCAACAAAAATCAATTTTGATCCGTAGCACTCTTCCCATCGACGACTCTCTGCAAAACCGTTAGGATATACGCATTCTCATGTCTCGTCGTCGTTCACAGCGTTT
>CAYRMN010000045.1:0-8213 GCA_964425575.1 uncultured Gammaproteobacteria bacterium | reverse complement strand
TAAAACTAAGGAATATGGAAGACGGGGTTGAGCCGAAACATAGCTGAGGACGCAGCAAAAGAGGGGTTGATTGGCGCTGTGGGAGGTTTTCCGGAGATACTCGAGGATTTGGCCGAAGAAGGGATAAAAGTGAGCATGTGCAGGTGAATTCGTGTGGAATTAAATGGAATCAAAAAGAGCCTATCGCGGATTAAATCTCGTGCTTGGGACGAATCAAAGCGAATTTAAAACGGGGTTTACGAAATTCGTCTCAAAATAAACGGCTTAAATCTCCACCAAAATGGAATGGGAGAATTGAAACGTTTGAAAAAAGCGACGTCTTGAAATATAGTCTCAAAATAAAATCAACAATACTCCGGTGTAAATTCCTTGTAGGTGGAACGCACAGCCAAATCGTCGGGCATGCGCGCCGACAGCCACGCCGAGCGCGTATCAAGCAGCTTCTTCCACGTGTATGACGACTGGAACAAAAGGCGCGTACGCACGTCCCACGGAAGATCCGGATTTTCATAAGCATCGTTCCCCTCTGTCAGATACAGCCCGCGGGAATCCCTGATGAATTCATACACTTCGTCCATGAAGCAAGACCTGAGCGGGATCTTGCCCCTCTCCTCCATGTCCTTGGCCAAAACTTCGAGAACCTTGTCCAGCCTGCCAGTGCCTGCCCATTCGTAGTACCTGCGGAAACACGTCTGGAAAGAAGGAAATCCTACTCCCTTCGGCAACCTTCTCCACGATCCGCCCATCTGTATCACGTGCAAGATACTGCTGAGCACTGCGCGATCAGAACAGCGCGGCCTGCCGCGCGTTTCCATGCGTTCGTGCCTCGCCACAATCGGCGCAACCAACGCCCATTGTTTGTCTGTGAGTTCGAATATCATGTGAGTAATTATATCGCTGTCAAAAATTTATACAAAAACAAAAAGCGACCCCCACATTGCGAGGCCGCTTGAATACTGCCGAGAAATTACACAAAGACTTGCTTACGGGTCAGGCGCTGATAGGTCTCGCAGTTTTCCGCGAGTTCCTCATGCGTTCCCTGACCGACCACCCGGCCCTTGTCGAAGACGATTACCTTGTCGACGTTCCGAATGGTGCTGAAGCGGTGAGCGATAATGATCGTCGTGCGCCCCTTGGCTGCTTGCTCGATTGAACCTTGGATCAAGCTTTCGTTCTCGGAGTCGAGACTGCTGGTGGCTTCGTCAAAGATCAGGATGTCAGGTTCTTTGATTAAGGCCCTCGCAATGCCGACCCTCTGGCGTTCGCCGCCGGAGAGCTTCACTCCGCGTTCGCCGATGAGCGTATCGAATCCCTTCTCCAATCTATGGAAGAAGCGGTCGATACACGACATCTCGGCGATGTTGTGAAGTTCGGTGTCGGATAGCTTCGCTGCCCGGCCGTTGAGACCGTAAACGATGTTGTAACGAAGCGTCTGGTCGAAAAGAGAGACGTCTTGATTGACGATCCCGATCGACTCGCGGAAATGCTTGAGGTCAAGCACCCGCAGATCGTTCCCATCCACGATGATTTGGCCAGTCTCCGGATCTTGTGCCCGGATGATGGCGTTGACCAAAGTGGATTTGCCCGCACCGGACTCTCCAACGAAAGCAACGGTCTGACCCGGCTCGATGACGAAACTGACGTTGTCGAGAGCGGGACTGACCACTTTCGGTTCGGCAGGTTTCTGTTCCTCTTCATCACCCTCCTCTATCTGTCCATGAACGTCTCTGCCTTTGTATCGGAAAGTGACGTTTTTGAACTCGATCCGCCCGGCGAATTTCTCCGGCCGGACTGGATTCGGGATGACTTTGACGTCCGGCTCGATTGAGAGCATATCAAAGTATTTTCTGACGGAAGTGTAATGCTGGATGAGCCGCCGATGAAGGGGGCTCAAGTTGCCGAGATTGCCGAGAGCGTTGGTGGCCCAGGCCATGAACATAACGAACTGGCCGAGCGTGTACTGCTTGTTGTGGACGGCGTTGATGCAGATGACCAGAATGATCTGGAGTGCAATCACCGAAATGGCGTTGCGAAATGCTGCCCAGGTGACGAAGCGATTCCAGACACTTCTGGCGAGGTTGTGGGCTCCGGCAAGGCTTTCCTTGCATTCCTTTTGAGCGCGGTCCTCTTGGGCGTTGGCCATGACGAGGCCAATGTTGCGAATGATCTCGCCCTGGAATTTCGAGTCGTTGATGAACAACTTCTCGATTTTCTTGATTTCAGGGCGGAAGTGATTATTTATCTTGATCACAGCCAGTACGTAGAGCACGACAGCAACCAGGACAATCAGTCCGATCAGCTTGCTCCAGTAAAGGAGTATGCCGGTCAGAATGAACACTTCTGCCAAAAGCGGGAAAGCTTGGTAGAGCACGAGGTCGCCGAGACTTTGCAGGGCGTTCTCGCCGCGATTGATGACGCTTTGCTTGATGCCGGAGTTTTCACTGGTATGCTGTCCGATCGAAAAACCGAACAACTTAACCAGCGTGACTTCCTGCATCCGTTTCGGAATAGCGTAGTCAATGTAAGCGAGCTCGTAGCGGTCCCGGATCCAACCAAACAAGGTTGTCCGGAAGAGCCAGAGAGCAGCCGTTATGCCAGCGAAGATGTAGATGTGGCTGAGCGGAGCATTCCGCACCAGACTGTCTATGATCTTGCTGTTGAGCCAGGGCGCGATCATGCTGATAGCTTGGGAAACGATGATGAATCCAAACAGCCCAAGCATGGAAAATCGGAGAGGTTTGTACACCTCCCAAACACGCTTCAGGAACAATCGTAGTGTCAACTTGTGTATTCTCCTGTTAAAGATCTAAGGGAGAATTTTCTCCCATCAAAATATTCTCTTAAAAATACTTTGATGGGAGGGCGAATCAATGACTCGCCCAATGAAAGAACTTGGAACTGTTGGTATGAAATATGAATCAGTTCCGTATGGTCAAAATGTTTTGGTCAGGCGTTGGTGTTGTAGAGGCGCTGCCACATTGGCTCGAAGTAGAATTCGTACCACGATTTGCCATACTGGCTGCAATGACTCACGTGTGGCAGACCGACCGGGGTCACTTTCCAGCTACCCGGGTGGCAGTACAGGGAGACTTGCGGCACTTCGGGACCAAATTCGATGCGGATAGAACCCGCTCCACCTTTGGTGTATCCCTTCTGGCCAGCATTGCCTTTTCCGCGCCCCAGCAGCGTGTCTCTGTTGATGGAACAACCGACGACCGAGAAGTGAATGGTTTGCGATTTCGTAACCAACACTCCTTCCGCCAGATTCTCATCGAAGAGCGCCACGCAGTTCACCTTCGACACAATCGGAAGTTGATTCCCAAAAAAGGTGTAGAAGGCTTGTTCGGCGGCCGACTGCTTGTCTTTATGATAGTGAGACTCGATCGCCTCCACCTTCATCACCACAGGGTACTGCTTCAGCAGAGCAGCTTCGTCTTCGTTGTGCTTCTTCCCCCTGGCAACGCAATCGTCACGGTGTGCCAACTCTTCGGCAACCTCTTCCGCACCCTTGCATCCCTTCCACAACTTCTCGGCGTGGGCGAACGATTGAATTACTTCTTCGCCGTCCCAGCAATAGAATCCGTCGTGGATGGTGGGGTTGAGCCACACGAAACTTACGCCAGCCTCGCGAGTGATCTTGCACACTTCCACGATACTGCCAGTGTCGGTGTCGCAGCAGCCGGAGAAGGCGATGACGAACTTGTCGAAGCCCTGTGCTTTTGTGTGAGCGACCATTTCGACTGTATGCTTAGCAAGTGTTTCGCCATGCATACAAATCCCTACGGGGTAGTCGCTCTCGCTGGCAGTAAACACCAGACAGTCAGATGCCTCGTAAACCGAAACCTCGAAACGAGTCGACGCGAACCTAAAGTTTTCCATGTTATCCTCCTTGGGGTTACCAAGCAGATCGGGAAGGTATGGGGTTTCCATTCTTCCTGGTTTGTTTGCGGAATGCCATAGATGAAGTTTTCTCTCCATATCGCCACATTTTAGGTCTTTTGGCTCCCAGACCAACATCTTGTAAAAGTGCTTAATTCCTACCTATATTATACACCTGCGCAACACTAAAGTCAAGCTGTCAACAGCAAAATAGCAAAAAACGGCTCAATTAAGCCAGTTTATCAACTCTCAGCCCCCTCTCGCAACCTTGAGGGCCACAGCAAGCCAGAAAGAGCAAATTGTCCGAGGAATGTGCTAATATCAGAACAATAAAATGAGAACGACTGATGATCCGGGACTTGTCCTGGATGTTCTTACAAACATACTCGAAAACGGAGAACCTATTGAAGGCGGCAAGATTAAATATGAACTTGGAAGTATTGCAGGGCTTTCGGACTTGGCGGAACAAACTATTCTTAAACATCTCCAAAATAATAAAGTTTTATCTATAGAAAAAATAAATCAGGCTGGATCTGTAGGTTATAGCCAAAGCGCAGTGATAGAAAGTATCATGCCTATGAACTTGCCCGGAGAACCAGAACCAACTGTTACTATTAGCGTGAACAGGCCTGGATTTGCTACGTTAAAATTCAAAAGAGAAATAATTCTTAAAGAAATTTCAAAATATCAAAAAGTTTTGATAAGCGGGAAAAATATTCAGAATCGAGCTATTACTAAAGATTCAAACGGCGACTTTCGCTATTTCAGAGAACTCATAACTATAGGAGGCAAACCGCTCGATCACGACACTTTGCATTTTAAAATACTTAACATCCTGCTCTGTAAGTCAGATATTGAAGGAAAAGTATCTCTTGAACAAATGGAAAGAGAATTGATTAAACTGGACACAATTATTGGCAGTGACACACGAACTACAAAAGAAGCAATTGATGATGCCATAACTAACTTTTTTAGACGAGCCAAAGTCAACGAAAAATTATTAGGAAGAAAGCTTCCAGACAAAAGACGAATTATAGATACCTATCACAAAGGAAGAAGATTTGCCGGATGGAAGTTAAACAATCCGGAAGTATAAGTTCTAATTACTGGCGATTACTGGTGGACAACTCAAAACGTCGTCTTTTTTCATTTGCAACAAAAGCACAAATAAAAAATTGAATTACTCTGCCAGCGATAATCCGTAAAAAACAAAAACGATTTAATTAAACTACGGTGGATTCAATCGTAGACTCGACTCGCACTGCAAGGGATCCATCAGTCACCTTGCCGTGCGAACCGAGCCCGCGGGCGCCAGCCGTGGGCAATGACTCTCAAAAAAGAAGCAATAAAAGAAATACAAAAAGTTATGCTCCGCGACTACGGAGTAACTTTCACTGACGAAGAAGCGGATGGGTTTGGAATCTCTGTGCTGAAGCTATACAAAATGGCTTGTATTGCGCTTGCCAGAGCTGAAGAAAATCAAAGGTCGAATGAATTAATGGAAACAAACAACCAGCATGAAGAGCATACAAGCTAATTTTGAAAACAAAACAAGAAAGCATCCGGAAAGAGGAAGCTACGTAAATTTTGCCGACGCAGTAAAAGGTAAAGGATTTAAGAAGCCTGCAGTAGTGAAAGGATTTTATAAATTCGTGAACAGAGACGATTACGAGTACACCGATAGAAAATTTCTTATTCGGCACCTCGTCGGATTGACCTCTGAGGACGCTGCAAAATGGGGGTGTTCTTGAGCATAGACGAATCAAAACGGGCGGACTCGATAAATCCATCGTCTCGCCCGCTTTCGTCCGAATGGAGGAAAAAATTCATCCGTTCGGACGAGGGAAAATAAATTCTCTCGGAAGTGTTTTTTAACAATCAGAAAGAAACGGGGTCGTCAGCGAGTCCTCGGAATAACAAAACCGGCTGAACCAAGGTATCCTGCTACCGCTCGAGAGTAGCAGCAACCATCCGGGCATTGTCCCGGGCGCGAGGAGGGTATCTTGGAACTGAAGATAGGGTGTGGTGTTCGCCTCAAGCGATCCAGTCCTCCAGGGTCAAACCATGGGCTTGAGTAAAACGGTATATCAAATCCGTCACGGGCGCTCGATTTCTTCTCTTTCTGTACATATTCACTTCCAGCTTGTTTCTCTGCAGGGAATCACGCTATGGAGGTGGTATGGGGACAAAAATTGGACTTGAGAACACTTCGCGGTAACTTGTTATTAAAAGATCATTATAGATAATGCAAAAAAATGGAAACACCAAAAATTGTAAAAAGATATTTTATATACTGCCGAAAATCAAGCGAAACGGAAGATAGACAGGTTCAATCTATAGAAACGCAGATCCGAGAGTTAAGAGAATATGCGGAAAAAAACGGATTAGAAATCGTAGACGTGATATACGAATCTAAAAGTGCCCACCACCCAGGCCGCTTGAAATTCAATGAGATGCTGACACGCATAAGAAAAGGAGAAGCAAACGCGGTTCTTGTCTTGTTTCCCAATCGGTTATCAAGAAACTCCATGGACGCCGGAACCGTAATTTACCTTATGGATCTGGAAAAATTATTAGAGATAAGAACTCCGGCTAAGACTTACTACAACACGTCAACGGATAAGGCCTTCTTGACCATTGAGCTTGCTTTCTCGAAAAAGGATTCAGACGATAAGGGCGAGCATGTAAAGACCGGGCTTCGAACAAGATATCTTAAAGGATACCCCAATGGAGTCGCTCCTATTGGGTTCATAAATGACCTTACAAAAGAAAAAGGAAACAGAGGATGGTTCGTAGACAAAGAAAAATTCTTACTTGTCGCGCAACTGTTAAAGAAATTCAACACAGGTAGATATTCAGCGCGTGAAATAACGAGAATGAGCTGGGAGATGGGTCTGCTGACACCTCTGCATAAACGGCAGGGCGGGAAAAAACTCGGTGACTCTTATGTACACGGAACTCTTTTGAAAAGCCCAGTATATGCAGGATTCTTCTTTGATAAAGACAAGGTCAGACATGAGTTACATACGGATATGCCAAGAGCCATAACCGAAGAAGAATACTGGTACAATCAAACCCTTCTGGGTAACAAGGGTAGGCCGAGGCCGTCGGTTAACAAAAACTCCTTTGCTTATACCGGGGTCGCCAAGTGCGGCAATTGCGGCGGATCTATTACAGCAGAGCATAAATACCAGCTTATCTGCCCTAAGTGCAAAAAGAAGTTTGCGTATAAAAATAAAACCCATTGCCCAGGATGCGGAATTGCGATAGAGAAAATGAAGGGTCCTACGTATCTCCACTACATTTATAACCACTGCAGCAAAAAGAAAAATCCGGATTGCGATGAAAAGAGCGTATGGGAAGGGGTCATAGACGAGCATATGTCCAAGTATTTCAGGGATAACCTGTGCATATCGGAAGGATTAGCCAAGTGGTGCTCTGAAAATATAAAGATACTCGATAATACAGAGGAACAAAATGAGTTCGAGAAAAAAGCTTCCATAGAGAAGGTTTTGGCGGCAAAACGAAATCAGGAGAAAAAACTAATCCTCATGTGCGCCCAGGGAACGATCGACGAAAAAAACCTTGCTGACACCAGGACCGTATTGAAAGAAGATATTAAAATCCTCGAAGAAGAACTGGATTCTATGGGGAATGTGGATCCGGCAAAAATCCAGCGTGCCCTCAAGGCGTTTGAGATAGCCGTAGGGATAAGCAAGGTGTTCGAGAATGGGACGGTTTTGGAAAAAAAAGAAGCTCTCACAGAAACTGGTTCGAACCTAACAATTAAAGACAAAAAAGTGAGTGTTAGCAACGCAAAAATATATTCGGCCATCATAAAAGGGCTGCTTGAAGCAAAAGCAAAAAATCCGAGGTTCGAACCTGATAAAATCGTAGATTTATCAAGCTCAAATTCGGATTTTTCACCTTCAATAACTACTCTGCTCCGCGGGTAGGATTCGAACCTACGACCAATCGCTTAACAGGCGACTGCGCTACCGCTGCGCCACCGCGGAATGTATTTTATTTGTTTCAAAATTCTATTCTTCAAACAACTCTATTTCGCAGTCGCCTGAACAGGCTCTGTCACAGATAATTTTCTGCTGAAAATTTCTGCGACCCCGCCTCGCGCCGTCGCGCTCCGGCCTTGCGAAAGCTTCATGTTTTCGCTTTCTCACGCCACCCTGCGCCACCGCGGAATGTCTTTAAAACATAACCATTCTATCAAAATAATTCCAATTAGCAATAATCTGTAGACTGTCGACTATTTGATTGATTAATATGATATAATATACCCATATTAGGCTAATTTTTATTTATGAAAATAAATATAA
>CAYRMN010000044.1:0-8362 GCA_964425575.1 uncultured Gammaproteobacteria bacterium | reverse complement strand
GTCGTCCTGAACGAAGCGTATGTGAAGTTGAAGGATCTATAAGGAAGCACTTCATCATCGGTCCTTCGACTGCACTCCGTTCCGCTCAGGACGACACACGTCCTCCCTATCTCATCCCTTTCAAAACCTCCAAGTCTTTCTCCACTCCCTCCGGCTCCGTTTCAAGATATAGGTTTATGCGAGCTAATTTTTTGTTGGCAACGATCGCTTTGAATCCATCTAATCCGATGAAACCTTGTCCCAGATGCTCATGTCGATCGCGTTTCATGCCAAGATCAACTTTGGAATCATTGCAGTGGCTCATCTTTAAACGAGTAAGACCAATTATTTTATCGAACGTATCAAATGTTTTCTTGACCGCAGCGGTTGTGCGGAGATCGTAGCCGGAAGCAAAGGCATGGGCGGTATCAAAACACACACCGAGCTCAGGATGGTCAACACCAGACAGCAGTTCCGCGACTTCTTCAAAGGTATCACCAATGACCATGCCTGCTCCTGCAGAAATCTCAATCAAGAGTTTGGTAGAGCCCCGATAGCCGTCCAACACTTTTTTTATTCCTTCAATACAGGCAGTCATGGCCTCAGCCTGTCCCAAATCCTTGGCGCTGCCGGGATGAAACATTACATATTGGGCACCGATGAGTGAGCCTCGCTCCAACTCCTCACGAATAATACGAATCGTATTGCTTCGCGTACGAGCCTCAGCTGAGGCAAAATTAATATAATAAGGGGCATGAATCACCCAATCAGTCAGATGATGCAAGTCGCAATTAGCACGAAAGGCATCAACAATCTCTGGCGTAAGCTTTGGCGCCGGCCCGCCTTGTGGTGAGCGACTGAACATTTGAAAGACCTCGCATCCCAAGGCTCCAGCATTGAGTGGCGCGTTCTGAATGCCGCCCGCAATAGAAACATGTGCTCCAAATTTCATAGGATTCAAGTATGGCATTTGTTATGGGATAGCAAAAGAGACGCCTGAGCGTCCCCGTTTGTTTATTCTTCTGCGATCGCTTTTTTCTTGAGAGCCTCAAGCGCGCGTCGGTTTCTCATCTGAATTGCCACATAGTCTCGATATTCTGGTGAAGAGACACGATCGCGCGTTTCCTGATCCTTCACTCCGCCCAGAATACGGTCAATTTCAGCGTCCAATTCTTTTTCATCTACAACAACGTTTTCTTTTTTGGCCACCTCTTTAATCAAAACAGCTGTTTGTACGCGACGGATAGCTTGAGGCACCATATCGAGCTTGAGTTCATCGCTGCTCTTCTTGAGTTGCGACAGGTAATCCTTCATGTCCATACCCTGACGTTCCGCATTTTCCTCAAGCTCGCTGAACATGCGACGAACTTCTTCGTTGATTAGCAGCTCTGGAATTTCACTAAACTTTGAGCCGCCAACAATTTTCTCTAAGAGATCGATTTCAGCTGCTTCGTCGGCTTTTTGCTCCTTTTCTTTTTTGAGATTACCTGTCAGTAGCTCGCGAAGTTTTTCAAGCGTATCAAGGCCAAGTTCTTGAGCGAATCCATCATTTAATTCTGGCAAGGTGAGTTCGTAGACATCCTGAACAGTCGCGGTAAAGGAAATGGGTTGTCCGGCTAGATGCTTTTGATAGTGCTCAGCTGGAAAAGTGAGCTCAAAGGTTTTGACGTCACCTTTTTTAAGGCCCATGATCTGTTCTGTAAAGCCTGGGATATAGTGGGTCTCATTCATGTAGATGCGATAGCCATTGGCCGTGCCGCCTTCCACGATAACCCCATCTTTTTTCATTTCCAGATCAATCACCGCAAGGTCATCTTTGCCAACAGCCTTGTCAGCAATGACTTCTTTCCGTCGCATCTTGCGCAAGTCCTCCAGTGCCTCCTCAACATCTGCTGGAGTGGCCTCCTGTTTCTTTTTGGTGACCAAGGGCTTGTC
This sequence comes from uncultured Gammaproteobacteria bacterium, assembly GCA_964425575.1. Taxonomy (GTDB): domain Bacteria; phylum Patescibacteriota; class Patescibacteriia; order 2-12-FULL-60-25; family 2-12-FULL-60-25; genus CAYRMN01. The sequence goes on along the minus strand of CAYRMN010000044.1, from coordinate 6,448 downwards.
ATAATTCATGAGCGATAAGACCAGAGGCATGACCGGAGCTGTGACGGTGAATTTTATATCCTGACCCGGTACAAGTTGTTCAACGGAGATGGCCGGTGAACCAATGGATTCAATTTTATTTTCGAGCACAGCTTGCACATAGCGTGCGCGCACAACTCGCTCAAGCGCTGTTTCCCAAATGCGCATTTCGCCAAACACCTTTTTGACTTCTTCATACGGTGCTTTTCCAGGGCGAAAACCCGGGATCGGTTTTGCTTGCTGTAAATCCGTCGCTGCCTGATCCAAATACGGCTGCGCTTCGTCTGGCGTGATAATAAATTTTAATTCCACCAAGGATTTGTCGAGTGGTTTGATAATCGGTTCTGGCATATTTGTGTGCGGAATATAGCCGAAAATAAGAAATGGGTCAACCATATTTGATAGATCCATAGGGGCGCGATTTATCGCGCCATCCGGCATGCTGATCGATCAGAGGGCGTGATGAATCACGCCCCTACGACGGAAAAATGAAATTCGTTGTATGAAAAAAGCGAGCCGGGTGCCAACCAGCTCGCCTGTGTAGTCCCACTCACTCCCTCGGCGTGGTCTCCGGCCGTTCCTTGCCTTTCCAGGCGAACGGCGCCTGGGTCAAGTTGTGGACTGACAGCCACCCAGCCTCATCCTTCCGTGCGCCTCGGATGATGGCCGGAATTTCGTACCCCTACCCGTATGCCGCGCTCAACAAAGCACAAACCGGTCATACAGGAAGTTTGGCTCATAGCCCAGATACTTGCACCACTGATATTCTCGCGCGCTTTTCTGCGAGCGTCTGGATGTCGGTGCTAACGCATTCAGACCTTTATTGAGAAGGTTCCTTTCAGTTTGGGGTACATCTCACGACGACCCCGTAGCTGTCGTTACGCCTATGGCACTAGGTAGAAACGAGAACTCCATTGTTGAACGACGTTTGAAGTACAACGGAGGGGCGTCCTGACAACTAATCAGAGATTCGTACTCACGCCAACCTCCTTTCTAAGGTACTGAGAAGGTAGCACGGATCGAAGAACATGTCAATAAGGCTTGTCTTCTCTACGCTAAAAACATAAAAGACGGTTTATGCCGTCTTTTATGCAAAATGTGAGATTGTGCAAATAGGTGCTTACCGTATATACGACAGAGGATTAGTCCGTTTTCCGTTCACATACACTTCAAAATGCAAGTGAGAGCCGGTTGAGTGGCCAGTTGAACCCATCATGGCGATCACCTGTCCTTTTTTGACCTGGTCACCAACCTTTACGAATAGCTTCGAGGAATGCGCGTAACGCGTGGTCATTCCATTTGGATGCTTGATCATGATTTGAAGTCCATAGCCGCCTGTATTCCAACCAGCAGTGATAATTTCTCCATCCATAGCCGCATATAAAGGAGAGGTAAAGTCGCCATCAATATCCACACCAGTGTGCTTCCAGCCGTAGTACTGAGTAATGACACGACCACTGGTCGGCCAGAGCAGGCGAGTGTTTGGTATGGCCTTTGTATCTGCGTCAGCTGGTTTTTGCGTTGCAGGAGCAGGAGCACTTGGAATGGTTGGCTCTTGGTCGCCGCTATCTTCTCTCCCGTTATTTTGTTGAGGGTTTGTAGGAATGATTCGGCGAGTGTCCGGTGTTGGTGATTGTTTTCGAGATGGAGCGATGGCTACAAAAGTTGGAGCTGGTTGCGGCGGTCGTCCACCCGGGATCATGATTTCAGCACCGGCCAAAAGCGTGGTGTCATCAACGATGTTATTAAACTGACGAATCTCCTCCTCATTTCCATCGTAGCGTGTCGCCAGATCGCCCAGAGTATCGCCTTTTTTGACGGTGGCGAGGATGCCTGACACCGGAGGAACTTTCAGGGTATCTCCAGGACGAATAAATTGATTTTTGCTTAGATTGTTGCTCCAGAGCAGCGTTCCAACATTGATTCCAAAGGAATCGGCAATAGAACCAATGCTGTCTCCATCTTTTACGACATAGGTTTCTACGGTTGTTCGAGGAGCATGGGTAGTCGAGGGGAGTTGTTCTGCGATTGGTGTGGCACGAATGGCGCCAGGAACGCTCTCATCAACGAGTTGATCACTTCCAGTATCATAGTCAAAGTCAACATGTGGAACAGCGATCATGGTTTTATCAGCCAAGTAGCTGACACTGGCCGGTGTGGAGTTCGTAGAGGCTATCTCTTTGACGATTTCAACTTCAGAATTGGTGGTGAGTACGTAAAGCAGGCTGTTTTGTCCAATGTCTTGCGCAGAAGCCTGTCTCGTTTCAAGATTGACCACAATGGTGGCGATCGTGGCCGCTCCTAGAACAATATGAAATAAGTAGCGGCTACTGACAAAGAAGAGCGTAAGGCTTCGTGCGGGAATAGCCAAGCGTTGAAAACGGAGTTTACAGAGAACAATGAGTCGATACACTGGCAAAATGCACCAGCGAACGAAGAGACTCACGATCGGTAAAAATACTCGTCCTAACAATGAGAAAGCATGCTGTAGTTTTCGTTTTAACCAACGAACCGCTCGAAATAGGGCGATAGCAGCCGAGGTGGCGAGTTGTTTGAATTGGAATGGAATAGAAGACCTCTCATGCGAACCGCAGACACCGCTTATATGTCCTTCTCTTCCCGAAAAGCGATAGATCCGTGTGCGCTTATGACTTAGACTGATAAAAGTAAAAGGTCGTGTTTTGGTTCAGAAAGGGTAGCAATTAATGGGATTTCGGTCAATCGGGTTGGTTAAAAAACTGTTTTTTAAGCCCAAAAAGGCTCATTTTCTAGAGTTCTGTATTTTGGCGATAGCGAAGCGCCTCAGCGATGTGCCGATCTTCGAGTTCGATCGCGTCATCAAGATCAGCAATAGTCCTAGCGACCTTTAAGATGCGAAAATAGGCTCTGGCGGACAGGCGATAGGTGTCTACCGCCTGTTTCAGTAGTAGCCGACCAGCCTCTGAGATGGTTACAAGACGTCGAACTTGATCGCTGGTGAGCTCGGCATTGGTAAGAAGATTCAATCCTCGGTAGCGTTCGATCTGTAGATTACGTGCCCGTTGGACTCGATCGCGAATAGAGGGCGTAGCTTCTCCTGGGGCTAGGTCAACCAGTCGTTCGGTCGGAACTTTTGGGACTTCGATCATGAGGTCGAGCCGGTCCATCAACGGACCGGATAGACGCTTTCGATAGTTGAGTAATTGTAGCGGACTACAGACACAAGCTTTGTCTGGGTCTGAGGCAAAGCCACAGGCGCAAGGGTTCATGGCCGCAATGAGGAGAAAACGAGCCGGGAAGAGTACGGTGCCTTGAGCACGAGAAACGGTGACAAAACCGTCTTCAAGTGGCTGGCGCAGATTCTCCAGCACGGCTCTGGAGAACTCAGGAAATTCATCTAAGAATAAGACACCTCGATGCGCCAATGAAATTTCCCCAGGTTTAGGAACCGATCCTCCACCTACGAGAGCTACTCCGCTCGCGGAATGATGCGGAGAGCGAAACGGGCGTTCTGCCAAGAGCCCGTCACGTGAGAGTACGCCGGCGACAGAGTGAATACGCGTGATATCAAGAGCTTCCGAATGTGTAAGTTCCGGCAAGATTCCGGGAAAGGTCCTTGCGAGCAGTGTTTTGCCTGAACCTGGCGGTCCTTGCAGGAGGATGTTATGTCCACCGGCTGCGGCAACCTCAAGTGCGCGCTTTGCTTGTTCTTGGCCCCGAATAGCTGACATGTCTGGATAAGAAATATTCGGAGATCGGAGAGAGAAATTTCCGGGTTTGGCGAGTTGAAGCTTGGCACGACCAGCAATATGATCGACCACTTCGCGTAAGGTTGAGGCCTCATAGATAGTTACATCTGGAACGAGCATGGCCTCCGTCGCATTTTCTTTTGGTACGATCAACTCTTTAATTCCAAGTTGTTTGGCAAGTAGGGCGGTTGATAGCGATCCTGAAGCGGGACGCAGATGTCCATCCAGCGCTAGTTCTCCGATCAGCATGCAGTCATAAGGGTCACGAGCAGGAAGGTCACCATGTGCAGTCAGAATAGCAATGGCAATTGGCAGATCAAAACACGTTCCGGTTTTGCGGAGATCAGCTGGAGCGAGATTAATGGTAATTTTGGTACGTGGAAATGGAGTATCCGAATGTTTCATGGCGCTCTTTACCCGCTCGCGCGCTTCTTGCACGGCCGTATCCGGCAAGCCAACCACGAGAAACGCCGGCAGTCCTGGTGAAATATCACATTCAACTGCGACTTGATAGCCATCGAGACCAATAATGGAAGATGTAAGAATGGTGGAGGCCATAGAATGGAAAAGCATCAGGTGTCATTCCCACGAAGGCAGGAATCTTAATCCGTCGACTCGGATGAATGGAGCAAGACTCCCGCCTTCGTGGGAATGACAGATGGAAAACAAAAGAATGTGGGGGCTGCTAGATGAGAAGAGTCAGCCCCCTAGGGGATTCGCACTGCGGTCCAGTTGCCGAGTACGCTATTGTTGTTCAGCTGATCGATGACCACGCCGGTCATGTGATTGCGATCCGGATAGAATTGACCGAGATAGATGTAGTCGTCGAGCTCGAAGCTCACGGCCTTGCCCTGTACAAGACCGTTCTTGATGCCGACCCACGCATCACTGAACGAGCGTCCGTCCTGGAGGATGGAGACGGACTGACCTGGCGGCATCATATTCGGATTGAAGACCCAGGTGCCCTCGATATTGACAACTGAGGCCACGCTGAGAGACATGCAGATCTTTGGCTCGCAGTCGGCGGGCTGCGGCGTTGGGCAGCTATTCAGCGCACAGATGTTCAGATCCGTCATCGGTTCGCTGTCGCCTTCCGGATCGGTATCGAAGCTGTCCTGATGGCCGAGCAAGTGGCACAGATCATCCTGTGGCCCATTCAAACAGTTGAGCGAAACAGCTTGGACATTGGTGATCGACCACTGCACAGGCGCAGCGACTTCGTAGAGGTCGCCGTCGTCGTTACGCAACAGCGTGACGGAGATCCGTTCGCAGCCTGATGCAGCCGCGTGATTTTTGGCCACGGAGACCGTGTCCGGATCGTCGACACCACACCCAGTTACGATTCTCATCTCGGTCACGTATTCTTGATAGGATGGACCATTACCGCTCGAGCTCTGCTCGGGAGCTGGAATGAAGTTGATGCTGCCTGGCTGCCACGGACCATTCGACCCATCCGGTTGCTCTTTGCCTGATCCCTGATCGGGCTGCGGACTGTCCTCGTGAGTCTCTTGACTGTACGACTGGTCCTCGGATCGGCACGCTGCACCGAAGAGCGAGAGCAACATAGCCACAAACAAACAGTACATTCTGTGATTCTTCACGATCGTTCTCCTTGTGAATCGTTGTGTTCCTGCACCTACATCTACCGCTACGGCATTTTGAAAAGCGTGTCAAATGTTTTATTTTGCTCATTTTTTCATACGAAAAAAAGCGCCTAACCATCAGAGGAGATCCTTCGACAAGCTCAGGACTGACACGGGAGGCAAAGAACGGGTCAGCTGGCTACGGCATGAAAAAAAGACTATCGAGTAGCGAGGCGGCAGATGCGAAGAGCCGTTTGCGGCGAAGAAGCCAAAATAAACCTACTCCAATACAGATATCAGCAATATTGACGACCGAGATATGAAATAAGAGAATCCAGTCAAAGACAAAACCCCACTGAACCCGATCCCAGAAATTTCCAATAGCACCTCCGATGAGTAATGCGATAGCGTAGCACTCCTCAGTATGTTTTGCGCGGTACGCCTGGAAGAGGAGAAGGAGCAAAAAAATGAGGGCGATACATGTGAATCCCAGAACTAAGAGAAGTGGAACAGGGACGTTTGCAATGATGCCGAAGTTTCGATGACGCGTGATGCTGATGATACTTGAAAACAAAGACAGTCCGCGCGGTGCGGACTGCATAAAAAATAATTTTGTTGCACGGTCAAGAGCAATGACCAGGGTGAGAAGGCAGGCGATGCGCCACGGCATGGGTTACATTTCCTGAGTCAGCAACTTCTTGCAGTCAATGCAGCTGGAAGAAGCTGGACGTGCCTCGAGACGTTTCACATCAATATCTTTACCGCAATACTTACACGTGCCATACACACCTTTTTCTACAGCAGCAAGGGCTTTTTGAACGTCGCGTAACTCCGCTTCAAGGCGGGCCTCTATGGAAAGTTCATCAGCATACTCGCTAACTTCAGCGGCGTTATCATCGATTGAGCTGCTTCCACTTTCTGGGTAATTTGTCTCAAAATGCGCAGGCTCCTTTGGATCACTTTGAGTACCAATATCGCCAAGTTCGCGCTCGAGTCGCTTTTGTTCCTCCAGGAGAAGGTCTTTGAAAATAGCCAATTGTGAGGATGTCATAGGTGAGGAAAAAAGAGAAATATCTTTCAGACAGTTTAACGTTGATTATGAAAATGGGCAAGGTCTGT
>CAYRMN010000043.1:0-8479 GCA_964425575.1 uncultured Gammaproteobacteria bacterium | reverse complement strand
CCTCCGGTTTTTCTGAGCTCCAGCATCCCGAATCTCATCCATATGAGAACGTCCTACGTGTATTTTATTGGACGTTTGAGATGCGGCGATGACAGGAGGGAAATGTGCGTTGTAGAGAAGACTGAATTGCGGTAAGATACTATCTGATTTTCAACAAAAGATCAAGACATGCGTATTGCAATGATTGGAGCAAAGGGAATATTGGGCGCTGCTGGGCGTGGCGGCGGCATTGAGCGTCATGTTGAACATCTGGCCGTCAAACTTGTGGAGAGTGGTCATCATGTCTTTGTGTATGTACGAACGTATGCGAATCCTGAGCATCATAAAACCTGGCAGGGAGTAAGATTGATGACACTTCCAAGTCTTGCGAGCAAGCACTTTGATACCATTACACATGTTCTTTTTGCATCAGTGCATGTGTTATTTCAAAAAGTTGACGTCATTCATTACCACGGCGTTGGTCCGTCGTTACTCTCTTGGATTCCTCGAATATTCAAGCCTCGTGCTCGAATTGTGGTGACGTTTCATAGTCGCGATCGTTTTCATGAAAAATGGGGATGGTGGGCCCGTGCATGGTTGGCATTTGGCGAATGGACGGCGTGTGTCATTCCGCATCTGACGATTGCAGTTTCACACGGTATTAAACTATTTTGTGAGCAGATGTATGGACGAGCAGCGGTATATATTCCGAATGGAGTTGATGTTGTTGAGCACCGTCCAGGCACATCGTATCTACGCGCGTTGGGTCTTCTGCCAGAGGAGTATGTCGTTTTGCTTGGTCGATTGATTCCATTGAAAGCGCAGGATGATGCGATCCGTGCGTATGCGTCCGTCGTGAGCTCAAAAAAGCTTCTGATTATCGGTGAAGCATTGTATGAAGAAACGGAATACTATCTAAAACTACAGGAGCTCGCTTCAAAAGATCCACGCGTTGTTTTGATGGGATTTCGTGGAGGCGAGGAACTGCGGCAGCTATTGGCACATTGTTATTGCATGATTCATCCCTCGCGTGTTGAGGGGCTATCTGTCGCGATTCTTGAAGCGATGTCGTTTGGTAGGCTTGTCCTCATGAGCGATATTCCTGCGAATCGAGAATTGGTTGATCATTCAGGTATTGCATATCCGGTAGGAAATATCAAAGCGCTTCGATCTGCGCTTGAGTGGATTTTGGAAGATCCTACGCTTGTTCAGACACGTGGCGCACGCGCTCGAGAGGTGGTCAAAGAATTTTATTCATGGTCTCATATTGTGAAACGAACAGAACAGGAATATCACAAGCTCCTTATTCCATCTTCAACCTGATTTTTATGGTAACCTCTACACTTCAAAAAGCCGTTCTTCGTCAGCAGGAACGCGAACGAGCACGGCGGGAACTGCAAGATATTGCCGGTCGAGCCCTGTCCGCTTCAAAGCGCTCTATTTTTTCGTGGCAGCGGGGCGATCGTCGTGAAGCCGAATCGCTCTTGCGTGAGGCGCGAGCATCGTTTGATCATATCAAGCCTCTTGTAAAACAACATCCCGCTCTGGCACAGGAGGGGGTGTGGCGTGCGGCGCAGGAAGAATATTGCGAGGCGCAGTTTGTACACGAATTTTTCTCGACAGGAACCGTCGGGAAGCTAACGTTGATTACACAAGATTCAGAAATTCTTATTGGTGGGTTGTCGGATTTTATTGGCGAACTTGCTCGGTGTGCGGTGCTGCGTGCGACAGACGGGGATGGGGCATCGGTTGATCGCTTTTATGATGCGGCTAAGGAAGTTGTGGCGTTGTTGCTGCAACTTGATTTGACTGGATCTCTTCGATCTAAATTTGATCAGGCCAAACAACATCTTCGAAAGTTGGAAGATATCCGGTACGATTTGTCGCGTCGTGTATGAGTGCGTGGCAGCCAACGATCGCCGCGATTATTCCGGCGTATAACGAAGAGTCAACCATCGGTCCGATTGTTCAGACCCTAGTCGCCTCAGGAAGATTCCGAGAGGTGATTGTGATTTCTGATGGATCGCTTGATCATACGGCCGCTGTGGCACGCGCCCACGGAGCATCGTTTGTGCACGAATTGTCTCTCAATACGGGAAAAGGTGCGGCGATGATCTACGGCGTTTCACGTACTGATGCCGAAGTGATTTGTTTTTTTGACGCTGATCTTTCTGGCCTTACGATGAAGCACATTGATCAACTGTTGGAGCCAATTGTGCGCCGCGAACGAGTGATGAATGTTGGTATTCGTGATCGTGGAGCATTGGTGATGGCGCTGTGCGCACATCTTCCGTTGATTGGTGGTGAGCGCGCAATGCTTCGACGTATTTTTGATGGCGTCCCAGAAAAATATTTGCAAGGCTACATGGTGGAATCAGCCTTAAATTATTTTTGTCGTAGTCATCATTTTCCATACGGGTCTGTTGGACTCATTGGGCTACACATCCGACATAAATTTGAAAAAATGCCTTTGGGACGTGCGCTTCGTGAATATCTCAAAATGGATTGGCAGATTGTCCGAGCCATGGTGACGGTTCGACTGGCAAAATGGAACGGGGAGTTTTAAGCGGCAATGAGCAAGACGAGTTACGCTCCAAGCTCCTTTACCCACGTTGTAAATAACTCTCCTTTTTCTTCAAAGTTTTTCCATACGCCATAGCTGGGGGACCCAGTTGAAAGGAGGCAGGTTTTTCCGGGAGTGGTGTGTTGGAAGGCAAACGCAACGGCTTCTTTCATGTCTCTGGTGTGGAGTGTATGTGTGGGTGTCATGCCGACTTTTTGTAGCTCTTGTTTAATGCGCTCACCGCTGGTAGGAAAAAAGACGAGATTGCGCACGCCATGCGAACGAATGGTGTGGGCGAGTTCGTTGAAGTCATAGCCGCGATCTTCTCCGCCGACAAACAAGGTATCAACGTCAGGCAGCGTTTGTAGAGCGCAGATGACCGCTTCTGGAGTTGTCGCGTTTGCGTCATCAACAAAGGTAATATCATGGAATGTTCCAACGGTCGCAAGACGGTGTGGGAGCGGTTCAAAGGTCTCAATTGCGTGTTGGATGACTGCTTCATCAATCTTGAGTTCTTGTGCAACCGTGTAGGCCGCACGAATGTTATCAAGGTTATGTTGTCCTTTGAGGTGAGTCGTGAATGACGAGAGCAGCGATGAATCGACATACGGAACGCTCTTTGCAGCTGTGGTTGTTGCGAGTTCAGCCAGCTCAGAAAAGCGGGGATTGTAGATGAACAGGTCGTCGGCAGTTGAATAGCGAACAATGTTTGATTTGGCTTTGAAATAGTTGCTAAATGATTCGTGGTAATTCAAATGATCTGGAAAGAGGCTGGTGAAAACTGCGATGTGTGGAGAATATTCAATATCATCCAGTTGATAGCTGGAGAGTTCAATGACGAAGACATCATCGTGTCCGATCGGCTCAAGCAGTGCTTCGAGGGCTGGCCGGCCGATATTGCCGACCAAGTGGACGCGCTTGCCTGCGTTCGTGAGGATGTGGGCGATGAGTGAAGACGTTGTGCTTTTTCCCTTGCTGCCCGTAATACCAATCACAATATTGTGAGCATGATGGGTGCGGAGTTGATCGAAAAAAAGATTTGTTGCCGTTGTGTATGGAATCGTCAGAAGTCGTTTTGGGATGCCAGGTGTTTTAATGGCAATATCTGCCTCGCGTTGTTGGTCTAAGTAATCTGCGCGGAGCGACTGATCTGCGATCAACGTTTCTGTATCCGGAACTTCTTGTCGAAGAAAGCGTTCAACAATTTTTCCCTCTTTGCCATAGCCGAGAATCAGTACGCGTTTTCCGTGTAGTTCAGAGAGGGTCATAGGATTGTTTGAAATTCTTCCGGCAGCGTTGACGCATCCTCTATGGTGAAGACATGCTGCTTGAGTTCATCGATGTTTTGCATACTTGGAAGGACGTCTCGTTCAAACATGCTCATGACAACATCGCCTGTATACTCGCCTCGCTCCTGCGCCATGCAACATGCCACGCGCGCCTCCTCGGGTGTTCCCACGCATTCAAAGGGTTTGAAGCCTGCAACGCCAAGCAGTTCTCGAAAGAGAGGAATGAGTTTTTCATCCGCGTACAGATTCTTTCCGAGCATTTCAACGACCGTTGCTTTGGGTAGGAATGCGCTTACACACATAAACACAAAGGCGCATTTTGGACATTCGCCACACCAATAGGCTTTTTGGGAGCTGTCTGGTCGAGGTTTTGAAATAACGAAGTTTCGATTACAGCTGGAAAATGAATGGAAGTATTCAGGATGCTGGCAAAAACGACGGACGATCTCAAGCTCACTGAGTGGTCGGAGTAAAGAGAACGGCGTGATATCTGGGGTGATGAAGGTGTGGATGTAGTCTTGCGCCATTTTTTCAAATTCCAGAGACTTGCTCCACTGATGATTGACCTCCAAACCGAGATACGCAACATTGCCAATGTTCGCGCTATGCTCGTTTGAAAAAACAAGATAGCGAAAATCGTACAACATAGCGGCAAGCAGGCCTGAGAAAAGATAGCTTGCACTAATAGGAACGTGTCCATTGTAGACCTCGTCCGTTTTTGAGAGTTCTATCATCTTCGGGTCGAGCGTGCGCGTGAGGTGGAGATACGATTGTCCACTCACACGAGCTGTTTGATCTTGAATGGTGGAGCTACCAAGACTGTAGAGTTCAAATGGGTTATAGTGTTGACGCAAGATCTCGATCGTCGTCAACGAATCTTTTCCGCCGCCAATTGGGACAAGTGAACGATCCGTGCGAGGGAACGGGGTTACATGAGGAGTCGTATCGGGTTGAAATGGAAATTGAACGAGGCCACGAAAGTCAATGTTATTCTCATAAAAAAATTGTCCTAGCCCTTTCGTATAGAGCGTATTCCAAAATTGAGCCTGTTCTTTTGAGATGGCATATCCTTGAATCTCGATATGGGGTGCGCAGTACATCTTCCAGTAGTCAATGCCTTGCAAAAGGTGAAGTGTTTGGAAAAGCGTGTCTTGAAGCGACGATGGAATGCCTTTCCAATCAACGGGACGGTCTGCAGGAAGCTTGAGGGTGGTGGTATAGGGCTGCTGCGTGCCATTATCGAACACGTTGGAATACTGAAACGTAATTTGACCCGTTTCTTGATCGAACCGGTAGGAATCAAATATAAAAGTTACCGCAGTTTTCATGCTCAGAATGTAATGGGTTTGTGGCCATTTGTACACCCCATATCTGCCCACTTGCTCGTTAGCACTCTATTTGTTACAGTGCTAACTATGGATGAACGCCTGAAGCGACTTCTGCACATGGTGGTAGAAGATGTTGTCGAAACCGGTGAGCCCGTCGGGTCGCAACGGCTCGTTGAGGTGTATCACCTGGAGGTGAGTCCTGCGACGATTCGCAATTGGTTGGGAGAACTCGAAGAGCAAGGATATTTGATTCAACCACATACGTCTTCGGGACGCGTGCCCACAGAAAAGGGCTATCGGTTGTATCTATCAGAACTCATGCAGGAACGCGCGCTTCACCGCCGCGACATGCAGAACCTTCAACGAGCTGCACTTCTCTTGAGCGAATCTGCTCAGCACATTAGGCGGTTGGCGCGTATGGTGGCCGAACTTTCACAGGATGCTGTCGTCCTCGCAGATCCAACACGCGATGCGTATTCAACAGGTTTTTCAAATCTGTTGTCGCAGCCCGAATTTTCCTCACGCGAGCGTGTGGTGGGGATTGGCTCGGTGCTTGATCGTATGGATGAGATTCTTGGTGGGATGCGCGAACGGCGCTTTGAAGAGCCAACCGCACTCATCGGTCGCGACTGCCCGTTTGGAGAGGACTGTGGATCGATCTTTCTTTCATTGAAAGATGGAACGCTCCTTGGTCTGCTCGGCCCAATGCGGATGGATTACGCGCGCGGGTTTACGCTTCTGCGTGCTGCTCGCGATGTGTTGGACGAATAAACTCACTGTTCAAAAAACGATTTGAAACATGTATGAATGATGATATACGCCACTCTGAAGAAGAAATCGCTCAAGATGTTCCTACGCCGACAACAGAAGCAACATCTGAGTCTTGTGCGAATTGCAAAGAGTATGTAGATGGTTGGAAGCGCGCACAAGCGGATTATGCCAATTTAAAAAAGGATACCGAGCGCGAGAAGCTTGAGATGATCAAGTATGCGAATCAGCGTTTGCTCCAAGAATTGTTACCAGCTGTTGATCAATTTGATACTGCGTTACGCTTTACACCAGATGTGTCTGGTCTTGCAGAGGAAGATGCAAAGAAAATGAAGAACTGGATTGCAGGCGTGCAGGCGGTTCGATCCTTGTGGAGTAATGCCTTTCAATCGATCGGATTAGAAAAAGTTCCCGTCGTTGGAGCGTTTGATCCACAGATACATGAGGCTGTCGGGAGCGAGGCGCAGACAGATATTCCATCGGGGCAGATTATCCGTGTTGCGCAGGATGGATGGAAAATGCATGGGAAGTTGTTACGTCCAGCACAGGTTATTATTTCTGAATAATATTTATCTAACCTTTCATATATGTCGAAAATCATTGGAATCGATCTTGGGACGACCAATTCATGTGTGGCGGTGATTGAGGGGGGCCAGCCAAAAGTTATTGAGAATGCCGAAGGTGCTCGTACAACTCCTTCGATTGTTGCGCAGTCAAAAACAGGTGAACGCGTAGTTGGTCAGATCGCCAAACGTCAAGCAGTCGTGAACCCAGAAAACACGCTCGCTTCAGTCAAGCGCTTGATCGGCCGACGTTGGGATGATGCAGAAGTTCAACGCGATGCGAAGTGGTTATCATATAAAGTGATTCAAAAAGGGGATGGATTGCGGGTGATGATGGGTGGAAAGGAATATGCTCCCGAAGAAATTTCAGCCATGATTTTGCAAAAGATCAAGGTAGACACCGAAGCGCGTTTGGGCGAGAAGATTACGGAAGCGGTTATCACCGTTCCAGCTTATTTTGATGACTCTCAGCGTCAGGCAACCAAGGTTGCGGGAGAAATCGCAGGATTGACGGTTCGTCGTATTATCAATGAACCGACTGCTGCGGCATTGGCCTATGGGTTTGACCGCAAGAAAGACGAAAAGATCGTGGTGTACGACCTTGGTGGTGGAACATTTGATGTTTCCATCCTTGAAATTGCCTATGATGCAGCGACCAGCCAGAACACGGTTGAGGTGCGCGCAACAAACGGCGATACGCATCTTGGTGGTGACGACTTTGATCAATTGATTCAAAAGTGGATTACGGAAGAATTTAAAAAACAAGAAGGGATTGATTTGTCGAAGGATTCACTTGCGATCCAGCGTATCAAAGAAGCAGCTGAAAAAGCCAAGATTGAATTGTCGAGCGCCATGGAAACGGAAATCAATCAGCCGTTTATTACAAGTGACGCCAACGGTCCAAAACATTTGTTGTTAAAGCTCACCCGCGCCAAGCTCGAGGAGCTGGTATCTCATTTGGTTGAAAAGAGCTTGGAGCCATGTAAAAAAGCGTTAGCGGACGCAGGATTGAAGACCGGGGATATCAATGAAGTGATTTTAGTGGGAGGAATGACGCGTATGCCGCTCGTGCAGCAAACCGTTGAAAAGTTTTTTGGGAAGAAGCCAAACGTGTCTGTGAATCCCGACGAGGTCGTCGCCATTGGTGCTGCAGTTCAAGCGGGAAATTTACAGGGAGATATTAAGGGTGAATTGCTTTTGCTGGATGTCACGCCATTGTCCCTTGGGCTCGAAACGCTCGGAGGTGTGATGACCAAGGTGATTGAGCGCAATACCACCGTGCCAACATCAAAGTCACAAGTCTTTTCAACAGCTGCTGACGGACAAACATCCGTTGAAATCCATGTACTTCAAGGAGAGCGCGAAATGGCTGAAGGCAATCGCTCACTTGGTCGCTTTACATTGTCTGGAATTCCGACCGCGCCACGGGGCGTGCCACAAGTCGAGGTCTCTTTTGACATCGATGCGAACGGCCTGTTGTCTGTCAAAGCAAAAGACAAAGCAACTGGAAAAGAGCAGCAGATTTCCATCACCGCTTCAACCAATCTTTCCAAAGAAGAAGTTGAAAAAATGAAGCATGATGCCGAGGCTCATGCCGAAGAAGATAAAAAGCGTCATGAGCTCATCGAGGCCAAGAATATGGCTGAGTCCATGATCTATACGACAGAGAAGATGATGAAAGAAGCGGGCGACAAGGCTGACGCAAATGACAAAAAGGCCGTCGAAGAAAAATTAGATGCCTTGAAAAAGGTGAAAGACAGCGAAGATATTGAAGCAATCAAGAAAGCTGGTGATGAATTAGCGGAGGCTGGTCAAAAAATTGGAGCGGCCATGTATAATAAGCAGCAGAACGATGCAACGACAACGCCTCCTCCTTCAGAAGAACCAAAGAAAGATGAGCCACAGGAAGGAGAATTTAAAGAACAAGCATAATAGGGTATAAATAGGACGTTCGGATTTGGATGCAGACCGCGAACCCCGCCCTTCGCG
>CAYRMN010000042.1:801-8846 GCA_964425575.1 uncultured Gammaproteobacteria bacterium | reverse complement strand
TTGCATGCCTTAGACACGCCGCCAGCATTCATCCTGAGCCAGGATCAAACTCTCAGAGAAATGAGATCCGAAGATCTCATTTCAGAACTTCACAACTCCTGGTAGAGATTGTGAAATCAACCTAGTTGAAATTGACGCGATTCTGTACTTGGTCACTCTTCTGTTGTCGAAGTTCATTTCGTCCGAGCTTTTTTCACACCACTTCTTCCAAAGCCTTCAGAACGTGCGCAAAGGATAATCTTTTTCCCGAGGCATGTCAAGAGAAGGGATTATAAAATACTGCACCTCAAAAGAATGGCTTATATATCAATATTTTTAATCGTCATCTTTCGCATTCTTCTCCGCTCCTTCTTCTCTCTATTCGTTTGCTTTTTACAGGTATCGCTGGTCTGCGCAAATAGCCAAGACTACTTGACAAAAATCAAGAAATAGCGTATGCTGTTTCTTCGCTTGAGTGAATGGCTCCTCAAGCTGATCTCAACCACTGAGTTGAGTCCAGAGCCTAAAGACGTTCGTTTCCACCAACCCAGGAGGTTTCCATGAACAACAAGCTCCCCACGATCACCGTTGCGATGCCGTCGAGCTTCAACAACAAGTCGGAGATCAGCCACTGGGCCAACGCGGTCAAGCGGCAGAACCGCCACGGACAGCGCCGCCTGATCGAGCAGGCCGCCCGCTTCTTCCACACCGACAAGCTCAAGCACGGCGGCACCCGCACGTCGTGGCGCGTCGCCAAGCAGAAGGCGGTCGCCTTCATCGCCAAGATCCAGGATCGGCACCAGAATGAGCTGGCGGCGAAGAGGGCCGGCGACTACCGCCCCTGTGCGGTGATCGAGATGCACGTGATCTCCGGCGAGCTCGACATCCTCGAGCGGCTCAACCTCATCGAGACCGTCACCGAGCTCAGCGATCCCGACCTCTTCGAGGGGGAGCTCGCCGCCTAGCCTTCGCTCCTTCCACAGAGAACCTCCGTCCACCATCCTCGGTGAGGCGGCGTCGATCTCCGAGACCGGTTAGCAGACACGCACTCGCGTTCTCCTGCTAACCGGTTCTTCGTTTTTACATACATATTCTTTCGATATAATCCCTACATATTGCACAAATACGCTATTCCGAGTATGTTTTTATGCATGACGAAAGACGAACGTCATGCAGCGGGAGGTGTTCATAAAAACTCTGCTTGCGCATTTAATTGCAGATGGCCTGGATCGCGCTCTTGAGGGCGCGTCTGCCGCCAGCCGACGAATCTGCGTCGTCGCAAAAGAACATCCGGTATACAGCCCCGTTCTCGAAGCACTTGCGACAACTATCACGGGGGCCGCTTTAACCGTCGACATCTGTCTCGACCTCTTTCGAAACGAGAAGAATAGACGCTACTCGTTCTGAAATTGCGCCTTCTCCCACCCCATGCGCCGGTGAGCTCTTGCTCCCGGCGTTTCACGTTTTATGAATTGTTTGCGTGAGACGAGCCCAATCTTGAGGTGACAATTCTTCAGCACGAGCTTTTTCTGGAATACCAATTTCTTGCATGAGGACGGACGGAGAAGACAGAGGGCGCATGGCATGCGCCCCTACATATACCTTTAAATTTGAAGCTAATAATTTTCTTGGATGTGCAAAACCAGCTTTGGCGACTTCCATGATTTTTTCTGGATCAATCCCCCACATCTGTTGTCGCTCCGGCCAAGGCATTGGTACGATTTGCAAAATGGCAGATTCAACTTTCGGTGGAGGAAAAAATGCACCGGCCGGAACACGTTTGATAACACGAGACTCTGAGGAAGACAACGCAATCATGAGTGACAATAATGATTTTTTTCCATCACGAGCAATCGCTCGCTCAGCCACTTCTCGCTGAACAAGGACCACGATGTTTTCCGGAGGATGCAACGACCATAACGCTTTACGCAGAGCAAACGAGGTAATTGAATACGGCAGGTTCGACACGAACGACCATTCTCTATATCCAATCAGTGTCTCCCATTCCAGTTCCGTCGCATCGCCTTGGATAACCCGTAGGGGCGCACGGCCTGTGCGCCCTCCGAATCCGCCGTCCAAATTCAAATATTCCACAAGCCGTCGATCGCGCTCAATCGCAATCACCTCTGCTCCAGCCTCCAGCAAGGCTCGTGTGAGAACTCCAAGCCCTGGACCAATTTCAAGTACCACGGTGCTAGGATGGATATGGGCATGTTCAACGATTGTCTCCAAAGCGCCTTTATCAATCAAAAAATGCTGACCGAGCCGCTTATTCGCGACCCCGCCGAGCTGAGAGAGAGCATGCTTGATTTCAGAAGGTGTCATATTCTCACTCCTCCCTGCCTCACTACGTCTATCCTCCCATCCTCATGCACCCTTGCAATCGTTGATAGTTTACGCCGCGGCAATGAACCGACATCAATGATCAGATCCGGTTTTTCTTTTCTATCTTGAAAGAGCCGCAAGATTGCCCGACCCGAACGACACTCAGACTGACCAGAAAGATTGGCAGACGTGGCGACGATAGGAAATCCATATGTTTTCGTTAGTATCTGCACAAACATGGAAGAAGAATAACGAACAGCAATTTCGCCACGTGCTGAGATAACCAACTTCGACACCTTCTGTTTTGCTTGAACAGAAACGGGCAATACGATCGTCAGAGGTCCAGGCCAGTGCTCTTTCGCCAATTTTTTTGCCCCTACAGAAAACACACCCATCTTCTGCGCTTGAACAAAAGAAGAGCACACAAGCAAAACAGGTTTATGTGGATCACGGCCCTTCATCTGAAAAATACGTTCGACCGCCTTCTCATTCCGTGGATCACAGCCAAGACCGTAGGTCGTTTCGGTTGGAAAGGCAATTACGCCACCACGACGCAAAACCTTGCATGCAAATAAGATAGCCTCTTTCTGCTGTGCGGCGCTCACCTTCACGATAACCATATTTATTTGCTTCGATTCGCCTCCATCCGTAAATACCCTTCGATAAAACGATCCAAATCGCCATCTAATACCCCCTCCGTGTCAGATGTTTCTACGTCTGTACGGTGATCCTTCACCATACGATACGGCTGAAGGACGTACGAGCGGATTTGATTCCCCCACTCTGCACTCTGAAACTCACCACGCAGCTTATCTTTCTCCTTTTGTAACTCAGCTTCTTTCAGAGCGACTAATTTTCCTTTCAAAATTTTCATCGCAGTTTCTTTATTCTGTGTCTGCGATCGTTCATTCTGACATGAAACGGTAATCTTCGTCGGCAAATGAACAATGCGTACCGCCGAATAGGTTGTGTTTACCGATTGTCCGCCTTTGCCGCCAGACATAAACGTATCGATCCGCAAATCATCTGGTTTGATTTCGATATCAACGGTTTCATCAATTTCCGGCACAACTTCTACAAGAGCAAATGAGGTTTGACGTAGAGCATCTGCATTAAAAGGAGACAGACGGACCAAACGATGGACGCCGGCTTCGCCTTTTAGATTTCCATAGGCATATCGTCCTTCCACAAAAAATGTGGCCGATTTTATGCCCGCTTCTCCACCCCGGCTTTCATCGACCAAACGTGTTTTCCATCCCTTTTTTTCCGCATACCGAATGAACATCCGAAGCAGCATCTCTGCCCAATCCTGTGCGTCCGTCCCCCCCGCTCCTGCGTGCACAGACACGACCGCATTTGAGGCATCGTACTTCCCCGAAAAGAGCATGGTGAATTCAAGCGCTGCGTAGCGTTTTTCCAGTTCAGCGATCTTGGTCTGTAGTTCCGCTTCAAGCGACACATCGCCTTCTGTATCAACAAGCTGGAGCAATTCTGCTGCCTCATCACTATCAGATTTGAGAGAAACCCACGCCTCCACTTCTCGTTTCAATTCTGCCAATTTCTGCGATTCCCGGCGAGCCCGTTCCTGATCAGCCCAAAAATCCAAAGCCATGGATTCTGCTTCGAGCCTTTGAATTTCTGCCTGCTGTGTCTGAATACCCAAAGCACGCCAGGCTTCATCGATATGAGAGCCAAGCATCTCTAGACGAGGGAAAAATTCTTTGTTCATGCGATGAATAGAAGGAGACTATCAAAGAAAGGCATAAAAAACAACTAAACTCAGTTGACAAAAACGTATTTTTCGTGTATACTATATTTAACATTATGCCACTCTCTTTTGAGAAGCCTCCTGTCATTCCAAAGAAATACTATGAATTAAACCATGAAGAGATGGCTCGCTTACAGTCTCTCGTGGATCAGATGTATGAAGAGGCAAAGATCGGTCCACTTGGTGCAGAAGCGAATAATCGTGTCACAAACATGCTGGAAAGAACGGCATTAAATCTCGGTTTTTCTAAAACAGATGCAATCAGATTAACTGTTATTATTCCGAATTTTCGAAAACCGCTCGAGGATATCGATCCGTTACTTCCATGGCCCATAGCTTCAATAGAAAATGTATTACAAATGGCCATTCAGCAGATGCGTACAAATTTCCTCATTGATAAGGAAGCCGTAACCGGAGTCGCGATCGGAGAGACGGATGAGCCGTCTTTAGAAAAAACTCAATTAGCTCCTCGTGAAATGATGTTATTACACGACATTGCAAAACTAGAAGCAACCAAAGCAGCACTGCAAGCAGAAAACGTTCGATTAAGAGAATTACTTCATGCGAACGGAATTTCGGAAGAACAGCTCAATCCACAATCCGAACAACCGACAGAGTCTGGAGTGCGTGCAAAAAAACCGGACGCCTCCGCATCGCAATCATCATCAGCAGCAGCTTAAACAAAAATCCCCCGTTTGGGGGATTTTTGTTTTTCTGTTTGAAGGATTCTTTTTAGTAATCCATTCCGCCCATACCGCCATGACCATGGCCGGCTGGTTCTTCTTTCTTTTCTGGAATGTCGGTAATCACGCACTCCATGGTAAGGAACATCATGGCGACAGAAGCGGCGTTCTGCAGGGCTGAACGGCAAACCTTGGTCGGATCAACAATACCCGCTTTCATGAGGTCTTCGTATTTGTCGAGAGCAGCGTTGTAGCCTTCACTTCCCTTCAGCTTCTTTACCTCTTCGACGACAACGGAGCCTTCTTTACCTGCATTGTTCGCAATAGCGCGGATCGGCTCTTCGAGAGCACGGCGCAAAATACGAGCACCAATCGCTTCTTCACCTTCGAGCTTCAAGGCCTCAAGGGCAGGAAGGGCGCGGAGCAGAGCGACGCCACCTCCTGGCACGATTCCTTCTTCTACCGCAGCCTTTGTTGCGGACACAGCGTCTTCAATGCGATGTTTCTTTTCTTTCATTTCAACCTCGGTCGCTGCACCAACACGAATAACTCCAATGCCACCAGCGAGCTTTGCCAAACGCTCCTGCAACTTTTCACGATCGAATTCAGATTCAGTGATTTCAAGTTGTTTGCGAATCTGGCCAACGCGCGCAGCAATCATGGCCTTATCGCCCTTGCCTCCGACGAACGTCGTATGATCTTTCGTAGCCACAACCTTGTGGACAGAACCGAGATCAGACAATTCAATCGAATCAAGTTTGCGACCAATGTCCTCACTAATGAATGTCGCGCCGGTCACAGCCGCGATATCCTGCAGCATTTCCTTGCGACGATCGCCAAAGCTCGGAGCCTTCACTGCCAAGGCGTGAAACGCACCACGTAATTTATTCACCACGAGCGTTGAAAGCGCCTCACCATCCACATCATCCGCAATGAGCACAATTTCTTTATGGCCTGACTGAACAATCTTTTCGAGCAACGGTAAAATTTCCTGAATCGAAGAAATCTTCTTGTCTGTGACGAGCACGGACACATCAGTGTACTCCGCCTCCATGCGATCGGCATTCGTGATCATGTATGGCGAGGCATATCCCTTTTCAATCCGCATGCCCTGTACCACTTCGATCTCAACGCCAAATGTCTGAGATTCTTCAACCGTGATAATCCCGTCTTGTCCCATCTGCTTCATAGCATCGGCAATCGTCTTGCCGATTTCTGCATCATTGGCAGAAATAGACGCAACTTGCTCGATCCCATCGCCAGATACTGGCTTTGAGATATTGTCCTTCAGTTCTTTCATGATGGCTTCAACGCCCTTTTCAATCCCGCGACGAATCGCTAATGGATTCGCGCCAGCCGTAATGTTCTTTGATCCTTCGGCGATCATCGCTTGGGCCAACACCGTCGCCGTTGTCGTTCCGTCACCAGCCACATCATTGGTTCTGGACGCCGCTTCTTTGACCATCTGTGCGCCAATATTTTCGAGCTTGTTGGGAAGGTCGATTTCCTTGGCGACCGTAACACCATCCTTCGTAACCATCGGAGCACCATAGCCTTTATCAATCACGACGTTGCGACCCTTAGGGCCAAGTGTAACCTTGACAGCGTTCGCGAGCTGATCGACACCGCGCTTTAAGGTTTGTCGTGCTTCCTCATCGTACACAATCTGTTTTGCCATAGAGATGCGAAATTATTAATTGCGTAAAATTACGATTCGAGGACAGCCATGATATCCGTCTCTGCGATCACGAGAAATTCCTCGTTGCCAACTTTAACTTCGTCTGGTGAGTACTTCTTGAACACGATCTTGTCCCCTACTTTGATAGACATCGCTTCACGCGTACCATTATCAAGCATGCGCCCTGGTCCGATCGCGATGACTTCACCGCGCTCTGGTCGCTCGGTATTGGCAGTATCCGGCAAAATAATACCGGCCTTTGTCATTTCTTCCTTGGCATCGGGCTTCACAATCACCCGATTTCCTAATGGACGTAGCGTCATAAATAAAAGTAACAAAAGGATGAATGAAAAAATATGGCAGGGTATTAGCAAACGATCTTCTTGAGTGCTAATCCCCTCTGCAACGATCTTGCCAAGGATCAGGAGAAGCGTCAAGCCTCCTCCCTGATCATAAAAATCGCCATCACAGCAAGCGCCTGACCTGACCAGGTTGACCAGAGGTAATGATCAAAAACACCAAGGATAGCGAGCGTCAGAAACACGGCTGTAGGGGCGCATACCATGCGCCCTCTGATACGGATATATTTTCTTGCAAACAAAAAAATCAAACATATTCCCAATATACCCATATCAATCAGCGCTAACAAAAAAACATTATGCGGGGGTTGAAGAGGAGCACGTGCAAGCTGAGTATCCAATCCTCTAGACAGATCGATTAATTCCGCATTCGGCCCTGTCCCAAACAACCAATGACGACGAAACACATCCAATCCGTCACGCAAACTTTCGCCCCGCTCCGTAATAGATCTCTGTTCAAGACGATTTGTGGTATCAAATCGAGATAGAAGAAGATGACGATGTGGAAAAGCAACACAGAGTAACGCGATAAGCGATATAAGAACAGCGATCATGGTTCGCGTAGGGGCGGGGTTTCCCCGCCCTCCGATCGATCGGTCGGTCGGATGATCCGACGGATCGATCGGTCGGTCGGATGGGCGCATGGCATGCGCCCCTACCAAATATATCATCCCAATCATGGCAGCCAACCACGCCCCACGCGCATAGGTTAAAAAAAGCATTACTGAAAACGACGCGGCCATCGCACTCCAAACAGCAGCACGCAACTTCGTTGATGATGTTCCAGCCAACCATAGAACAACAATCAGCCCTACGGCCAACCAGCCACCAAAGATATTAGGATGCGGAAAACCACCATACAAACGAAGGATGCGCTGACCTGCATATTCAATCACCGCTACCCCCTTGATATGTGGCAATTGCGTTGCCATTCCGAACCATTTTGATCCTATGACGACCTGATGTACCTGCTGCCACCATCCAAGCAATAGATGGGGGATTAGAGATACAATAAACCACATTGCAACAGAGTGCCCTGAAACGTGTCGACTCCGCATGACAATAACGAATCCTACAAGAAGCAGAATCTGTATCCACCACTGAGCTGTCGCCAGAAGTGCCATAACATCAAAACGAGTCGCAAGGATCGTACTCACAATACATGCACCGAGTAGTTTTATTTCGCGACGACCCAATACTCGACTCCACCATTCACGATTCATCCATATGCCGACCATGACAGTAGCGATCAA
>CAYRMN010000042.1:0-791 GCA_964425575.1 uncultured Gammaproteobacteria bacterium | reverse complement strand
TCCCTGCTCCCAAGGCCAACCGGCCAAAAATGCCTCATAAAACCAGCGCGTTTGCCATGGGAGAAAAAGAATCGTTGTACGCCAAAAAAAACCAAACAAGACCTCCTCTCCCCTTCCCCTACTCATATCCCTCTTTGTTTGCATACCTCCTCAAATTGTTGGCGATAGCGCTCGCGGCCATCATCGACATGAAACTTCAAAGCCCGGTCGGTTACAATGACGCGCTGATCTTGATTCATGATAGTACGAATCGAAGAAGGAAAAAAACGCATCTGTGTTTTCATCGCCCATGGTTCGATGACGGGAAAAGAGGGAATGCGCAGCGCTGGGGCGCGCACTTCAAGATCAGGCGACACCTGCCATGGACGAGCCAAGCAATGCTGTGTTGTTATCTGTTCATTTGCCCGCCAGAGCTGAGCCGATATGTCATCGTCATACAACGGCAGCAAAGACAAAAACCAATACCGAAAATATGGATCATCCGGAGTCAACATATGAGAAGAAAGATCAAGCCCGTCGTCACTTACAAAATAGGAAAGGCATACTGCATCGCGTTCGTCAGACATACCCGGACGACGATTGAGTAATTTAAATGGCATTGTTGCAAGGCCGCGCGTCTGGATAAGCGCGCCAGCACGCGTAATCACAAAAAAATCGAGATCGCTCGTATCTCGAGCATGACCCAGAGCGGTCGTGTTACAGAGCGCGACAAAACGCACTGCCTGTAAGCAAACAAGCCACGAAGCTACTTGACGCGCCACACGATATTTTCGCGCGGTCCATAGTTCATC
>CAYRMN010000041.1:0-9070 GCA_964425575.1 uncultured Gammaproteobacteria bacterium | reverse complement strand
TCATCACGGCTGGAGGCGAAAATCTAACTATTCCTACCAATGTATCTGTTGGACTGCAGTATGATGCTGGTGCGTCTCGTTGGCGGGTGGTCATCCTTCCAGCTACATCAGCCACGGTCAGTGGTTTCGCCTTTGTTCAGGGAGGCAATGGGTTTGGTGCAGCAGCAAGTCTCGGTACGACAGACGCCAACGCACTCAATCTCATCACGGCAGGCAATACACGCTTCACTATTGCGTCTGGAGCCTCAACTATCACGGGAATAGGCGCTACAACCCTCACAACGAATAGCACTTTAGACCTTTCATCAGCTGCCGGTTCTGCCTTAAACGTTCTTTCTGGCACCACCGGAGCGCTCACACTTGATTCTGGTACAACGGGGAATGTGAATGTTGGCACAGGAGCGTCTGCAAAAACAATTACGATTGGGAATGGGACGGGGGGGACAACTCTAAACCTTCAATCTGGAACAGGAGATATTCTTTTGCAAGTCGCTGGCGCTGCTACAACGGGCCATGTACAGATTGGCGCGGGGGGATCTGCAACACCTGATTTGCTGGTCTTGGATGTTAAAAATGACAATGCGACTGATCCTACAGGTACAAATGGAGCCATGTACTATAATTCCACATCAGGCAAGTTTCGCTGTTTCCAAAATAGCGCGTGGACAAATTGTATAACTTCTCCAGGATCCGATAGTCAGCATATCTCAACTCAAAAGACCAATGAAACATTGATTAATATTCCTGATGGAGGTGCTCAGGTTACGCTTGCGACAATCAGCATTACTCCAACACAATCTACAGGTGACATTTATATTGCCGCTGAGGCTGATGTGTTAAGTAGTAATAATGCTGATCAAACGCTCACGCTCGTGATTGAAACAACTGCGAATTGTACGGGCGCTGTTGTAGGTAATGCGAGTGTAGCTTATGACATTACCTCTCCATCAAGTAACGCAGCTATCCGAGCAGCTCTACGCATATCTACAATTGTTGTAGATCCTGGTGCAGCTCAGCAAACATATTCTTTATGTGCTGCTGAAACGAGTGTGAATGCAGGCGATACAGATGTTGAATATTATATGATGGAAGCCACTGTTATTGATACCGGAGCAGACGTGGCTGAAATATATACTACCAACGATGCGAGCATAGAGCCTGGAGATGTTGTTTCACTTGATTCTAGTTTAAAGACAGGCATGCGAAAGAGTTCTGGAACTATGGATCGGAGTACAATTGGTATTGTTTCTACAAGACCAGGAATGCTGATAGGAAGTGTTATAAAAGAGGGTGTACAGGCTCTTCCGGTTGCTCTTTCAGGAAGAGTGCCCGTAAAGGTTGTGACAGAAAACGGCGATATTGAGCCAGGCGATTTTCTTTCCCCCTCATCTATACCAGGCGTTGCGATGAAATCAAACGGTGTTGGTAACATTATTGGACAGGCTTTTTCAGGATACACGAATGATGGGGAAGGAACGATTTTGGCATTTGTTAAAAATTTTACCCAAGGAGGGCCCGTTTTTGAGCCCGAAGCATTGGATGTGCTTACTGCTGCTTCCGTCGAAGCCATTCAGTCTGAATTAGCACGCAATCCAGTAGAGACTATTAAAAATAAAATAATACATAAGGTGGTATTCATTTCGGATTTTATTACTGCTCGGATAACAGCTATTCGTGGGTACTTTGATGAGATGTTTGCCAATAAAACGCATCAAAAAATGCTCTGTATCGGCGAAGTGGGGGATGAGACGTGTTTGAACAAGAGCCAGCTGGACGCTCTATTGTCAGGTCAAGTTCCTCCAGCGGTCCAGCCAACACCCCCTTCTCCACCCGTTGACCCAGTGAATCCATCCGCACCTACTTCCACGGATCCTGCTGTTGAGTCACCATTGCCGACGCCCGAGGGAGTAGCCGCTTCTTCTCCGTCAGAAGCTGTTGAGCCAGTTGTACCAACGCCTGTAGTGGATCCTGTAGTTGAGGCTCCGACAGAGGCGGTTTCCTCAGAAGCGCCACCTGCACAAGTTATTTCTTCAGAAGGAACGCAATAATTTATTTTTGTGAAACATCGTATGTTTAAAAAAAATGATCTTCATCAAGATATGGATACTGCCAAAACACCGTTTAGTGGAATGTCACTGGTACTGTTTGTGCTGCTGATGACTGCAGTAGCGGGCGTAAGTGGCACAGTCTTTTTTTACAAGAAGTATCAAGCGTTAAAAATACATCCAAATAGTGAGGTGACTCAGGAGACCTCGAAAGCGCTTGCTGAACTTGGCCGGCTTATAGCCCTCCCTCTCAATGAGACGCCAACGATCGCTTCGATTTCAGACAAAGAAAAATTAAAGAGCCAAATTTTTTTTCAAGCAGCTGAAAATGGAGATCTATTGTTTGCATATGCCACATCCATGAAGGCAATTTTGTATAGACCGTCCATCAATAAAATTATTAATGTTGCACCGCTGACGATCAATCAGCCTGAAGCGCCTGTATCATCTACTGCATCAAGCAAGTCCGTGCGCTCTCCATTGCGCATTGCGTATTACAACGGGACGGCAAGCGTTGGTCTTTCGGCAGAGGCAGAAAAATTGATTCAGGCAACGTGTTCAACGTGCCAAACGGTGTCCCTGACAAAAGCGGCAAAAAAAGATTACAAAAAAACGATTATTGTTGATTTGACCGGAGCTCATGCGCAGGATGTACAAGAGATTGCGACAATCCTGAAGGGCCAGGTAGCTTCTATGCCAGATGGAGAAGTGAAGCCAAATGCAGATATACTTGTTATCTCGGGTAAATAATTGGTATGAGGTGGCGGACAACAGCGCTTTTTTCTTTGACTGCCTTGTCATTTTGGTTTTGTCCGCAGGTGTTTGCGGGCACCGTTTTGCAGGATCATTCGTTTGCGTGGAGCAATAATGACGGGTATCTCAATTTTGAGAATGTGGTTGTTGAGAGTGGGAAACTATCTGGCTATGCGTGGTCAACAAATTCAGGCTGGATAAAATTTCAGCCTCTTTTTGGAGGCGTATCAAATGATGGAGCGGGGGATCTTTCTGGTTTTGCCTGGGGGCAGAATGTAGGATGGATTGATTTTGATGGCGTTTCTATCAATCCGAATACGGGAAAATTTTCAGGTACGGCAACAGGCGCGCTAGTTGGTACAATCACCTTCGATTGTCCTGCGTTTTGCGACGTTCAAACAGATTGGCGACAAGTCATTACACCTTCAAGAGATAATTTTGGAGGAGGAGCGGCATCAATTGTGCCGATGGCTGCAGCGTCAGATGTAGTAGGGGATCATGGAACGAATCAGGCTGTTGAAGAAGTAGCTCCACCGCATATTGAGGCTTTAAATGAACCACTAACTGTGTTGCCAAGTCAGTCAGGTATTCTGAGACAGGATACATCAATGGGATCGATCGTGATCGAGATCCCACCCCTGGCTTCAGGGGTCACGTCTGTTGTTTCGGCTGTGCGTATACCCATTTCAACCGTGGATGAGCAACTGCTTCCGAAGAATGGTGTTGATGCTGGTGATGTGATCTACAGCATTATTGTGAATGACGAGCAGGGGAATGTTGTCCATGCATTGTCATCTCCTATCGCGATTACATTACCGGTACCGGAACGATTTCGTGACAAGCAAGACGTAGGGGTGTATTGGTTGAATGAAGTGAACGGTCAATGGGTATTGATTCCAGACGCTGTTTTTTCTGAGAAACGAGTTCAGTTCCACGTGAATCATGTGTCTCGGTTTGCAATTTTTCACGTTCAAACAGAGCGGACAAAGACGGTTGGACATGCACCGAGTAGTTTACCCACCTTTTCAATAACGCCTCGACAGGAAGGGCGAAAGGTCAAAGAAAAAATAGATGAAGGTCAATCAGTTCAGCTTCGAGCTGATTCTTTGAATAGGTCTAAAAAAACCAGTGCCGTCATTCGTTCAGGGCGATATAAAAAGATCATCTCAGCTCCAAAAAATCGTCTCTGGTTGATCATGACTTTTAGCGCATTGGCATTGATCATCTTCCGAATTTTTCGATATTTTTTTCAAAAAAGGAAGTGACGACCATTCCCCATTTTTTGGGAAGAATGATTGATTCTTTGGTTCAATTGTGATAGTTTTTGCCCATGTCAGAAGCGGTACAATCTCCAAAATTTCATTTGATCACCTATGGATGTCAGATGAATAAGAACGATTCAGAACGCATCGCAGGGCTGCTGTCTGGCTTGGGATTTGTATCCACGGAAAATGAGGGTGAGGCAGACGTCATTTTATTGAATACCTGTTCTGTTCGACAAACGGCTGAGGACCGGATTTTTGGAAAGATGAAAGATTTTATTGCGTTAAAAGAAAAGCGACCGGAGGTGATTATCGCCGTGACAGGCTGCATGGCTGGGCGGGATAAAAAGGGGGAATTCCGGGCCCGGCTTAAGCCTGTTGATCTTTATTTCCCAACACCGGAGATGGTTAAATTACCGCGCTGGATTGCGGAGCTCCGACCAGATCTAGTCAACAGTGCTGATCTATTGGAAGATTATTTAAAGATTCGTCCTGTTCGTTTACCGTCTGTCCAAGCATTCGTGACCATTCAAACAGGATGTAATAAATTCTGTACCTATTGTGTGGTGCCGTACGCTCGAGGTCTGGAGCGAAATCGGCCGGTGAAAGACATTTTAGATGAGATTCGTGATTTGGCGGCGCACGGAGTGATTGAGGTAACCCTCCTCGGCCAAACGGTCAATTCATTCCGC
Organism: uncultured Gammaproteobacteria bacterium; assembly: GCA_964425575.1. Lineage (GTDB taxonomy): Bacteria > Patescibacteriota > Patescibacteriia > 2-12-FULL-60-25 > 2-12-FULL-60-25 > CAYRMN01. Next base: position 4,318 of record CAYRMN010000041.1, on the reverse strand, counting down.
GCATCTGATCCAGAGTCATTTTCAAATGCCAATCCATATCATGATCATTTTGCGGCACTACTCTGGGAAGTAAATCAGATTGCGGGGTTAGAGCGCATTCATTGGACTGCACCTCATCCAAATTCAATGACCGAAGAAGTGATTGATGCCTTGAATCTCCCCAAACAGGTCAATTTTCTTCATTTGCCCGTCCAAGCTGGATCAAATGAAGTCTTGTTTCGCATGAATCGCAAATACACACGAGAGAAATTTTTGGAGGTGATTGGAAACATTAAAGAGAAGAGGCCAGGTATTGCATTGGGGACAGACATTATCGTTGGTTTCCCAGGTGAGACACAGGCACAGTTCGAGGAAACGGTTTCGCTCTATGCAGACTGCGATTTTGATATTTCTTATACCGCTCAGTACAGCCCTCGTTCTGGAACATTGGGAGTAAAGCTATTTACGGATGATGTTTCAAAAGAGGAAAAACGACGGCGCTGGGATGTTCTGCAAGAAGTTATGGAAGAGACGACCAAGCGAAAGAACCAGGCTTATGTTGGCCGTGAGGTTCGGGTGTTGGTTGAAAAAGTTGAAAATGGGCTCGCCTCTGGCAACACGCATGAAATGAAGTTATGTCGTTTTAAAGGCGATGATTCAATGATCGGAAAAATCATTCCGGTCAAAATTACCCAGGCGATGGAATGGCAGTTGATGGGGGAGGCCGTGTAGGGGCGCACGGCTTGTGCGCCCTCAGGTCAGGTGGGTTCGGTACGATATGTCGGTCGATTGGAGGGCGCGATGAATCACGCCCCTACATATGAAACATATACAAAAATCTCTTCCGCGTATCATTTGCGTCGTTGGACCAACTTCATCGGGCAAAACAGCGTTAAGCCTTCGACTTGCAGAGATGTTGAACGGCGAGGTTGTGAACGCTGATGCGCGTCAGTGCTATAAGCAGTTCACCATTGGAACAGGGAAACCAGAAGGGGCATGGAAACGCCTCGATGGCTATCGAGCATATGTCGTTCGCGGCACTTCCCATCATCTCATGGATGTACTTGAGCCACGTACGACGATGACGGTTGCAGAGTGGCGGCGTAAGGCTATGACCGCCATTCGATCCATCGTTGGTCGTTTCCACCTGCCAATAGTGGTGGGAGGAACAGGTTTATATATCAAGGCTTTGGTAGACAATCCATCCTTTCCCAAGGTAGAGCCTCATCCGGAACTACGAAGTGCGTTTGAAGAGAAAAAAATGGAGGAACTAGTTCATTTGTTGGGTACGCTTGATCCAGCTGCTTTGGACGAGGTAGATCTCAAGAATCGACGTCGGGTTATTCGAGCCTTAGAAATCATAACCTTCACCGGCAAGCCATTTACGGCTCAAAAACAGTTTGGAAAGCCCCTGGTTGAGGCTTTTCAGATTGGTATTCAGCAATCACGCGCTGAGCTCTATGATCGCATCGATCAGGAGATTGATAGTATGGTCAAACGGGGCTGGGTAGAAGAAGTGCAAGCCCTGCTCTCAAAAGGTATCTCTCCCGATGCACCAGCAATGACGGCCATCGGATATCGAGACTTCGCGGCCCATCTTCAAGGTCGCAAAACGTTAGAGAGCGCTATCCAAGACTGCAAACATGCCGTTCATCAATACGCCAAACGTCAGGAAACGTGGTTCAAAAAAGACAAGCGGATTCATTGGGTGACGACTGAAGAAGAGGGGATCAGCGCGGTTGCTGCATGGTTAGGAAAAGAGCATTTTTCGTCGTCCTGAGCGAAGGCGTCAGACGCCGCAGTCGAAGGATCTACTCTAATGAGAAGATTCTTCGACTCGCAGACTCGCTCATGACGACGAAACTTGTCGATCAGCTTATGCGATTCCAATTTCTTTCTTAATCATCTCTTCTGCTTCAGCCGGATTGGCTTTTCCTTCCGTTGCCTTCATTACACCGCCCACGAACCACTTGATAAGAGCAATTTTACCTGCCTTGATATCAGCAACTTGAGCTGGGTTCTCTTGGATAAGCCGTTGGATCGTTTCGCGGAGCGTGGCGTTATCAAGATTTTGACCCAGATCGTGTTCTTCCATGAGGTGAGATGGATCCGTTCCACTTTCAACCATGAGCGTCAGCAGTCGCTGTGCATTTGAGCTATTGATATCACCCTTAAAAATCAAGTGTAGAAATTCTGCAAAATCTTCTGGGCTTATTTTAATATCTTTTATGGGTTGATTACGTTCAGCTAGTAATCCAGCCAGTTTCGAGGTGAGCCAGCCACCTGCTAGTTTGGCAATTTTTTTGCGATGCTCTGATAGAAGTTCGCCTCCACTCGCTTGTGTCGAATCCGACGCTTCCATCCAGGAACCCAGTTCTCCCATCACTCGATCGGCGTAGGTCATCCAGCCCTCATTTGCTACCAGGAATACGGCGTCGGCTTTACTAAAACCCCATTCTTCTTCAAGGCGCATACGCATATCAGTTGGTAATTCAATTCGTCGAGTCATTAATTGTTCGCGGAGAGGTACGAGATCCTGAGGTGGCAAGTCTGGTTCGGGAAAATAGCGATAATCGGCGCTCGTCTCTTTGAGGCGCTGTTCAAACGTGATGCCTTTGTTTTCATCCCAACCGCGCGTTGAACCGACTGGAGCACTACCCGCATCATAGAGCTTTTGTTGGCGTTCAATCTCGTAGGTCAGAGCTCGTTCTACAGCTTTGAAGGAGTTAATGTTTTTGACTTCAATTTTTGGGTTGAGAAACGATTGGGTTGGCGTATTGTCATCATTGATCTCTAGCAATGAGATGTTGGCATCGCAACGCATCTGTCCTTTCTCCATATCGGCATCTGAAGCGCCGATAGCACGTAGAATGCCGCGTAATTCCTGAAGATAGACTTTGGCCTCCTGTGGCGTACGTAGGTCAGGCTCGCTTACTATTTCAAGCAGGGGTGTGCCGGCACGATTGAAATCAACGCTTGTACCCTCGCCGGTATGGAAATTTTTGGCAGCATCTTCTTCCAAGTGGGCGCGCGTGATCCCGATACGAATTCGATCGCGTGGAGATTGGCCTCCTGGAACATCAAGAACAAGATGCCCATTGATGGCAATGGGGAGGCGAAACTGAGAAATTTGATAGCCTTTGGGGAGGTCAGGGTAGAAGTAGTTTTTGCGGTCAAAGGCAGATTGATCAGGAATGGTGCAGTTCAACGCTAAGCCGGTCCGTACACCTAATTCAATCGCTTTTGCATTCAGGGTCGGTAGAGCTCCAGGTTGGCTGGTACATACTGGGCAAACAGCCGTATTCGGTGCCGCGTCGTCTCCTACGTTCTGGCAGCTGCAAAACATTTTACTGGCTGTTTTGAGCTGGACATGGACTTCGAGTCCAATAATCGGAATCATGCGCATAATGACTGTATGGTAAGCGGTTAGGCGGTTGAGATCAAGCGCAACGCTAAAAGCGGGCATTTTCCCGCTTTTAGAAGGTGTGCACGTGAAGATTATCGAGTTTTTTGAAGTGCACGGTAAACCTTTAGTTGAAATCCAGACAGAAGTGGGATAAGAGCCGCCATGAAGAGTGTTTGTACGAATTGCAAACTACTTGTCCAGAGCGGAATGGATGATCCTTCTGCGTTAGAGATTCTTCCGAGAATTCCAAACACAATTCCAAAGAGTATTCCAATCGGAAGCGTAAATACAATATTTCCGGCAAGCATTCGACCAAATGTGCCCCACCAACGTCCCTTGATAAGCGCGCGAGATGTTGCTAACGCCTGCGTTCCTCGAATGTTCTGATCTACCAAGGCAATGGTGCTAAACATTAATGCAACAGAGAAGTAAATTCCAGGAATGATGAAGAGCAATGTCGTACCCAATACAACGAGCGTGGTTAGAATACTGACCCAAAGCATTGGAAAAAATAATGACCATGCCTTTGTCGATTCCGCTTCATCGTGCGTTGCCTTTGGATCGCGCTCAAGACGGATCACGGAAAACCAAACGCGGATTGTGATCCAGAAGGTCAAAATCATACCCGCCAACGCGATAAGACCATTCAAAGGTCCAGCAAGAGGGATATTCAACTGCACGAGAAGCCCGCCAAGAAAGTAAAGAGCGCCAACACCGATAAACAGACGCGATGTTGTCAGCAGGTCATTCCAGGAAGACGTAAAAAAATGCCAGCTATCTTTGATCAATTCGCCTGCGCCGGGCATGATTTTTGCCTCGGAGGAAGAAGGGGTTGTGGATGTTTCCATATGGCCAAAATCATAGCAGAATGAGTGTAACAATGGAAACGAATAGTCGCCACTGTCGTCCTGAGCGGAGTTTGACGGAGTCTCA
>CAYRMN010000040.1:0-9356 GCA_964425575.1 uncultured Gammaproteobacteria bacterium | reverse complement strand
CGGCCGACTGCGGCGTCTGTCCGGCGGTCTGCGGCAACAACGTCTGCGAGGCCAATGAGGCCCAGACCTGTCCCCAGGACTGCGCGGCACCCAGCTGCGGCAACGGCACCTGCGCGGCCAACGAGAACCACTTCTCCTGCCCGCAAGACTGCGCCCTCGGGTGCGGTGACGCGGTCTGCGCGGTCAACGAGACCAACGCGTCCTGCCCCGCCGACTGCGCCATCGGGTGCGGCAACAACGTCTGCGACGCGAGCGAGACCTTCGCTTCGTGTCCGCACGACTGCGCCAACCCCGCCATCTGCGACAACGATGGTTTCTGCGAGGCCGGCCAGGGCGAGACCATCCAGAGCTGCCCGGCCGACTGTCACTGCGGCAACGGCACCTGCGCGGCCAACGAGAACCACCTCTCCTGCCCGCAGGATTGCGCCATCGGGTGCGGCAACAACGTCTGCGACGCGAGCGAGACCTTCGCGTCCTGCCCCGCCGACTGCGCCATCGGGTGCGGCAACAACGTCTGCGACGCGAGCGAGACCTTCGCTTCGTGTCCGCACGACTGCTCCGCGCCGCCGGTCTGCGGCAACGGCCAGTGCCAGCCCGGCGAGACCTGTCAGAGCTGTGCGCAGGACTGCGGCGCGTGCGGCAATGTGACCCAGGTCATCTGCCCGGACGACAAGGCCTTTGTCTTCTGCGATGCCTTGCCGAACGGTGAGGTCTACCAGTGCCCTGCTCAGGGCGCGATCATCAAGTGCGTCCAGAACCCCAACGTCGTCCTGGACGACTGGAAGTTCTGCGCGACCAGCCCCCAGGCGACCTCGATCAACCTCGAGAGCGGCCCGGTTGCGAAGGGAACCGGTCTCCCGGACCCCCAGGCAGTCAAGGCTTGGAGGATGTCCGCCCAGGTGCTCGGCAACAACGCGTGCTTCCACTCGTTCATGCCGATCGCCAACTCGCCGCGCTGGCAGCCCCACTTCCATGCGCCGCAGGGCCAGCAGCCCTACGACGAGTGGTTCCCGTGCGCCCCGGTCAGCGCGCAGGCCCAGGGCGTCACCTACAACATCACGACGTTCAAGAACGGCGTGAAGGTCCTCGACTACACGAACGGGACGGCCATGCTCGAGGCCGCCGCGCCGTGGGATCAGCAGCCGCCCAACGGCGACGGCAAGGAGATGATCTCCGCCAGCTGGCCGGGTGCCTACCTCGTCCAGGGCTGGCTGCCGACCTCCTCCAACTGTCAGGCCGACTGACCCCCTTCCCCGGTCCTCACGGACCCGACTCCGCTCGTCGTCATGAGCGTGCGCCCGGTGGTTCATCCTGAACCCCGGGCGCTGTTTTAATATAAAGAGTTTTTCATGCTATTCTTTCAACAGTTGCGTCATGTGTTTTGTCATGGTAGCTGTAGATATATATGCCTCACGAACATACAACCGAACATGTATTTGATGCACTGCAAGATCTGACAGAGATGATCAGCGTTTTGTCTACGAATGTTGACCAGCGATTTGATCAAGTCGATAAACGATTTGACCGTGTTGATCAGCGACTAGAGCATCTTGAACATGATGTTTCAGAATTGAAAAATGATGTTTCTATTCTAAAAACTGACGTCGCAGGTCTAAAGACAGATGTTGCAGTTTTAAAGACGGATGTTGCAGGTCTAAAGACAGACGTTTCAAAACTAAAGACTGACATGGAAACAGTTCAGTCTGGCATGGTTACCAAAGACTATCTTGATGAAAAAGTGACTGATTTGCGCGGGGACCTTGTCGTTCTCGTCCGCAAAGAAGATCGTAAATTAGCAGCATTGGTTGATGCGCTTGTCGAGCGCAAAGTGCTCGACCATGCGGCGGCCACACGTATTCTGGCACTTGAGCCGTTTGCCATCAGCTAATTTCATGCCCTCTTCCTTATCCTCGGACATCATTGGACATGCAGCTGTCTTGCATCTGCTAGAACTTTGGCTACAAAAACCAGCGTCCGGGTATGTTTTTTATGGACCGGCTCATGTAGGCAAACGAACGATCGCGGAGCGGTTTGTGGGTGCTTTGTTATCTGTCATTCCCGTGAAAACGGGAATCTTAGCCGATCAGAAGGAGCAAGGTTCGCGCCTACGCGGCAATGACACAGGGTTACACACGACGCACGGCCCTCTGCACACCCTCTCCTCCCATCCTGACTTCATCATCCTTGAAGCCGAAGAAGGAAAGTCCATGGTGTCTGTTGAGGCAGTGCGTAAGGCGCGTTCTCGATTGCTGGAACGACCAATGGTAGCAGAGCGGATGGTGTGCTTTATTCCGCGTCTTGATCGGTTGAATGAGGAGGGGATGAATGCACTTTTAAAAGTGTTAGAAGAGCCTCCGGCTGCAGCGGTGTTTGTAGCGATTACAGAAGATTTGTCTCGTTTGCCGGCTACGGTACAAAGCCGCATGGTGAAAGTGCCTTTCAATCTCGTGCCTCGCAAAGATCTTATCGATGGCTTACGAGCTCGTGGAATTGCTGATGACGAAGCCTCCCGTCGAGCGGATGAAAGCAGAGGCCGTCCAGGATTAGCCCTGCTCCATCAAACAGATGATCGATCTACCTCACACAAAAAACAGGCTGAGCGATTTATCCATGCGTCGTCAGTTGGTGAGCGGCTTATGATTATCGAGGAGATGGCCAAGGCGTGTGATTCGTCGGACAGTGCGGCAGATGCGTGGAATGCTGTCCTTGAAGACTGGACAGATGCTACTCGTTTTGCGCTTCAGGATAATCCAGCTCTCGCTCTTGTTGTGGGGCAGGGGATTATCAGCGCTCGGCGTTTGGTAGGTGGAGCATTGTCCCCGCGTCTTGCGCTCGAAGCGGTCGCGTTACGCCTGGCTGGAACTGAACCGTTGAATAATTTGTTTCCAGCTCCCATTCATTCGTCTATTCCAGCAATCTTCCAATTTTGATAGACTACGAATGTATTAAATTAAGGTAAAGATTTTTTATTTGTCATCCCGAGCGGAGTTTGACGAAGCCGAGGGATCCCTTCGATTGTATTCCTTACGAAGCGATTCCTCCGCTCGTCGCAGACTCCTCGGTCGGAATGACAAACTCTACATTTATGCTCTCATCACGTTCCCTTGTTCGTGTCGTTGCTCCCTTGTTGGGACTGGTTTTGCTTGGTGCAGGCTGTGGGACAGCTTCAACTACGAAAGGTCCGGATGGAGGCATGTGGAAAACTATTGATGGTGGTAAGACATGGATCAATAAACGTGCTTTGGTTAATGGCGCAAAAGTAACGGCAGATGCGGCAAAACTTTCTGTTGTTGATATGGTCATGGACCCGCAGGATAATAATACGATTTATTTGGCCACAGCCGAAAATGGCCTTGTGTATTCATTAGATGCCGGAGATTCATGGCAGGTTTCAAGGGGGTTAAGCACCGGTCGTATTAACGCGATTGCTGTTGATCCAAAAAACAAGTGCACGGTATACGCCACCCGCGCCAATGAAATTTTTAAGACAGAAACCTGTGGCCGCGATTGGAGTCGTATTTATTTTTATCCTCGGACCGATAAAACGTTGTCTAAACTCGTTGTTGATTGGTTTAATCCAACGGTTTTATACGCTGGAACGAATGATGGTGACATTTTGAAATCAACCAATAGCGCCTCGTCGTTTGAAGCCTTGAAGCGTATCGACGGTACCCGTATCACATCCATTGTTCTTGATCCTCGTGATTCACGTAATGTGTTTGTGGCGACGTTTGGAGAGGGGTTGTGGAAGTCTGATAACAGCGGCTCTACCTGGATACAGATTAAGAAACAGTTTAGTGAAGAGTTCGCTGAAGCTCGCCGTGCGACGCAAGTGGTGCTGGATCCGAAAAATTCGAATATTCTCTATATTGTTTCCAAATACGGCATCATCCGTTCAGATGATCAGGGCGCAACGTGGAAGGCTTTGAATCTTGTTACTCCTCCTAATACCTCCACCATTAATGCCTTGGCAATTGATCCAAATAATTCGTCTCACCTCATCTACACCGGTCCAAATACGTTAGTTTCTTCTGTGGATGGGGGCGCGACTTGGGCGGCAAAGAAGCCACCTACGACGCAAGTTGGTTCAAAATTATTGATTGATCCAAAGAGTGGGGATGTTGTGTATTTGGGAACGATACCAGCCGCAAAATAAAACATTGTCATCCCGAGCAAAACAGAGTGACGTCGAGGGACCTATAAAGATATTTTTCTTTATGGGTTCTTCGACTTCGCTACGCTCCGCTCAGGACGACGAACGCTGCAATGCGTTCGTCGTTTGACGGAAAGGCTGAAAAATGGCAAAATTGGCTGTACGAAACGTATGGCTACTTTTATTGATACCGCAAAACAAGAGTTTGAAAATGTGTTCGATCATTTGAGCAAAGAACTTCACAATCTTCGCTCAGGACGGGCTCAGGCTTCGATGGTTGAAGGTCTTCAAGTGGAGGCCTATGGATCTATGATGGAGCTAAAAGGCGTGGCTTCGATCTCCATTCCAGATGCGAAAACGATTCAGATTGAACCATGGGATAAAAACGTCGTCAAAGATATTGAAAAGGCGATTCAGGCGTCTGGTCTCGGATTAAATCCGAATATCGCGGGAACAGTTATCCGCCTGATTATGCCCCCTATGACGGAAGAAAATCGAAAAAATGTTGTAAAACTCGTTCATCAGAAAGCCGAACAGGCGCGTATTGGAATCCGTAACGTTCGTGAAAATGTACGAGAAGAGATTGGCGCAGAGGAAAAAGCCAAGACGATTTCAGAAGACGAGAAATTTCGTTTTCAGGAACAGCTCGAAAAATTAGTTGGTGACTACAACGCCAAGATTGAACATGCGGCAGAAGAAAAGGAGCAGGAAATAATGACCATCTAATTGGTGTAATAGATTGAAGAGCGTATGCCTATTTCTCCGGAACAAAAAATGGATGCTCTGGTGTCGCTGTGTAAGCGACGTGGGTTTGTGTATCCAGATTCGGAGATCTACGGCGGATTTGCCAATGCCTGGGATTACGGTCCATATGGCGTTGAATTGAAGAATAATATTCGTGATGCGTGGTGGAAGCGATTTGTGCATGGCCGAGAAGATATTGTTGGTATTGAAACACCTGTGATCCAGCATCCCAAAGTGTGGGAGGCCTCAGGGCATATTCAGAATTTTTCTGATCCACTCGTAGAGTGTAAGCGCTGTCATCACCGGTTTCGTGCGGATCACTTATTAGAGGCGAAGCAAGCAGAGCCAGGATACGATAAAGAGCGTCCAATTGGCATTCATGAAATCAAGTGTCCTGATTGCGGTGGAGAGTTTACAGATGTCAAAATGTTTAGTCAGATGCTGAAGACCTCGGTCGGCGTCACTGAGGACTCATCAGCAACAGCATATCTTCGTCCTGAAACAGCGGCAGGCATGTTTACGGCGTGGAAGAATGTTCGCGACACCATGCGAAAGAAATTACCCTTTGGTATTGCACAGGTAGGCAAGGCCTTTCGCAACGAAATTACGCCGGGAAATTTTATTTTTCGAACACGTGAATTCGAACAAATGGAGATTGAGTATTTTGTTCGACCGGAAGATGCGCCACGCGCATATGAGATGTGGCTTGAGGAATACAAAAAGTGGTGTACAGATATTCTGAAGCTTAATCCGAGCCATGTTGTCTATCACGAAATCGATGAAGCCGATCGCGCATTTTATTCCAAGCGTTCCATCGATCCTGAATATCAATTTCCGTTTGGCTTAAAAGAGCTTGGAGGGTTGGCGAATAGAACCGATTGGGACCTTTCTCGTCAGCAAGAATCCTCTGGAGAAGACCTTCGTTGGTTCGATCAGGAGGGTGGAGAACGATTTATTCCGTACGTGATTGAGCCGACGTGGGGTTTGACGCGCAGCGTTCTCGCGGTGCTATCCGAACACCTTGATATTGACGAAGCTACGACAGCAGAAGGGGAGGATAAAGAGCCGCGCATGGTGCTTCGTCTTCCACCGCGCCTCGCCCCAGTGAAAGCGGCAATATTTCCATTGCAGAAAAAAGAAGAACTCGTCGGACTCGCCAAGAATCTCGTTTCTGCGATTCGTGCTTGTGGAATCGTCGTTGAATATGATGAATCTGGTTCCATTGGCAAGCGGTATCGCCGTCAGGATGAAATCGGAACACCGTGGTGCTTCACCATTGACCCAGAGTCCATACAGGATCAGAAGGTTACGGTTCGTGATCGAGATGCGATGACGCAAGAGCGCATGGCAATAGCCGATGTTCCGGCTTGGGTATCTGAACATCTTTTACGTCCATGATGAAACCAAAACCCCACACACTGAATAACGGCATGAAGGCCATTCTGATTCCGCAGAAAGGCTCAGTTTCGATGACGCTATTTGTCATGGTGAAAGTTGGTTGTCGATATGAGACGCGCGAGATTAACGGTGTGTCTCATTTTATTGAACATCTCATGTTCAAGGGCACGAAGAAACGACCAAGCACTGAAATTCTGTCTCGCACACTTGATCGATATGGTGCCGAGTACAATGCATTTACAGGTAAGGACCTGACAGCCTATTACATAAAAATGGATGCAGATCAAACGCCGCTTGCTGTTGATATGCTGCATGACATGCTGTTTCATTCCGTTTACGATCCCGCTGAAATTGACCGAGAACGTGGGGTGATTTTGGAAGAAATCAACATGTACGAAGATAACCCCCGTCGTCATTTGGGAGATATTCTTGATGAAGTCTTTTTTCCGAACTCAACGTTGGGATGGAATATCGCTGGACCACGTGACATAATTCGTTCCGTTACCCGAGAGCAGATCATCCAGTATCGTGATGCGTATTATATTCCGGAACGGATGACGGTTGTGGTGGCTGGCAAAATTATTCCTGATGTTTTGCCTCTTTTAAATCGCACATTTGGAGCGGTACGCTCTCGTAAAGACCGAAATGACAGAGATTTTGTTTCTTTTCAGCCCCCGGCTCACTTACATGATGCATTGGCGTTTCAAAATAAAAAAACAGAACAGGTCCAACTTGGTCTGTCTTTCTACGGAGTATCATTGGATGATAAGGATTTGCCGGCCGCAACCCTCTTAGCCACGATTTTGGGTGGAAGTATGTCGTCACGTTTGTTTATTCAAATTCGTGAGCGGCTTGGATTGTGTTACTCAATTGGTGCTGATCACGATCCGATGCAAGATGTGGGGGTCTTTTCAATTCGGGCAGGACTTGATAAGAAGCGCATGTCTGAAGCCACAGCAGCCATTTTTAAAGAAATACAACATATTTCACGTACACTGGTGTCGTCAGAAGAGTTGCGACGGGCGAAAGACCATATTCGTGGACGCTGTACCCTCGCGTTTGAAGATTCTGCCACGCAGGCGGATTGGTATGGTCGTCAATGGGTTTTTCAAGGAAAGCTTGAGACGATGGAAGAAAAAATGAAGAAATTAGACAAGGTCCGAGCGGAGCACATCCGACTGGTTGCTCAGCGAATCTTTCAGCCTGATCGCATGGCTTCTGCAGTGATCGGACCGTTTACAAAAAAAGCTGACTGCCAGGCAATGCTGAAATGGACAAACCATGTATGAAAAAATTGATTATCGCGAATTGGAAAATGCACTACGGTCCAGTGAAGGCCGGTGCTTGGATTCGGGCATTTCGTCGAGAGCGTTTGCCAAAAGACATTGATGTTGCCGTTGCGGTTCCTTTTGTATCACTTGCAGCGGTACGAGCATCGTTAGGACGAGCTTCGATTCCAGCTCTTGCTGCTCAGAATTCTTTTTGGCAAGAAGAAGGTGCCTTTACAGGAGAGATTGCTCCATCGATGCTAGCGGAGTTTGGGGCAGCCTATTGTATCGTCGGTCATAGTGAGCGACGAATTCATCTTGGTGAAACGGATGAGATGATTGCGAAGAAGGCACTGGCCTTACAGAAAGCTGGCGTTGTACCCGTCATTTGCGTTGGAGAAACAGACGCACAGCGTAAAAAAGGAGAAACAGAAAAGATTATAAAAGCACAGGTTCAAGCCGCTCTTGTTGGTGTCCGTAAAGATGCAAAAACTCCAATTGTCATTGCCTATGAGCCGTTATGGGCAATTGGTGCAGGAAAATCATGTCCACCTCAAGAGACAAAAGAGATTCACGAAATGATCATTAGCATTCTTAAGAAGAAATTTGGGAGTTCATCTGAGGATATGCGGGTTATTTATGGAGGCTCAGTAGATCCACGCAACATTGGAGAGTATATGACGACGACGGGCGTTGATGGCGTATTGGTTGGAGGTGCGTCATTAGACCCGCGAAGTTTTGGGCTTTTATGTCGGGCAGCTGCTCCGACATAATGAGTATGTTTTATTTGATTACACTGAGTATTGCCGGATTATCTGCCGCTGTGTGTACGGTTGTCATAGGGCGTCATTGGAAGGAGATCAGATTATTAGATCCAGATTCCATTAAAGAGGAACAAGTTCGTCAAAAGCGCGAACAGCTCATTCGACAGCGCTTTGATCGGCTGAGTCTCGCGAAGATCGCTCCTGCAAAAGCTATCGTGCAGCATGGAGTTCTTTTGGGAAAGAAGGCCTTTCATGCATCCTATTTAAAATTAATTCAAATCGATCGTTTTTATAAGCAGGCCAAGGCACCGTTTGCTCTCATGGCACCTTCCAGTAAAGACCGTATACGAACATTGCTTGATGAAGCGCGTTCGTTGGCACGGGATTTGAAATGGGCGGATGCTGAACGTCGTTTTTTGGAAATTCTTACCATTGATGATCGTAATCTTGAGGCATATAAAGGGTTAGCAACGATTTACGTCAAACAAAAATTGTATACCCAGGCGAAAGAGACCTATGCATTTTTAATGAAAATGAAAAAGGCGGACGCAACCTGCTATGAAGGGTTGGGCCAGATTGCGGAGGTGGAGGGGGATATGGGAAAGGCCGAGGAAATGTATCAAAAGGCCTTGAACCTCCAGCCCAAATCTTCTCATCGGCACGCGATGCTGGCTGATTTTTTTCTGAGCAGAAACGAGCCGGTATTGGCTCTGCCATTTGCAAGACAGGCTGTAGAGCTTGAGCAGAAATCGCCCAAATATCTTGAGACCCTTCTTGAGATTGTGATCCGTCTTGGGCAGCGCGACGATGCGCGACGATGTTATGATCGACTTCGGCTTTTGTCAGAGGATCGTGTAAAAATGGACTCATTTAAGGAAAGGATTGATGAAATTAGCCAGAGGTAAGCCCCATTTTGACAAGTTACAAAATCAGCGCTACAATTGCACGGCACTGTACGCCGGTTTAGCTCAGCTGGTTAGAGCAACGGTGTTGTAAACCGTAGGTCGTCGGTTCAAATCCGACCACCGG
>CAYRMN010000039.1:0-10344 GCA_964425575.1 uncultured Gammaproteobacteria bacterium | reverse complement strand
CTCCTAGCGATCGATGCGCGCCTTGGCCCAACCGATCTTGATCGCGACATGCTGGCCTATCTTGAATCTAGCAAGATGTCGGTCGTGATTGTGGTCAATAAAATCGATAAACTTTCAAAATCTGAATTCACCCAGCTCATGGATCTGCTCGAAGCCACCTATCCACGCTATACGCTCATCCCCCATTCAACGGTCACGGGCGCGGGACGAGGTGAAATTCGACAGGCTATTGAACAGGCTGTCCGCGCCGCCGCGACCGAATAAGTAAGTCACCTTACGTAGCCCCCATACATCAAGTCTCTACTCTTTGTCATTCCGACCGACGAATCTGACGAGGAGCGGAGGAATCCCTTCGAAGTTGATCTTAGCTCAACGAAGCGATCCCTCGACTCCGTCAGACTTCGCTCGGGATGACAGCGGGCGTGTTGGATGAGTACGTAAAACTATTTTTCTATATAGCAGCGTTCCAAAAAACGCCGTACAGACTCCGAGCAACACCACATAGAAACCCCGATGTTCTCCGATTCCTTGGAAGAGATTTTGGATAACAAGCGCTGTTCCAAACGCTGGCAAGAGCGTAAATAACGCAAGCCAAGAGGTCACAAATACATCAAGCGCTGTATCAACGAGCCCATCTTTAGTTGTACCAATCAAGATAAGTCCGGCTGTAAACGATCCCAGGGTAATAGCAATCAACGTGGCAAAAACTGCCCAAAAAAGCAGATCGAGATGCGTCAAAAATCCATAACTGATCTCGCGCCACAGAAAAAAGGAAAAGAATGCGGCGAGCAAGACAAAGATACTGAAAACGACAGTGAGCAAAACATCGAGCCAGGTCCTGCGTTTTGATGGCATACTATTATTTTACCTCAATCTTTGGGGCTCGTATCTTCGCGCGCCGCGCAATCATCCGATACATCCACCGATCTGAATCACGACTGTATAGCGTTGCGCATCCTTTACAAGCCCCTTTTTCCTTCCGAAACGATTCGCAGCACACCACTTTCACCGTACGGATACGCAAGAAGACCATGAGATTGATCCACCAGCGTTCGAGACGTGAACGAGGGTCGTAAAAATCGGGAGGGAGAGACGCGACCATACGAATAAAACAGTACCATGCAAGAGCCATTCATCAAACGAAAATTTCACTCATAGAACATCAATCTAACTTGACAATAGAGCAAAGAACAGTTACTGTTATCACTTCAGAATTCTGAAGAATCGACCTTGTATTAAAAGCCATTCCCTGAACAAACATGGTGAAAAATCTTATTTTCCCTATATTTGTTCGGGGAAGGTCCGTGCTTGCTCAGGCACGTATCAAAGACAACCTCAGCCAAACAACTGGAGCGTACAGTCATGCAGGTATACACCGTTTACTTCACTGCCAACACGAAGCGATATCTCGTCGGTCCCGAAACCGCGAGAGAGGGTGGGACTCTCAAATACGAAGGCACACGACCCGTGTGCCTCATGGTCTGGGATGAAACCGGTCGACCCCAGCCTATGCATACATCGATTAGCCTTGCGTGGGTCGGTGGAACGAGTGAAGTTTGGCCTGACCCCGCGGGGATGAAGGTGGGCCACAGGCTCGTCTTCGTAGAAGACCCGAAGGCTGAAAACTTCAAACCGACATACTCCGGAAATGTCAGGACTATCGTCGAAATTCCCACGGAAACCGCACAGCTGCTCCTCAAGGCAGCGCGTTTCGACGATCAGCTCGTTCGACAGACTGGATCACTCACTTAGCGCCACACCCAGCGCGTGACCCCGCAAGGGACGTCGCGCTCCTTCCGGGTCGTGGCGTTCTTTGTTTCTCAACAGCTCGTGCGTGGCTTGAAGCTTATCTGAATCCGTGCTAGTTTAGGTTCGTTCATTTTAAAATACTCACGGACATTCATGCATCATTCTCCCGATAAAAGGCCTGAGAATTTCATCATTCTCATGCTCTTTGTCTGGAGAACGCTTTGATGGTTCTTGGCGAATCTCGACAGAATCTACACTGCAGCACCGCAGGAGGAATCAACATGGAATCCAAGGAACTTCTCAACTGCCGCCGCCCATCCATCGTCGTCGCCAGAAATCCGAGCAGCCTCAATACGTCGGTCTACCTGCTGATCAGTGGCGTCTGTGTAAACGTTTGGGATAAGGAGGGTCACAGCAAAAAAGATCATCCAGCGCTCACCTGGAGCGTGACAGGAACTGCCACTCGTTCGCCCGAAACCCAAAAGGGTAACCTCAAGATCCCGGACCACCTGGTACGCAACATCGAACGCCGACACTGTGTCGAATTCAAACGATCCTTGTTGACAGAAACGTCTGAGCGTACCTACTCCTCGATCATCAATGCCATCTACGCGCTGACGGAGGAAGAAGCGCAGCGGCTGTCGCATCAAGAAGACCTCGATGTCCAGCTCCTGCCCGAAGCAGCCCCCGCATAGCGCCACACCCAGCGCGTGACCCCGCAAGGGACGTCGCGCTCCTTCCGGGTCGTGGCGTTCTTTGTTTTCAAAAAGCAGCTTCCGTCGTCCTGAGCGGAGCGGTAGCGCAGTCGAAGGATCTACTCTGTCGTGATCAGAGAAGATCCTTCGACTACGGCGTCGGACACCTCCGCTCAGGACGACAAAAATAGTTGCGATAAGAAACGCCGTGAGGTAGGCTTTACACACTATGAAAGCTTCTGATCTCTTTATCCGCGCTCTAGAAAACGAAGGGGTAAAATATATTTTTGGACTCCCAGGTGAAGAGAACCTCGATTTTCTTGAGTCACTGCGCTCTTCATCCATTCAATTTATCATCACGCGGCACGAACAAACCGCCGGGTTTATGGCAGCGACATATGGCAGACTTACTGGTCATGCGGGCGTCTGCCTTTCAACGCTTGGACCTGGAGCCACCAACTTGATCACACCTGCAGCCTATGCCCAGCTCGGTGGCATGCCAATGATTTTAATTACTGGACAAAAGCCGATCAAAAAAAGCAAGCAGGGGCATTTTCAAATCGTACAAACGTCGAGCATTTTGCAACCAGTAACGAAATTTACCAAACAAATCATCAATGCCAGCAGCATCCCTTCGTTGGTTCGAGAAGCATTTCGAGTCGCAGAAGAAGAGCGCCCAGGTGCTGTGCATCTTGAACTTCCTGAGGATATCGCTCGAGAGGAAACGGATGCTGATCTTTTTCCACGTACAGCTGTCCGTCGACCAATCGCCGAAGGAAAAGCCATCGCTCAGGCTGTCGAATTATTACAGCAGGCCAAACATCCACTGATCCTGATCGGCGCGGGCGCCAACCGCAAGCTGACCTCAAAGATGCTTAGCGAGTTCATCACTAAAACCGGCATCCCCTTCTTTGAAACGCAAATGGGCAAAGGCGTGGTAGATGAACGTCATCCCCTGTTTCTTGGAACTGCTGCTCTCACCGATCATGACTTTGTCCATGCGGCCTTACGTCGAGCTGATCTCATCCTAAATGTGGGTCATGACGTGATCGAGAAACCCCCGTTCATCATGCAACGCGATGGCGCCAAGGTTATCCATATCAATTTTTATTCTGCGAAAGTTGATGATGTTTATTTTCCTCAACTCGAAGTCGTTGGGGATATCGCCAATGCAATCTGGCAAATCAACCAAGCGCTCGAACCGCAACCCCACTGGGATTTCAGTCCATTTATGGAGGTTCGAACAAAACTCCTTGAACACCTCACACAACATACCGAGGACACACGCTCCCCTATTATTCCTCAACGTATTGTGGCTGAGGTCCGAAACGTCTTGCCGGATGACGGCATCGTGGCCCTTGATAATGGCATGTATAAATTATGGTTTGCGCGCAACTACGAAACACGGCAACCAAATACATTACTGCTTGATAATGCGCTGGCAACTATGGGCGCTGGGTTGCCATCGGCCATGGCGAGCAAGATGCTCTTTCCAGAACGCCCGGTGGTTGCCGTTTGTGGTGACGGTGGCTTCATGATGAACTCGCAAGAACTCGAAACAGCGGTGCGACTCAAGCTAAATCTGGTTGTGCTCATCTTAAACGATTCTGGATATGGCATGATTCGCTGGAAACAGGATTCCATGAAGTTCCCGACCTTCGGACTGGAGTATCAAAACCCGGACTTTGTCGCCTATGCAAAAAGCTATGGGGCGCATGGATACCGACTTGAGCGCTCAGAAGATTTTGCCGCACTCTTACAAAACTGCCTTTCAATGCCGGGTGTTCATGTCGTTGACATCCCCATCGACTACTCCGAAAACCGCCGCGTATTTACCGAGGAGCTGCCAAGAATGACGGATAACATTTAGAATATTTCAAAATCCAGCACTCTCTTCTGTCGTCCCGAGCAAAATGGAATGACGTCGAGGGACCTATTAAGAAAATTTTCATTATAGATCCTTCAACTGCGCTCCGCTTCGTTCAGGACGACGAATAAAATCACTCTATTATCGCTAACTCATATGTTCACCTCTCAAAACCCCGCAACTGAAGAAATCCTCGCCACCTTTCCGGAGCTGACGGATGATGAAATCGAGCAAAAGCTCGCTTCCGCAGAGCGAGCCTTTCGTGCGTGGCGCTTAACCTCGTGGGAAGAACGGCGTGTACCCATGAAGCGCCTGGCAGAACGTTTACGGAACAAGAGCGTAGAACTTGGAACGCTTTTGTCCCAAGAAGTAGGCAAACCGCTTAAAAGCGCCAAAGGAGAAATCGAAAAGTGTGCCTGGGTGTGTGACTATTACGCCGACAATGCCGAAGCGTTTCTTAAAAACGAATTGATCGAAACCGATGCAAGTAAGAGCTACATCCAATACCAACCCCTCGGCATTGTGCTGGCTGTCATGCCTTGGAACTTTCCATTCTGGCAGGTGATGCGTTTTGCCGCCCCTGCGGTCATGGCTGGCAACGTCGGTATTTTGAAGCATGCCTCCAATGTTCCCCAGTGCGCGAACGCCCTCGAAGCCATTTTTATTGAAGCTGGTTTTCCAACTGGGGTGTTTCAAAATTTCCTAGTACGTTCTGGACGCGTTGAAAAAATAATTCGCGATCCTCGCGTGAAAGCCGTAACGCTCACGGGCAGTGAATATGCCGGTCAACAAGTCGCTTCTGTCGCCGGACAGGAAATAAAAAAAACAGTGCTGGAACTTGGCGGCAGCGATCCATTTATCGTTTTCTCCGATGCGGATCTGACAACGTGTTGTGATATTGCTGCCACAGCCCGTCTTCAAAACGCCGGTCAAAGTTGTATCGCCGCCAAACGGTTTATTCTGATGGAAGATATCGCTGACGCATTTTTAGAAACGTTCAAAAAAGCGTTTGAAAACATGAGGATCGGAAATCCATTGGATGAAACGACCACACTCGGTCCCCTGGCAACAGCTGCCATGCGAGATGATATCGAGAAACAAGTGAATCGAGCCATTGAGCAAGGAGCCACCGTTCTAACTGGCGGAAAACGAGTTAAAGGTCCAGGCTTTTTCTATGAACCAACGATCTTAACCGGCATAACCTCCAGCATGGATATCTCCAAAGAGGAGCTCTTTGGGCCCGTGGCCATGGTCATGATCGTAAAAAATATTGATGAAGCGATCCGAATTGCCAACGAAACCTCGTTTGGGCTTGGATCGTCAATTTGGACACAGGATCAAAACATCATCGACCGCTGCGTTCGTGATATTGAAGCAGGCAGCGTCTTCGTGAATGGGATGGTCAAATCCGATCCACGTCTGCCATTTGGAGGCATCAAACGCTCAGGATATGGACGGGAGCTGTCACTTGTCGGCATGCGTGAATTTGTAAATACAAAAACAATTTGGGTAAAATAGAAAGTCGATTCGCATACTGTCGTCCTGAGTGGAGCGATAGCGTAATCGAAGGATCTACTCTTCCGGGCTGGTGAGAGAAGATCCTTCGACAAGCTCAGGACGACAAACCCGGCAGTTGACCCTCTCCTCAAATCCTGCTAGCGTAGCGTCGCCAGGATTCTTCTGTGGAGGTATCCAGATGGACGATTTATTCGATCAGCTCATGCAGCATCCAAGAGATTTTCTCGGACCGTTTCTTACCTTCATTTTCTTCTTTCTGATCATTAGCGCGATCTTTTATGGCCTGCTTTTTCCAAGCATTCTTCCAGACAAAAAGACAGACAATGAAAATGAAGATTGAGGCAAACCTGACCTTCCACCTTCGAGATCCTCGCCCACTCGCATCGATCTCACCATCTCTTGTTCCCGATCAAACCAGATCGAAAACGAGACATGACTATTCGTCTAAAACATAAAATCCCCACATGGGGATTTTATGTTTCTTGAAACCTCTTCCTTACATTTTCTTTTCGCCCATCATGCACTCCTTGCACTTGCCACAGGAGCCAGTGAACAAAGAAAACACAGCGGCCAAACCGACCACGACGTAGACCACGCGCTCAACCGTCATCCAGCTACCAAAAATGGCGTGAACAAGGTTGAAGCTAAACAAACCAACGAGTCCCCAGTTAAGTGCACCGACAATGACTAGCACCCAACCGATCTTATGGAGAACACACATCTTCTGCATATGAAGAAACAAGGTTAAGAATAATGATGAGCCAAGTATAGCACGTTTTGGGAAAAGGAGTGGCTAGACGTCACGCACAACCGTTTGTCGTCCTGAACAAAGTCTGACGAAGTCGAAGGATCTACTCCCGTCAGAGAAGATCCTTCGACAAGCTCAGGACGACAAAAACCGTCTATTTTTTAAAAATACAAGTTTATACAACCACGAAATACGAGGCATATCCCATGTTCCATAGAGATCAACCTGACGGCCTCCCCAGCCACGCTTAAAACGAGTTACCCCTTCAAGCGACGCTTTATAAAAAAAGGAATTCTTGGATTCAGGATTCGCCCCCCAAAAATCATACAGACAATAACCTTCTCGTTTGGCGGTACAGATCGCATCCCACTGTAAGGCAAACGGCGCCATGAGCTGACGATGCTCAGATGAAGAAGCGCCGTGCAAATACGTCACCGTATCTCCATACATCACCTCTACATTCGCCGCGAGCATCGTTCCCTGATGTTCCGCCAATCGAATACGAGCCATCCCTCGTTCAGCCAGAAATTGATAGGAAGCGCGGATATGATCAACGTGATGGACGAATGCATCACGCTGCATCGTTTCTTGAAAGAGCTTCAAGAAACCTTCCATATCTTTTTCCGTCTCCGCCAAACGGACAGTGACTCCATGCTTTGCCGCGAGACGGATGTTGTACCGAGTTTTTTGATGCATTGCGTCGAGAAGTGTCTGTTCATCGGGCTGCAAATCAACGCAAATGGTCGAAGCCGGATCGAGCCAACCTGTCCTATGACATTCGCGAGGCATTAAATCCAATACACGAGATAGTTCCACCATCGGTTCAAAACGCCAAAACAAAGACTTCTGCAAATCCACACCCGATAGCTCCTTCAGGAAAAGGACAAAATACCGCTGCGTTTCCTCAGGAGTAAGGCCTGAGGCAAAAACAGGCCCACGCGCCGCAAACCAATAGCCACCCACGAGCGGTTTCGGACGATATTCGAGTTGAGCCGCTACACACCACACGCCGCCCTCATCCATCAACGCAAAGCGCCGCACCATCTGTCCTTGAGATAGGCGATACTCTCCCCACGCCCATGACTGCGTAAATTGCGCCCAGGGTTGAGCGGTCTGAAAGGCGTCCCATGCGGTCGCATCAAATACTTCGATGAGTTTCATCGTGATAAATTTCGTAACGCTTCACGCACACGCTCAGAAGTCCCAACGATGGCGCTCGACACATACTTTAGCCCCTCTCGTGCTTGCGAGGCAGAATACCCAAGAGAGATTAACGCCTCTAATACCTCACGATCCTCGCTTCCAACATCATCATCTTCAACAAGTTGACCTTTGAGCTCAAGAATGATTTTCTGCGCCGTTTTCTTTCCGACTCCGGGCACAGAGGTGAGCAGGGTTACGTTCCCGGTCATCACCGCCTGACGAACGACGGCAATCGAACCAGCGGACAAAATAGTGAGTGCGACCTTTGGACCGACGCCGGAGATTGAAAGAAGGCGTTCAAAAAATTCCTTCTCTTCATGCGACGTAAATGCAAACAGATCATGGACATCCTCGCGCACATGATCATAAACATACAAGAACCGCTCCTCCCCTGCCTGTAATGACGACAGCGTAGGCATACTCGCTCTACACGCATACCCAATCCCCTGCACCTCAACCAGCGCATAGCTCGGATGCACCTCCAAAATCCTCCCTCGTAATGACCCAATCATGGCCCCATCCTATCGGAAATTTCTCATTTTGGCGAGGGAATTGTGCGACGACTAATGATTACTCTCCCCTCGTTCCAATCTTGCTCCAATGGTATATCCCAACCATGCCCAAAAACCAATGGAAAGACCATACACAATCACAGCCCAAGGAGCATAGATGAAAAAGAGGATGTCGCTTTCCGTGTCTGACATATTCACAAAATGCGAATAGTCCGGCCAAGAGGGATACGCCCAATGAAGAGCTTGCCAACCAATACGGAAAAGCGGTGTTGTGGGAACAACGACATAGAAAAACTTCGTGCTTACAAAAGCAAGTGAAAGCATAATGGCCGCCAATGTAAAAACGGTCGCCAGTCTTTCTGCCGTGACCCAAGACTTTTTCATACCGCAACTTTCTTCAATCCAATCCCTATCTTCTGCCCATCTATCTCTACCTCCGCATGATGGGACATGTCTTCATTCAAAATAGCAGCGACCTGCATACTATCCGCTTTAATATCTTTTGAGAGAGCGTCGCACATGGCTTCCAACGTATCTCGAAGCCCCATGTCTTCGGTCGCGAGCGTGACGATGATTCGATCGGCTGGGGTCAGATGCGCTTCTTTGCGAAGGTTCATAATCTGACGTGACAACTCACGCAGCATGCCTTTCTTTTTTAATTCCGGAGTCATGGTTGTGTCGAGTTCGACAATCCATTGATGCGGTTCAGGAATATCTCCCTGTCCACCTTTGAGCTGCACGGCTTCGACATTCAATTCATCGCGAATCAGCATCAAAATCTCCTGCCGATTCGACAGACGAGAGGCTTCAGAGGCATCACGGAATAAAACGGTCAAAGAACCAAGTGCCTGACGGACGGGAATCTTGGCAGTCACACGCGCTTCCAATCCTTTGGTCACGACTTCGCGTACCCAGCGCATATCAGCTAACAAGGTATCATCAATCAAACGTTCATCGGCCTTCGGCCAGCGATCAAGGTGAACGGACATTTTAGCTCCCCCCATATCTTGATACAGACGGTCCGCAAAAAATGGCATGAGAGGTGCAGCCAACAATGATAGTTCATGCAGAACTTCGCGCAGCGTACGCAGCGCATCTACGCGATCATACGGATGATCGCCCTTCATACGCTCACGTGAACGGCGTAGCCACCAGGTCGATAGATCATCCACGAACGGACGAAACACGCGCGTTGCCTCAACCAAATCATAGCTATTCATTGAGACAGTCATATCTCGTTCAAGCGACATGAGACGTGCAAAAATCCAACGATCCAACACATGAGCGGAGCGCGGCTTTGTTAATTCAATTTTTTCCGTCCCAGCATACGTAAGATAGAAGGCACGCACATTCCATAGCGTTCCTAACAATGATCGCTGTATCCCCTCGCATTCCTTTTCAGAAAAATTGAGTTGCTCTGCTTTGACGACGGGCGAAGACAATAAATAAAAACGAAGGGCATCCGCACCAACGCGCGTCATCATCTCCCAAGGATCAGGATAATTTTTGAGTTTTTTCGACATCTTTTTGCCATCCTCAGCCATCACCAAACCTGTCACAATCACATCTTTAAAAGCTGGCTTTCCGAACAAGGCGCTCGCCAGAACATGCAAACTGTAGAACCACCCACGCGTCTGATCCTGCGCTTCTGCGATAAAATCTGCGGGGTAATTCGCATCAAACCACTCGCGACCTTCAAACGGATAATGTCCGGATGCATACGGCATGCTCCCCGATTCAAACCAACAATCAAACACATCCTTCACTCGATGCATCATGCCTCCGCACGTACATGAAAGCGTTACTTGATCGATCATGGGTCGATGTAGATCCTTTATGGCGGCCCCCATCTCTTCCATCGAGCTAATTACTTTTTTTTCATCACATGCTTCACACTCCCAAACGGGCAACGGCGCCCCCCAAAAACGGGTACGCGAAATACACCAGTCCGGAGCTGTCTCCAGTCCCTTTCCAAAACGCCCTTCTTTAAAATGCTCCGGATGCCAGGTAATTTTCTTCGCCGCATCAAGCATTTTTGGCTTCAACTTTGTC
>CAYRMN010000038.1:0-11161 GCA_964425575.1 uncultured Gammaproteobacteria bacterium | reverse complement strand
TTTCCGGACAATGCGGTTGAATATTTTGTTTCATATTACGATTACTATCAGCCTGAGGCGTATATCGCGAAGAGCGATACCTATATTGAAAAAGAGGCCATGATCAATGAAGAAATTGATCGATTGCGCCATAGTGCGACGCAGGCTTTGTTAACTCGTAAAGATGTCATCATCTGCGCTTCGGTTTCATGTATTTATGGGTTAGGCGCACCGGAGGCGTATGAAAAAACGGTGATCCATGTTGAAGTCGGAAAAGATGTGACGCGCGATGACGTCATCCGTCGACTCATCGAGATGCAATTCACGAGAACCAATGCCGATATTTTACGAGGCACGTTTCGCGTTCAAGGTGGTGTGCTGGAGGTGATGCCAGCCAATGAAGAATTCATTTATCGTATCGAAGCACCACGAGGAATCATCGAAACGATTATCAAAACGGATCCGGTAACTCGGAAAGCATTGCGTGAGCAGGAAGATTTGTGGATTTTTCCAGCCAAGCATTTTATTACTCTAGGTCCAGAGCGCGAGCGGGCTATCAAGCTGATTCGTGAGGAATTAAAAGAGCAGCTCAATTGGTTTGAAAAGCAAGGGAAGTTATTGGAGGCTGAGCGACTCGAGCGACGAACGAAGTTTGATCTGGAAATGATCGAGAATCTCGGGTATTGCAATGGTATTGAAAACTATTCCCGTCCTTTGTCTGGACGCCCAGCTGGGGCAGCGCCTGACACACTTTTTTCGTATTTTCCCAAAGATTTTCTTCTTGTTATCGATGAATCGCATGTGACCATTCCGCAAATCGGCGGCATGTTTGAGGGCGATCAGTCGCGGAAGAATACATTGGTTGAATATGGATTTCGTTTACCGAGTGCCAAGGATAATCGTCCGCTCAAATTCACTGAGTTTGAAGAACGAGTTCAACAAGCGATTTTCGTGTCTGCAACGCCAAGCAAATATGAAGCGCAGCATTCTGGAAAAATTGTAGAGCAAATTATTCGTCCGACTGGCTTGATTGATCCAGAGGTTATTGTCCATCCAATTACACCAAAACAAGGCAGACCGGGACAGATTGATGATGTCATGGCTCGTATCCAAACGGTTGTCGAACGTGGTGATCGTGTGTTGGTCACAACCCTTACAAAAAAGATGGCGGAGGATTTGGACGAGTTCTTAAAAGAACGCAAAATAAAATCTCGGTATCTTCACAGTGATATTGATACCATCGAGCGCTTGGAGATTTTGAGCGAGTTTCGTCGAGGTACCTACGATGTCATTGTGGGCGTGAACCTGCTGCGTGAAGGGTTGGATCTTCCCGAAGTCGCGCTGGTGGCGATCTTGGATGCGGATAAGGAGGGGTTTCTCCGTTCGGATGTTTCGCTTATTCAAACCATTGGTCGAGCGGCGCGTAATGTTCGTGGTCAAGTTGTTCTGTATGCGGACCGCATGACAGGATCCATGCAACGCGCGATTGATGAAACGAGTCGCCGTCGGACAAAACAGGTCGCATATAATGAAAAACACGGCATCACGCCACAAACGATCATTAAAGCGATTAAAGATACCCGAGCCGTGCTTGGACTATCAACAACTCCAAAAGATGTGAAGCAGATTTTGAAACTTGAGTTATCAGCAGAAACGCATGATTTAAAAACCGTGCTGCGTCAAAAAGATGCTGAAATGAAAGAGGCATCTAAAAATCTCGAATTTGAATTAGCTGCTATACTTCGGGATGAAATCTCCGAAATCGCAAAAGAAATTAAAAAACGCGAAAAAACCACAACACTCCCCGCAGCATCAGAACAAAAAATCGCTAAACGACAACCGCGTCACGGACGGACAAAATGATCTCTTCTCACACTATGTCTACGTTGCAATACCGTATTTTTTTGAGTCTTGTTGGTCTTCTCTGTGTGATTGCCGCTATATCGATCGGTCGTTCCTATTACAAAGATATGTATGCGCCAATTTTTATTCCAGCCATTGAAGCACCCGCATCCAGTACGCAATCAACACAGCCGAATACAGATCATCCGTTTATTAAGATCGAACGTACATCTGGAGTCGCATCGCGGGGAGGAATCTGGATGGTTGATATAACAACGAATACGTGGGCCAAGTGTTTAGTTGATCTCTATCAACCCAACGAGCAGGTGTTTGCCCAAACGGTTCAGGATGCAAAAGCGACATTTATCGGTCCTGGTGCGTACAATTGGGCCTGGAAGGTGCCAAAGAACATTCAATCCGGAAGATGGATCGCTCGAATTTTATGTGGCTCAGCTGACAATTTAGCGACGACGGATCAATTCATCCAAGTGGAATAATTCCTCTGTCGTCCCGAGCAAAACGAAGTGACATCGAGGGACCTATAAAGAAAATTTTCTAATAGATCCTTCGACTACGCTCTCGCTTCGCTCAGGACGACGATAGAGGTTGTCGATTCCGTTCCCTTCATTTAAGGTTCTTCTATGGATCCTGTCGAAGATATCAAATCCCGTCTCGATGTTGTTGATGTAATACAGGAGTATTTACCGTTAAAACCCGCTGGAACGGGGAGTTTTAAGGGGTTGTGTCCGTTTCATCATGAGAAAACACCGAGTTTTTACGCGAACCGCCCTCGTCAGTCGTGGCATTGTTTTGGATGCGATCAAGGAGGGGACACGATTGCCTTTGTCATGCGCATGGAAGGGATGGAGTTTCGTGAAGCATTGGAATTATTAGCTCAAAAAGCAGGTGTAACGCTACCCGCATTTGATGCGGAGCGCATGACGGAAAAGAAGCGACTCTATGAAGTTCAGGACATGGCATCACGTTGGTTTCGTTCCATGTTGCTATCTTCCCCCGACGCAGAGCACGCTCGCGCGTACGCAATGAAACGGGGGATTGATCATCTTACGGGTGACCTGTGGAAGATTGGGTATGCTCCACATTCATGGTCGGCTCTAACCGAGGCGATGAAAGCGAAAGATGTGACGGAAGAAGAACTTATCAAGGTCGGTTTAGTTGGAAAAC
This sequence comes from uncultured Gammaproteobacteria bacterium, assembly GCA_964425575.1. Classification (GTDB taxonomy): domain Bacteria; phylum Patescibacteriota; class Patescibacteriia; order 2-12-FULL-60-25; family 2-12-FULL-60-25; genus CAYRMN01. Next base: position 8,155 of record CAYRMN010000038.1, on the reverse strand, counting down.
GAGAATCCGGTAGCGGAGTATATGACCGTTTTCGCGATCGGCTGATGTTTACCATCTGCGATGTGCACGGAAACATCGTTGGGTTTACCGGTCGAACATTCAGCCTGGATAAGCAGGAGGCGAAATACGTGAATACACCGGAAACAAGTTTGTATAAAAAGAGCTTTGTGCTCTACGGTCTTGATCAGGCTAAAGGGGAGATTAAGCGTCAGGATATGGCCGTGATTGTAGAAGGGAACATGGACGTTGTATCTTCTCACAAGGCGTCGATTCGAAACGTGATTGCTTCATCAGGAACGGCGCTTACGCAAGAGCAGCTTATGCTGTTAAAACGCTTTACACGTAATCTCGCCATTGCGTTTGATCAGGATGCGGCTGGTAACGCGGCAACCGTTCGTGGTCTTGATCTGGCTCGAGCCTTGGATTTCTCTATCAAGATTATTACGCTGCCCCCAGAGGCAGGGAAGGATCCGGATGAGGCCGTCAATAAGAATCCAGAGCTATGGCAGCAGGCGATTCATGACGCGCAATCAATTATTGATTGGATGTATCAGCGTGCATTTCGGGCTCAGGATACCCATACGCCAGAAGGAAAAAAACAGATCGCTCGTCAGCTCTTACCTGAGTTCACGCGTATTTTGGATCCGGTCGAACGAGACAGTTGGGTAACGCGTTTAGCCAAGGATTTGGCGGTATCAGAGGAGGCACTGCGTGAGGCAATGAGGGGGGTCAGTGGTAAAACTCCGTCTCAGATCGAGAAGGTAGCTGAGTCGCCGCAACCCTTGTCTCCCGTGAAAACACGTGAGGATCAGCTACTGGAGCGCTTGCTCGCGTTGCTGCAGCTTCGTCCTGAGATGAAGAGTCTTGCCACGAACATTTTAAGAGAGTATTCTCTGCCCCAAGGAACAGCCGATGATCTTTCTTCATATCTCGCGATGTTTGCGGACCGCGAGTTCGAGGATCGGACCTCTGTCGCACTAGAACAAGAGCTCATCAAGACGGCAACACGTCTTCGTGAGGAGTTCCGTGCGAAAGAGCGTCAACGACTCGAACAAGACATGCGAGAGGCTGAGCGCGTGGGAGACCACGAACGTATTCAGACTCTCCTTGGACAATTTAATGAATTGAATTCTTAACCAACGTCCGTTTCCGGTGGCCCTCTGCGCTTCGGCGACTAGGAGCCTGTCTCATTTGGATGAGATTCGGGATGCTGGAGCTCAGAAAAACCGCAGGCGCTATGGGAATAGCGGTGAGGATTTTTCTGGGCGAAGCGCCTGAAGATCGCCAAATAGGACGGGTTCTAGAGGAACCTGCCGTTTTGGGACGCTCATGGTATGCCCAAGAATGTGAAGCCAAAAAAGCATCGACCCGCCGCACATGCTGCACGTCAGCCTGCGAAAAAGATATTTCCAAAAAAGAGTAAACAACAGAGTAAACCGAAAGCGGCTCAAAAACCTGCGCTTCGTTCGGTGTATGTTCGCGCAGAACCTCCCTCACAGGAGGCATTGGATAGACTGTTTGAAAAGGCTCGCACGCGCGGATTTTTGACTGAGAATGAGGTTCTGTACGCGTTTTCAGAAATTGAAGATTACATTACCACCTACGAAGATTTTATTGATCGGTTGGATGCTGCGGGGGTGGGGGTTGTTGAATTGAAAGAGGGAATTTTAGGCCGTGGGAAAGATCGTCAAGAGATTATGCACACGCTGCATAGCAATGACGATAAGCGCGGGAAGGTGGATCCGTTTGATTTGACCGCTGATTCGATTCAGATGTATTTGCGCGAGATTGGTAAGATCCCGCTGTTGACGGCTGAAGAAGAGGTGGCGCTGGCAAAGCGTAAGGAAAAGGGAGATAAGGAAGCTGAGAAGCGCTTGATTGAAGCGAACCTTCGTCTTGTGGTTTCCATTGCAAAGAAATTTATCGGAAAGTCACTCTCGCTGCTCGACCTTATCCAAGAAGGCAATATCGGCCTGTTTCGAGCGGTGAAAAAGTTTGAGTATCGCAAGGGGTACAAGTTTTCGACCTATGCCACCTGGTGGATTCGTCAGGCAATTACTCGCGCTTTAGCCGATCAAAGTCGTACCATTCGTATTCCGGTTCACATGGTTGAAACAATTAACAAGTTTCAACAGATTGAGCGCCAATTGATTCAAGATCTTGGACGCGAGCCGTTACCTGAAGAAATTGCAGCCGAAATGGGTGAGGATGTTGAGAAGGTTCGCCACATCATCAAGATCTCCCAGGATACGGTTTCGCTTGAAACGTCTGTTGGCGAAGACGATGAAGACTCGACACTGGAAGACTTCATTGAAGATGTCAAAAATGTCACGCCTGATCGTGCCGCTGCGTTGCAGCTGTTGAAGGACTACGTCGCAGAGATCATCAAAGATCTTTCCCCGCGTGAACAAAAGATCTTGGAAATGCGCTTTGGTCTTGTCGACGGCGTGTCGCACACATTAGAAGAAGTCGGTAAAGAGTTTGATGTGACGCGCGAACGTATTCGTCAGATCGAAGCAAAAGCCATGGAGAAAATTCAGCAGCATCCACTCGTGAAGAGATTGATTGATTACTAGCATGCACATCCTCGCCTCAACGCTTTTGGACCAACAAGGCGGTTTACGGTGGTTGTGTGATGCGCATCTGGTTGAACTGACTGAGCTGTTCGATGAGATCGTCATTGTGGCAACCCGTGATACGAATAAAGACTTGATCGCGCAATTGAGGAAGGCGGGGATTCGAGTGCTCCTCCCAAAGAAGCAAGGAATTTTTAATGGATATTATCTCTCCTTGGCGAGTGCATATGCAGCCGGTGCAGATACGATCCTGTATGCCGATTTTGATCGTATCATCCACTGGATTCATACCTATCCGGCTGAGCTCAAAAAAGTGATTGGAAAAGCAGCCAGGCATGCGTATCTCGTGCTCGGTCGCACGGTGCGTGCGCATGCCACTCATCACGAGCCGTTGTATTTGACCGAACCAACCGCTAATCAGATAATTTCTCTTGCCATGGAGGAGACGAAAGAGCAGGACTATCTGGCTGGTGCGTTTTCTGTTTCTCGACGAGCTGTGAGTAAGATTCTCAAACACGGAACGTGTACGTTCTTTGAGCTGTATGCCCATTGGCCGCTTCTTCTAAAGCGTTCCGGGTATGCTCCCACATATATGCGCTGCGAAGGTTTGGAGTGGGAAACGCCGGATCGTTTTCAGGATGAGGTAAAAAAAGCAGGCGGTGTCGCTGCTTGGCGCGATGCTCAATCAACCCCAGCTGAGTGGAAGCGACGAGTAACGATTGCCTCTCAAATCATGAAACCGGCGTACGAGGTACTTCAAAAGAGAATACGAAAACAAGCAAGAAGACCATCTTGACGGTCGGGTTCAGAATCTATATCATTGACCTGCCTTCCTCTATAAAAAGAAGGCACTCTTCCGAGGTAGCTCAGCGGTAGAGCAGGGGACTGTGAACAGCGCTTACTCGTAGCTTCCAGAATATGGCTACAAAGCGTACCTATGCCCAACGTGCCGATTATCTTAAGAAGGCGGTTGTAAAGAGACGTAAGAAGGTTCGTGAAATGGCCGTGGAATACAAAGGAGGTCAATGTCAGCTCTGTGGATATCGTCGCTGCATTGGAGCCCTAGAGTTCCATCATCCAGATCCGAACAAGAAAGATTTCGGAGTTTCTATGGACGGATTAACCCGTTCCTGGGAAAGAGTCAGAAACGAAATCGAAAAATGCGTTCTCATATGTGCAAACTGTCATCGCGAGATCCACGCGGGCATAACGCAGCTTTCGGCGGTGACGTCGATTGAAAAATGAGGTGAATTGCTGGAAACCTACGATCGCCAATCGGACGATTACGGCAATCAGCAGCCAAGCCCCGTAACATCGTTTTACGATCACGGGGAAGGTTCAGAGACTATCCCTATATGGGAGTACTTCGTCGCTACAACGACGCGGGAAGCGCCTCATCCGCCATTGGCGGAATGATATAGTCCATCCCTCGCGGAAACGCAAGGACAAATGTAATCCCTTGGTCGTGGGTTCGATCCCCACCCTCGGAGCCATAAAAACACCACCCATTTCCGGGTGGTGTTTTTATGCGCTGAGTGATGGGAGAACGAACGGTGGAAAGTTTGAAAACCGGAAGGTTTTCACTGATTACGAGGAGAGCTCACGAGAGGGCGGAAGCCCTTTCGTGGGAGGAGTGGAGTGACGACGGAGATCCCCACCCTCGGAGCCATGACGGACAGTGTCTGGCGACCCAGATACTGTCAGTCAAAAGACCGCCACAAACGTGGTGGTTTTTTGGCGACGCTTGAGAGGTTCGAGAAAGTTTTGTCACGACCACAGTGAAAAGACGTGAAAATGAAAATTTATTTTATCCTGATTAAACTCGTCGATGGCTTTTGTGGTAGCTGCATATAAAGCCAGGTTATTTCCGGCAATACGACCGTTGCAAGGATTCGAGGGCGTCAAGAATCGTTCTTTGGTTCCATATCAACTGTTCCTTAAAACAGAAAGGCCCATCCGTGACGACAGAGGGCGAGATCGTCACGGATTGTGACGGGCCTTCTGGCATCGCTGGATGGGCGAGCTACGGTTGAGAAGAGGATCGACAGGCCTCGCTGTAGGACCAGTAACCCTTGTCTTGCCGTTCGGTGTTGCAGGGGGGCGGCAGCATGGGATGGAGCCCACCTCGAGCGTCTTCGCAGTTGAAGGAGTACCACGTCCATCGATTGCCGGTGAATATCCATACCGCTCTTTCGTATCCAGCCTTTTTGCAGGCCGCCAATTCCGACGCATGCGCAAGGGCGATGAGATGCTCCTTCTTCGCTTGATACGCCTGATAGCGCTCCAGGCACGGCTGGTAGAAAAGCGCTCCTGCAATAGCAAGGAGCAGCATGATCATCACCCAGCGCTGCACCCGAGATGCAAGAGAGCTATTCATGAAACCTCCAGTATGTGAAAGGGGCCTATTGAGCCGCAGGATCGAGCGCTCATGCGTCGATCTTGGGCAAGAAAAATATATCACAAAACAGCTATTTTGTCAAGTCAACTTGTACAAACATTATGCCAAAAATAAACCCTTTAAAAACCTCACAACAAGCCAAAAAACAATAAATCCCACTGATAAGGAGACGTTTATTCATGAACATGTATAGGCAGACTTCGTGTACGATTTGTCCGATTTAGATGAGACCTGGGTGCGTCAAACTCGTCCCCAAAAGCCTCTCAATATCCTTTGTAAATTGAGTTCACAACCCTTCCGTCGAGCCAACAAAGATCGCCCTAGAAATGGGGCGGTTTTTGATATACCCGTTGTGGGAATCGAATTGATTTAAAAAATATGGAACGAAAATCAGGTATATTTTTACCAGGCTTTGATAAACCCTTGCGCGAAACCATTTTTAGGTCAGGAATTTTAGAGTTTGAACACGATCCAGATAAGATAGTTCACATGAGGGGCGACATGGATCTTAAAAGTTCTCAGGAATTGTATCGAAGGGGAGAGGAACTATTCAATGCATTACGAGACTCGTATGGTATCTCTGTGCCGCCGTTTGAGTACGTTTTCGGTCAAAATCCGTCCGAAAAAAATAAATCTTCATTTACTATTTATACTATACGAGACAGAGTAGCAGGGGTTGATCTTCTTGAGGCTAATGCTTCGGAGGACGCTAGCCTGAAAGAGAAGGTTGATAGTTCTTTTGCTAAATTAGTTCATTTTTATTCAGATGTCTATGATCGTGGTGGCGATTACTTGACGGATGTACCACCGACGCAGTTCGTATACGGAAAATGCTCTCAAGATACAGAGAAGGAAGTTTACTTAGTAGACACTGATCCGTGGCTAAATAGCTATGATAAACAGAATGAGGAAAGTCAGTTCAATCATGATTTTTTCTATACCCTTAAATCTCTTTTTGAGACTTTTCAACGTGTAAAAAGCAGTCTCAAAATAAACCTGCCGTTAGCAGACCGATCTTTTAAAAATTTGATTCAATCCCTTCAGAGCAGAAAATGCGGCCAGCCAGAGATCGATGAACTGAAGCAGGTTGTGGCTAATTTTAATCCGACTCAGCTCGGATGAATTAATAAACCATTTGTGCCACCATGAGCTTGGGGATCGAAATGTAGTCGTTGTGCCTCTCAATCTCGGTTCGAACACGTTTCACGATGTCGAGCCATGACGGACAGTGTCTGGCGACCCAGATACTGTCAGTCAAAAGACCGCCACAAACGTGGTGGTTTTTTGGCGACGCTTGAGAGGTTCGAGAAAGTTTTGTCACGACCACAGTGAAAAGACGTGAAAATGAAAATTTATTTTATCCTGATTAAACTCGTCGATGGCTTTTGTGGTAGCTGCATATAAAGCCAGGTTATTTCCGGCAATACGACCGTTGCAAGGATTCGAGGGCGTCAAGAATCGTTCTTTGGTTCCATATCAACTGTTCCTTAAAACAGAAAGGCCCATCCGTGACGACAGAGGGCGAGATCGTCACGGATTGTGACGGGCCTTTCTGTTGTCGGATGGGCGAGGTTCAGACGTCGAAGTTCACGCCTCTCTTCGTCGCCGGGATTTCCAGGCTGACAGTGTTCCGGATCTGCCGGAAATGGATGCAGTAGTTCATCTGCACCCGTGTGCCGTGATACTTCCCGCCGATACAGCGAGCGGTGAACCGGACGGACTGCAGGTCGCCTCCTCCCCCTCGATAGAGGGTATCCGAGGTGTTCTCGATACCAGTGACCCACAGGTGGGTCAGATCGAGCTCCTCCATGCCCTTGACGTCGTTCTGCTTGACGGTGAGCGCGAAAACCGTGCCGGAGGTAAAGGACTGGATGATCTCGCCCAGCAGCGTTGTGCGCACATCGTGCGCCCCGAAGTGTTTCTTCGGGTAGTCCTGTTGGTCGTTCAGGATATTCAAAGGGTCGTTGCTCACAATCTTCTCCTTGGTTGCTGAACTGTGCCGTGCGGCTCCATTAAACCATAAAATCAGATATTTGTCAAGTCAACTTGTACAAAACTTATGCTAAAAATAAACTCATCAAATACCAATAAAAAAGCCAAAAAATGAGGACTTCTGATAAAGAGGTGTGTATAGGTAGATTCGTGTACGATTTGTCCGGTTTCGATGAGACCCACATGCGTCAAAACCTCTCCAGAAAGCCTCTCAAATCCCTTGTAAGTCCCAGTTCACTACCCGGCCGTCGAGCCATGGCTGACAGTGTCTGGCGACCCAGACGCTGTCAATCAAAAAACCGCCACAAATGTGGTGGTTTTTTGTTGTTTTGGTCTTTATACTAGAAGCCAGTATGGAGGCTAGAACGAATTGCCTTGAACGAGCGGGGGCATGCCCTGTTACTTTCAGGCAATGATAAATAAATGTGCTATTCTATTCAAAATTAATTTTAAATCTTTTTTATGAAAAAAGTCGTTCATATTGGGTTGAAAGTTTTGCTGAGTCTCATCATGCTTATGCCAATCTTGGGGGTTCTGGGTATTTTTCCTGCTCCTACCGCAGATCTGTATAACAACCAAAAAGCATTTGCTTTTATTGAGGCGCTTATGGGTTCTGGCTATATCAATCCGATCATGGGGCTTGTGTTTGCAATCGCGATCATCTCATTTTGGGTAAAGCGTGAAGCGCTTGCGGCTATTCTCATCCTACCGATTACGGTGAACATCATTGCCTTTCACTCTTTCCTTGACGGTGGACTTTTTAAGCCGGGCGCAATGATGGGTAATGCGCTTCTTATCCTCAATATCTACTTCCTTTGGCAAAATCGTACTGCCTACGCGTCTCTGCTTGAAAAGAAATAAGATTGTCGTTCTTTTCTCTATAACGACATTATACGGGTATCTATTCGAAACGTTCTCATGTTTTAAAATATGCCCACTGACATTGCGGTGTATAACGCAGCACAATCAAGCAGAGACAGAAAAATTTGTAAAAAGCTCAAGGAGGTAATTGCTCAAGAACTGAAAAAAGCAGAGAGCAAAGTTTGGCATGGAAGTCCCGTGTGGTTTCTTCATGGGAATCCGATCGTAGGCTATAGCGTGCGTAAAAATGGTGTCCAGATATTGTTTTGGAGTGGTCAATCATTCATTGATAGCAGACTGACGCCCGAGGGTTCGTTCAAGGCCGCGC
>CAYRMN010000037.1:1497-11478 GCA_964425575.1 uncultured Gammaproteobacteria bacterium | reverse complement strand
CTGTGCGAGATAAATTACTGTCACTTGGTACGTTGGCCAACCCTGTAAAAATTGGAGAGCTCTGGAATGTGGTCTCCGCTCACATCCAAACTGACCTCAGTGTTTGGGATCTGGCAAAATTTGCACCGTTCCTATCGACGATTGATCATTCAAAAATTGCGAGCCACGTTTTAACCGATGGCCCAAATGGCGAACTAGTCGCCGCTCGAGTGGATGGCCTAGGCTATACGGAATTTCCCCGCAAGCCTGACTGGTCAGAAATTCGTGATATCGCTCAAAACCCCTTTCAAACCGCTGAAGAAAAAGCGGCGGCGGAACAACCAAAAGAAACAATCCACCTCGAAATCAAAAATGGAACGACACGCACTGGCTTCGCGAGCCAACTGTCAACTGTCTTGCAAAAGAAAGGCTATCTCATTACCGCAACGGGAAATGCCCACGAACGAGGCTACGAGCGGAGTGTGATCTTCGACATTACGGGCGGCAAAAAACCTGAAGAACTAGCCAGACTCAAAAAAATCTTGGATGCGAATGTGTCATCTGTTACTCCAGCCTGGCTACAAGATCCCACTCAACCCCATATTGTTTATTCCGAAGGACTCATCGCCGAGCCCCTTCAAAGCACCTCAACTGATTTTCTGATTATTCTTGGAGAATCCAGTATAGGACTCATTGACCCCTATGTCAGCCAAACGACTCCATAACTTCCCAACCGTCGCTATTGTCGGACGCGCCAATGTCGGTAAATCCACCCTGTGGAACCGCTTGACCGAAACGACCCATGCCATGGTATCGCCCATCGCCCATACGACACGTGACCGAAAATACGGACTCGTGATGTGGCGCGGTTTAGGTATCGAGGTCATTGATACCGGCGGTCTTGATGCTGACCAAGGCTCAGAAATTGGTCGCGGTATTTTGTCACAAGCTCATCAAGCCATCAAAGAGGCTGATCTTGTCCTATTTGTCATCGATGCTCAAATTGGTCCAACCATAGAAGACAAAGACCTCGCACGACACGCACGACAGCTGAATCGCCACATTATATTGGTTGCAAATAAAGTAGATCATCCACGCGATCTGTCTCTCGCTTCTACCAAAGAGGTCTGGAGCATGTCGCTCGGAGAAGCGCTTGGTATCTCGGGCGCTTTAGGACGAGGTATCGGTGATCTGTTGGATGTCATGTATGCGGAACTGGCTAAGAAAAATAAAATGCCACAGCCGCTCGAGAAAAACGAGGGGCTAAAACTCGTCATCATGGGACGCCCCAACGTCGGCAAATCTTCCCTCATGAACGCTGTGTTGGGCGAAGATCGCATGATTGTGTCTGCTACCCCACACACCACTCGTGAACCTCAGGACACGACCTTTGATTGGAATAACGAACGCATCACGCTCATCGACACCGCCGGCATGCGCAAGCGCAGTCGGGTGGAGGCAGGACTGGAAGAAGCAGGTTTAGAACGAAATCGTGCTGCGCTCATGCAGGCGGATATTGCGCTTCTCGTTTTTGATGCGACCTCTGATCCAACGACACAGGACAAGCACTTAGCAGGATTATTGGAAGATGCGGGTCGTGGGCTGATCCTTGTCGCTAACAAATGGGACCTCGTCGAAAACAAAACAACAACGACATCTCATGAGTATGAACAATTGATTCGCCAAACCTTTCCGTTTCTAGATTGGGCACCGATGATTTTTATTTCAGCCAAGAATAAACAACGGACCGACGCCATTCTCGATCTCGCCCTCAAAATTCGCGAAGAACGTCAACGTCGCATTATTCACAATGCCCTGCAACGCTTCTTAAAGACCGTCGTCGCTCGTAAAAAACCGCTGGCCAACCTTGGACCAAAATCTCCGTACTTACATGAAGTTGAACAGATTGGTATCAATCCCCCATCATTCCTGATCACCGTTCGTGGAGAGAAAGAATCCGTTCATCCTTCCTGGCTTCACTATTTCGAAAAACGCCTCCGTGAAAAATTTGGCTTTTACGGAACGCCATTGATGATTAAGGCTAAAAATGTGCCGATGGCCAAAACCTCTCAAACTGACGAATCCGCTCAAGCCGCCGCTAAACGCAAAACCCGCAAGAAACGGCCGATCGGACGAAGAATGGGAAGATACTAGCTATGAAATTGATTGTAGGTCTCGGAAATATCGGCTCAGAATATACGCATACTCGTCATAATATTGGGTTTGATGTTGTCGATGGCATAGCCAAACAATATTCAGCTTCATGGTCGGAACAAAAAAACCATCACGCCTTCTTGGCGAAAATCAGCATTGAGGGGACGCGCGTCATGCTGGCCAAGCCCACCACCTTCATGAACCTCTCCGGCCAGGCTGTTCAATCGCTGTTGTCTTTTTATCAAATCAATCCTAAAGAAGACCTACTCATCGTTCAAGATGAAATTGATCTGGCCACGGATCGGCTCTCATTTATCTTTGACGGCGGACCAGCTGGTCATAACGGCATTCTTGATATTCAAGAACGCATCGGCAAAGCGTTCGCCAGACTCCGAGTAGGCGTCGGCCGTCCGCTCCCACCGCTTACCAAAGAAACATGGGTATTAACTAAGCCAATTGAAGAGGAAAAGGAAACAGTTCAAAAAAATATCAAACGTGCACAAGATGCGGCGATGTCGTGGGTAGAAGATGGATTACAAAAAGCGATGAGCGAGTGGAATAAGAAAATTTGATGTTCAATCGATAAATGATGCCACCAGGAAACTGATGATGTCATTTTTCGACCGGAACGCGAGAGCTGTCTTGAGACAGGTGCGTTCCGGCTGAGAGGGTGTAGAACCCTAGTAGATACTGCATCGTTCAGCTGTTCTTGGCGTACTGCGGAGGGATGAGCCACCGCACCGCGGCGCGAATGAGCAGCCAGAGGCCCAGAAGGACGAAGGGCACGCCGCTCCCGAGCAGGATCCCGACGAGGATCGTACATCCCACCGGCAGGCCCTGGATGAGCCCGGGCAAGAGCGTAGAGAAGCCAACAAAGGCAGCCCCCATCGCGCGTATATCGGCGATGACGATGACCCGGTCATCTCCACGAACGAAGGCGTTCCGTTTCCAGGCGTAGAGCAACAGGCTCATCGCGAACACGCCGATCGCCGCGCTCGCCGGGAGCGTGGGCCACGCGTTGAAGATATGGTCGGTCGCGTTCCGGTCGAATCCCGGATCCATGCGCGCGGCGGCACCGCCGACGATCGTCCCAGCGATGGACCCGACAATGAACGAAATTCGGATTGCCTCACGGGCGGTCTGCCTTTCCAGCACGATGCGGTTGTACCGATCGGCGCGGGGCAGGACGAGCCACACCACGATCCCCATGATGATCGGCCACAGCCACAGGGCGACGACCGGAATCATCGTCGATTCCACCATGATGAGCGCGTCGGCATCGTGCCCGACAAGGACGAACGGTCCGAGCATGACCTTCGCGAGGATGCGCCTGTCCATCTCGGAGTTCCGGCACGAGTACCAGGAGATGAACGCCGTCCCCACCTCGAGGAGTACGAACAGGAGCGAGATGATCCGACGGATGTAGAAGTAGTCCGTTCGAATTTTCATCTTCTCGGGGAGCGGATTGAGCGTAGGAGCATTCACTAGAACCTCTCTTTCCAGCCGAAGCTGACGGAAAGCTAACTGCCTATTTGACGTGCAGTTAGCGAAATTTGTAGGTCAAAGAACGAAGGAGAGACTATACCACTTTTTGGCTACTCTGTCAAGTTTGATTGTCTTCCTCCTTGACCCCCCTCCTTTTTTCTGGCAGCGGTAGATGTATGGCCTACAATCCCAATATTCATCATCGCCAATCTATTCGATTGCCCGGCTATGATTACACTCAGCCAAATACCTATTTTGTGACGATTTGTGCGTATCAGAAGGAATGTTTGTTTGGAGATATAAGGGATGGGGAAATAAGGTTGAATGGGATTGGAAAAGATGTCCAGGATCGATTACAGATATCAATTCAAATGTGCGAAGAAATACGTTTGGATGAATTCATTATCATGCCAAATCATATTCATTTCATCGTTTGGATCGTAGGGGCGCATGCCATGCGCCCTCCGACAGGGATAACGATAGGCAAACGACCAAGTCAACATTTTACGCAAAGTCCATTGGAACAGGTACGATCCGAACAGGTGCGGCCGGAGGGCGTGTGGCACACGCCCCTACGACGACCACGATCGCTTTCATCATTTGTAGGACTATTTAAATCTGCAACAACATCCCGGTTTCGAAAAACAGCTAATGGGGATGGACAGAATTTGTGGCAACGCAATTATTTTGAGAGGGTTATTCGATCAGAGGGGGAATTGATGAGGGTGAGGGAATATATTTTGGAGAATCCGCTCCAATGGGAACTGGATACAGAGAATCCATCTTATCGCCCTTGACCCCCCTCCTTTTTTCTGGCAGCGGTATATATATGGAGGAGCTGCAACCTGTGTCATGGGACGAAAATCGATTGGGCTGGCTTGGACTGGCTTGGTTTGAAGGGTTTGGCGCACGCTCGCTTCGAAAACTGCGGGCGCGCTATCAAGAAGATGGGATGAAAGCGTTTCGTGCCACGCGAGACGAGCTGCTCCGTGTCGGCATTCTAGAACGCCTTATAGATAGGTTCATTCACTGGAGGTCAGGCGTTGATCCAACGATGTTTGCACGCCGCCTCGACGCTGAGTCGATCCAATTTCTTTTGGATGGACCTGATATTCCTGATCTGTTACGCAGCTCCAGCGATCCTCCAGCTGCTCTTTTTCTACGCGGTGCTCCACTTCATCTGAAGCGCCCCATTGCCATCGTTGGCACACGAGCTATTACTCCATATGGGACTAGAGTTACCGAACAACTCTGCAAAGATTTCGTCGCTGCGGGTTGTGAGATTATTTCCGGTCTCGCCTGGGGTATTGATGCAAAAGCACATGAATCAACGCTCGACGCCTCCGGGCATACCGTGGCGCTCTTGGCCGGAGGATGTAACGATGGATCTATCACTCCTCATAGTAATTTCAATATTGGTCAACGTATCTTGAAACAGGGTGGGAGTCTGGTCACGGAGTTTCCGCCTGGGACAGAAAGTTTTAAGCATCATTTTCCGCTGCGTAACCGTCTCATCGCCTCGCTCTCACTTGCGACGGTCGTTATCGAAGCCGCTGAAGCATCCGGCTCACTTATAACTGCTCGTCTTGCGCTGGAGGAAAATCGTGATGTATTTGCCGTACCTGGCCCCATTACGAGTGAGCAGTCTGCGGGAACGAATCAATTGCTCAAACAAGGGGCAATCCCCTGCACCAGTGCTCAGGATATTTTGAATGCATTACATATCGACTCGACGCCTCAATCGGTATCCGTTACTCTTACACCAGCTGAACACGCACTTTTACAGATGATTGATCGTCCGCTACACATCGATGATATTATTCGCGCAGCTGAATCCTCCCCTGCGAGTATTTCCACCCAATTATCTATGCTGGAATTAAAAGGTTGCATTGAAGCTCAAGGAGGAGGAATCTATCATCGAACTCCACGAGGAAAAATCTACAGAGCACATCCTCCTGATTGACATTCTGCTTGTTCCAACGTATCTTCGCATAATCATCTATGAAGCTCGTCATTGTTGAGTCACCCACCAAAGCAAAAACCATCACCCGTTTTTTAGGAAAAGATTACAAAGTTTTAGCAAGCTTTGGACATGTTCGCGATCTTCCAAAATCAAAACTCGGCGTTGATGTTGAGCATGACTTTGAACCCACCTACGTCGTCTCTGTCGATCACAAAGCAAAGGTGAAGGAGATTAAGGATGCTGCGAAAAAAGCCGATACTGTCCTGTTCGCGACGGACGAAGATCGTGAAGGAGAGGCTATTTCGTGGCACCTGGCGCAAATTCTTGAACAAGAACCAGAGAAACTAAAACGCATCACCTTTCACGAAATTACTGAAGGCGCAATCAAGCACGCCATTGCGAATCCTCGTCAGCTCGATCTGCATCTGGTTGAAGCGCAGCAAGCCCGACGTATTTTGGATCGTCTCGTGGGGTATAAGCTCTCACCATTTCTGTGGCGCAAAGTGCAGCGTGGTTTATCCGCCGGTCGTGTGCAATCCGTGGCCGTGCGCTTAATCGTCGAGCGTGAACGTGAAATCCAAGCCTTCATCCCACAAGAATATTGGAGTGTTGAGGGTGTTTTTCAAGCGAATGGTCAGGCCGAAACCTTTGAAGGAAAATTGCATGCGCTGGATGGAAAAAATTTGGATAAGATGGCGCTCAAGACTAAAGAAGAAACAGATCGCATCGTACACGACATTGATCCAAAAGCCTTCACCATCACGGCGGTTGATTCTAAAGAAAAAAAAGCGTCCCCCCCTCCACCATTTACAACGTCAACGCTTCAGCAAGAAGCAAATCGTCGGCTTGGATTCTCTGCCAAGCAAACCATGACCATCGCGCAAAAACTCTACGAAGGGATAGAGCTTGGCGCTGATGGATCGGTCGGTCTCATTACCTACATGCGTACGGATTCCGTAAACCTGGCTGATACGTTTCTTGAAGGTGCGCGATCATTTTTGAAATCGGAATTTGATGATACGTATATCCTTGATGCTCCGCGCCGCTATAAAACAAAAAGCAAAGGCGCACAAGAAGCTCACGAGGCCATCCGCCCGACGGATCCAACTCGTACACCTGATCTTGTCGCTCCACACCTTGATCCCGGTCAGCTCAAACTCTACAAACTCATTTGGCAACGGGCTCTAGCGACCCAAATGCCTGATGCGAAGCTATTAGCGACCTCAGCCGATCTAACCTCAGGCAAAGCCATGTTTCGTGCTACAGGGCAGCGTGTGGTGTTTGATGGCTATCTCAAACTATATCCCGACCAGGACAAGGATAAGTTTCTGCCCGAACTAACCCAAAATCAGCATATTGAGGCTGTGTCGATTGAAGGAAAGCAGCACTTTACTGAACCAGCCGCTCGCTATTCTGATGCCACACTGGTCAAAATTTTAGAAGAATTTGGTATTGGCCGACCTTCGACGTATGCATCGACCATCTCTACCATTATTGATCGCGGCTATGTAGAACGAGATGATAAAAAACGCCTGTTTCCGACTGATGTCGCTGGAGCAGTTACCGATCTTCTGATTGCTCATTTTCCGGATATCGTAGATATGGAATTCACGGCCCGTATGGAAGCTTCATTAGATAATGTGGCCGAAGGACAAATAGAATGGCGTCCCCTCCTTGCCGCCTTTTACGGACCATTCGCCATTCGATTGGAGCAAAAAGAGAAGGAATTGGAGGCGGAGGCTCAAAAAGAAGCAGAAGGTCAGGTCTGCCCCATCTGTGGAAAAGCCATGGTTCTGAAACGCGGACGCTTTGGTAAATTCTTGGCCTGCTCTACCTATCCAGAATGTAAGGGCACGAAACCACTTCCTGGAGAAAAGCCACGCGTTGCCCCAGAACCCACCGACCAAAAATGTCCCACCTGTGGCGCCATGCTGGTTAAAAAAGTCGGACGATTTGGACCGTTCCTGTCTTGTTCAGCCTATCCAAAATGTAAAACCATCATCAACATCGAAAAACCAGTTTTGAATAAAAACGAACAGCCGATCGTGTGTCCAAAATGTAATCTCGGACATATCGCCGAACGAAAATCCAAAAAAGGGAAAATCTTTTTCAGCTGTAATCGCTACCCCGACTGCGATCAAGCCTTCTGGGACCGTCCTACCGGCGAACCTTGCCCAACCTGTAACTATCCGACGCTCCTCCTCAAAGGCAAAACAAAAATCATCTGCGGTCGTGAAGGCTGCACCTATAGCGCAGAACAAGAGGAGATGGAATGATGGTTCTATGACTCCTGAAACCGCCTTTGAGCAGCTACTTACGGTCCTTCGTCAGGACCATTCTGAAGATGAGCTCGATGTTGTTCGTCAGGCCTATGTATTTGCGCGGGATGCTCACCACGTTCAGAAACGTGCCTCAGGAGAACCCTACATCATTCACCCAATCGCGACGGCCACCACCCTGGCAGAAATGCACCTGCCCATCCCTATTATTGTCGCAGGTATGTTGCATGATGTTCCAGAAGATACGCCTCGGACGCTTGAAGAGATTGATGTGGAATTTGGGCCTGAGGTGGCTCGGCTCATTTCTGGCATTACCAAACTGGGAAAAATAAAATATCGTGGCATTGAACGTTACATCGAAAATTTGAGAAAAATGTTTTTGGCGATGGCAGAAGATGTCCGAGTCGTGGTCATCAAATTCGCAGATCGCCTCCATAATCTTCAGACACTCGACGCCATCCCGCCTAAAAAACAGTATCGAGTTGCCCTAGAGAGCCTCGAAATTTATGCACCTATTGCTGGACGACTTGGCATGGGTGATATGAAGGGGCGTTTGGAGGATGCTGCGTTCAAATATGTCTTCCCTCAGGAATATATTTGGACCAAAAATATTGTAGAAACATCAGAAGTGCAGCGTAAATCCTATCTGGATGACATCATGCACCTGACGAGAACGGATCTGAAGCAGGCCGGTTTAAAAAACTTTGAAGTTCATGGACGCGCCAAGCATTTATATTCCACCTATCGAAAACTCCTGAAACACGAACGGAACATCACTCGCATTTATGACCTCATGGCCATTCGCGTTATTGTCGAAAATATCGCCGACTGTTATGCCGCTTTGGGGGTGATTCATGGACACTGGACTCCTCTCAAAGGACGCATCAAGGATTATATTGCGCAACCTAAACCAAACGGCTACCACTCGCTACACACCACCGCTTTTTGTAAGGATGGAGAAATTGTTGAATTTCAAATTCGAACCTACGATATGCATCAGGCAGCAGAGTACGGTATCGCAGCCCACTGGGTCTATTCTGAAAATGGAAAAAATAGCCCCGTAACCTCTCTCAATGCGAATATTGACTGGATGAAGCAGCTGGCGGATTTTCAACAGGAAGCAGCTGATAAAAAAACCTACCTTACCTCTCTCGAAGATTTAAAAATCGACGTTTTTAAGGATCGAGCCTTCATGTTTACTCCTCAGGGTGATGTGATTGACCTACCCGAAGATTCAACGCCTGTCGATTTCGCCTATGCCATCCATACAGACATTGGGAATACGTGCATTGGAGCCAAAGTTAATAATGAACTTGCACCATTGGATCGGACCCTCAAAAATGGCGACATCGTTGAAATCATGATTGATAAAAATCGCAAAGGCCCCAACGTAGACTGGTTACGTTTTGTCAAAACTCATCAAGCGAAAACAAAAATTCGCCAAAATGCCCGAGCAAGTTTAGCCTCGTGGATCAAGGGAGTTCTACCAAAATTAGGAAAGTAACCGTCCGCTAAAACAGGCGATCTGCTTGGGCTTCACTCGAAAAAATCCTCGCTGCTATTCCCATAGCACCTCCGATTTTTCCTCGCTCCAGCCCAGCGCATCTCATCCCGTTTTAGCGGACATCGGTTATGATCGTACGCACAATCCCCTGTAAATCTTCTTCATTTAAAAACGTAATTCGCACCTCTCCCTCACCTCGTGCATCTTTTTTAATGGAAACTCTTGCACCCAGAGCAGTTTGTAGCTGTTTTTCAAGTTCAGCCAGATTCGGATCGATTCCGATGAAGTGACGACGTGGGTGCGAGACGCGCGCTTCTGTTTGCCGAACAGTAAAATTACCAGCCAGCATTTGCTCGAATAATCGCTGACGTTCTTCGTCTGTTGAGAGCGAAAGAAGCGTGCGAGCGTTCGAGGCAGAAATCCGTTTTTCAGTCAATGCGTGTTGGATATTTTCCGGCAACTGTAAAAGACGAATCGTGTTCCCAACTTGAGGTCGACTCTTACCAACACGCTGCCCGATATCATCCTGGCTCAATCCAAATTCTTGCTGTAGGCGAAGATACGCTCGCGCTTCTTCCATGGGGTTTAAATCTGCACGTTGTACGTTCTCAATAATC
>CAYRMN010000037.1:0-1487 GCA_964425575.1 uncultured Gammaproteobacteria bacterium | reverse complement strand
TTCCATTTTCTGCTGTTCGGTTGCATTTCGCACGACAGCGGGCACCGTTAAAAGACCAGCGATCTTGGCGGCGCGTAGACGTCGCTCACCAGCAATGAGCTCATACCGTCCACCTAGCGCAGAGGTAACCGTCAACGGCTGTAAAATACCATGTTCTTTGAGAGAACTCACAAGATCCTCCAATTCCGCATGATCAAAATGGGTACGAGGTTGATGTGGATTTGGATCGATGAGATCAACAGGAAGCATCATCAATGTCTGCTCAGCAGGGTCATGAATCTCCTCTTGTGGAGAAGATACGGAGTAGCTTGGAGGCTGAACTACGGATTGCGTCTGAGGACGCTGAGGAATAAGCGCCCCGAGTCCACGGCCGAGTCCTGATTGACGTCCCATCATACGGTTTTCAAATGTTGATATTCACTATCTAAAATTTCACGTGCCAAGCGTTCGTAGGCCTTCGCCCCCTTGGATGAACCATCAAATGTCAAAATAGACCGTCCGAACGAAGGCGCCTCAGCAAGTCGGACATTCCGTGGAATGACAGAACGAAAAATATTATTTGGGAAATATTTGTAGAGCTCCTGCATGACATCGTCTGAAAGTTTGGTACGTCCATCATACATTGTTAACACCGCACCGAGAACTTCAACCTCCGGACGAAGATTTTCTCTCACTAAATTGACTGTTTCAAGAAGCTGTCCCAATCCTTCAAGGGCATAGTATTCCGTTTGCACAGGAATCAAAACTTCATCTGCCGCTACAATGCCATTAAGCGTAATAAGACCGAGTGTGGGAGGGCAGTCAATCAAAATATAATCATAATCATTACGAATCTCGAGCAGCGCATCATAGAGCTTGAACTCGCGGCGCGGCAAATCCACAAGCTCGATGTTCAAGCCTGCCAAATGCTTGGTCGCGGGGGCGACGCGCAATGTTTCGTGTGCGGTAGACTGTACGATGTCGCGGATACTCACCTGTCCCAACATGCATTCATACAATCCCCGCTCTAAACCCTCATGGTCTATCCCGATTCCCGATGTTGCATTCGCCTGCGGATCAATATCCACGATTAAAACAAATTTTCCTGCCTCGGCTAGATATGCGCCTAAATTAATAGCCGTCGTGGTTTTCCCCACCCCACCCTTCTGATTCACCACGGAAATAATTCGCCCCATACGCGTGCTATTTTACGTGGGTTACACCCTTTTACGCAAGGGCCGGCATATCCTCAATGAATTACAGGAAATCCGGTCAGGGTGTTTGACGAACATCGTAAAATCTCGTACGATCATGCCGCTATTCAGGCGTGCAGAAAAGGATGAGATGCGAAGCGCTGGAAGGAGGAAAAACCGGAGGCGTACGTAACCGTACGATGAGGATGTTTCCGACTGAAGCACGAGTATATCGCCTTTTCTGCACGCCTGCTGTAGGCCGGGGTAGCTCAGTTGGTTAGAGCGTGGGACTCATAAGCCCGAGGTCGGCGGTTC
>CAYRMN010000036.1:0-11791 GCA_964425575.1 uncultured Gammaproteobacteria bacterium | reverse complement strand
ACCGCTGGGTAGCTACGTTCGGCACGGATAAACGCTGAAAGCATCTAAGCGTGAAACCGTTCTCAAGATTAGTATTCATTACGGATCCTTCGAGATGAGGAGGTTGATAGGCCGCAGGTGTACGGCGCGAGAGCGCTTCAGCCGAGCGGTACTAATAGTCCATTGCTTCGGCCTTCCGGGAAGTGAACAACTTAAAATCGCGATCTGCTTGTGCTTCGTCGAAGAAAATCCTCAGTGTACATTAAAGTACACTTCCGGTTTTCATCGACTCCAGCACTGCACATCTCATCAATTTTAAGTCGTTCAACTGGATGGCGGCAAAAAGTAAGTGTGTTGCCTACATCAGACATGCCTTGTACGTACGACCTTCGATCGTTGTCATCAACGTTTGAACAACCGACCTCATTTTCTCAAGTTTTTGAGAGGTTGAGGCCGGTGATTCAAGCGGTGGGGTCACACCTGTTCCCTTTCCGAACACAGAAGTTAAGCCCACCAGCAGCGATGGTACTTGGACCCAACCCGGTCCTGGGAGAGTAGCCTATTGCCGGACTATCAAGAACACACCTTTCAACGGGTGTGTTTTTGTTTATATATGAAGACACACTCCGAGCCGCGAGGCAGAAGCGCATTCTCGGGGGGAGTGTGGTGTGGAGTCTTGGCTCAGTCTTCTGGTTCGGGAGGATCTTCGGCGCCGAAGATCTCCCTCATCTTTTGCTTCTTGTGTTCCGCAGCGGCTTTTGGAGTACCGAAAGCGCAGAAGGTCAGTAGGGGGTTCTCGGTGATCCGGCCCGGACCTTCGTAGACGCCTTGAGCTTGACGAGGTAACTCGAGTTCCATACGGATCTCGCTGACCTCTGGCCGAGGATAGAGGAGAACGTCATGACTGCACTCCTCGGCCCGAAGTCCTACATCATAGAACGCACGACGAACCATGAAGGAGACGCCGATGATCACGACGAAGGCATGCGGCGGCTTTGAACAGCTGACGACCACCCAGCGTACAGCAGTCAGCTCGGAGAGTTCGTCTTCGCTCTGTCTGAGCTGCTTTGCAGCTTCTTCGCCGATGCGAATCATGCGGCGTAGGAGTGTTTGCAGCTCTTCGAGTTGTCTAATTTTTGCGAGTCTCCTCTCACTTTCCGTCATCTGTTCCTCCTGGAAAACTGGTTTCCTCAAAAGTGTACGCGAAAGCTATCATTTTCATTGAGATTTGTCAACTCAGCTTGAATCAACTTGTATCCTTTGATAACCTCTTTTTATATAGATCAACATATGAAAGAACGTCATAAGGTCACACCCGCCTCGTATCTTATATTGCGTAAGGGAGATGAGATACTGCTTATGCTTAGACAAAATACCAGCTACTATGACGGCTGGTATACCGTCCCTTCAGGACATGTAGAAGAGGGAGAATCACCCATTGATGCAGTCATTCGGGAAACCAAAGAAGAGATTGGTTTGGATCTTGATCGTGCTTCGATCAAGCACGCTCTGACGATGTATCGAGTCGGTACAGAGACAGGGGATCGGGCGGATTACTTTTTTAAAGTGACGAACTGGCAAGGTGAACCGATCAATGCAGAGCCTATGAAATGTGTTGAGATTGGCTGGTTTTCGATCCGTTCTTTACCGGAAAACCTCATGCATCATGTAAAAGATGCGCTGGAGTGTATTGAAAAACATATTTCGTATTCTGAACTTGGGTTAGATCGAGTAGTAAAAAATCCCTCTTGATATATGCACTCTCAAGAAATAGAACTGAAACTTCGCGTTGTAGATAAAGCGGATTTATTAAAACGGCTAGTTGCTCTGGGAGCCTCGTTTGTGAGCGCAAGAGATCAGATAGATATTTTGTTTGAATCCGTCCATCATGATTTTGATGGAAAGGATCAGGCCTTGCGGTTGCGGAGAGAGGTAATGGAAGGAAAGGAGCGAGCGACACTCACCTTTAAGGGCACTCCATCACATACGGCTGAGGGGCATAAAGTACGTGATGAGTTTGAGACGGTTGTGAAAGATCCGCAGGCCTTGGAGCGCATTTTGACCTCTTTGGAGTTTATTCCAGCGTTGCGCATTCAAAAACATCGTGAGAGCTATCGGCTTGATGGGGTCTCGATTGAAATCGATACCCTTCCGTTCGGAGTATTTGTTGAGTTGGAGGGTTCGTCGGCAGCTATCGAACAGGTACGAGAGAAGCTCGATTTGCAATCCCATACCCCGGTAACGGAGGGCTACCATACGCTTCAACGAGCGTGGGACAAAAATATTGAATAGAAGGCAAAGCGCACGGGGAGGCGTGCGCGAGTCAGGCGGTGTTGTGCGGCGTTCGGAATGAGATGATGCCCATCCAGGCGAAGACGCGCATCACTTGGTAGGTCAGGTCAATTTCATACCATCGTGCGGCGAAGTTCGGCGACCCCGGATTTTGATGGTGGTTGTTTTGGAATAGTTCACCCCAGATCAGGAAGTCGATCCAAAGGGTGTTTCGTGAGTCATCCGGCGTATCGAAATTGCGGTAACCGTAGCGGTGGCCGCACCAGTTGACGATGACTCCCTGCAGCCCACTAAGAAACGCATGCAGCCCGATGAAGATGAATTGCCATCCTTGCCGCACGCCGCACGCATAGTAGATCAGGCCATATGTTGCGATCCAAAAGAGCTTCATGATCCCAGATGCGTTCAATTGATCCAGCAGAGGCCATTCTGGGGGCGCTTTTCCGACAGGACCTTCGTAGCTGCGCGGTTCTTTTTCATATCGATGATATTCGAGATACATTCGGTAGACGAACGCGAAGATGTGTGGGGCATTGCTGGGTGCATGCGGGTCTTGTTTTCCATCGGCAAATTTATGGTGATCAAGATACATCTCCCTATAGGCACGTGGCACCAAGTATCCTATGCCCAGGATGAGGTACGTCATCACGTGAAAGAATTTTTCCCAGCCTCGGCTCATGCTGAATTGGCGATGAGTGGAGTATCGATGAAGAAAGAACGACTGCATGAAGACGGCGAGGAAGTGGTGCGTGATCAGAAGGAGTAAAACGGTTCTCATGAGAAGCCTCCTATGCGCGGAAAGGGCGGGACGAACGAGGTTAAGGATAGAATTCCTCATCCTGCCTGTCAAAGATTTTAGCCTTTTCTTGTTTCTCTCCTTCCGCTACACTCAGACCCATGAAACGCGTGACTTCAATTTTGATCGGGATTTTACTGGGAGCGCTAGCAGCAGGATTAGGAGTTGGGATATTTTTTAAGAAGGCGAATGATGACCGGCGTATATTGGGGGAACAGCTTGAGGCGCTTTCGCGTACCGCTCTAGATATTCGAATGCAAAGCCAGGCCGCTGTTGATAGTGCGAATACAAAGGTTCAGGCGGCAAACAGCGAAGTCATCAAGGTTCAGACATTGGTTCAGGGTTTTGAACAGGATGCGGAAGCCATGACAAAGGCAACGATGCTTTTTTCTCCACCAAGTCAGATGATTGTTGGATGGAAGGAAGTGGTCGGTTTTGAACTTGGAATGTCAGTAAAAATTCCGCCTGGATCGTTTGAAGCCGTGAATGATTCTAAGCATCTTCAACTCCAGACGATTGACGCGTCCGCAGGACCATGGTTTTCCTTGGAGCCGTATGGCACAGCGCGCGAACAAGCGTTGTTAAGTAGTGTGACGGGTACTCTTCCGGTAACATATACTTTACGTGGTCGACTGCTTCAGGGAGTACAAGGAACAGATGTCGCAACGCAGCTGCCGGCGCTCCTGCTTCGTATCCGGTTCAAGGGGCGTAACGTGGCATTGTTGTATGCACACGAACCATCCCGGAGCGCACCCCGACCATCATTGATGATGAAAGTACTCTCGACGCTTCAGTTTTCTTCTAACTAATTCCTCGCTTTTAAGATGAGAAGAGGTTAGGGGGAGCTATGATTTGAAGAGGGAGCGTATAACGAGTTTTCATATGTCGATCGAGCTCCAGCGACTTCTCAAATGGTATGCGAAGAATAAACGCTCACTTCCATGGCGCACGACTCGAAATGCGTATCGTATTTTTATATCTGAATTAATGTTGCAGCAGACACAGGTATCGCGCGTTATTCCGAAATATCAAGCATGGCTACAGCGATTTCCGAGTTGGAAATCCCTCGCAGATGCAAAAACGGCTGATCTTATTCATGGGTGGGCTGGTCTAGGTTATAATCGACGTGCGTTACAGGCGCGCGAAGCCGCTCAACAAGTTGTGCGAGAAGGCGTGCCGACAGATGAAGGAGGGTGGCGAAAGCTGAAAGGTATCGGTCCGTATGCGGCGGCAGCACTGACAGAGTTTGTGAATCACACACGAGCTGTCGTGATTGATACGAATGTTCGCCGTGTAGCGGGACGGATTTTTGTAGGAGACACATTCCCTTCTCCTCAGATAGATGAACAGCTCCGTTTGGTTTTAGAGCAGAAACTTCCAAAAAAAGGTGCGCATTGGGATGTCCCTCAAGCGTTTATGGATTTGGGATCGACGATCTGTTCTGTTCGTGCACCGCAGTGTATAAAATGTCCTTTAAGAAAACAGTGTAAGGCTGCATCGGTCTTTGTATCAGCGACGCCGCCAGAGCGTAAAATAGTGAGCAAGCCTCATGAGCGACATCATCGCAATAAGCCCTATCCCGATCGAATCTATCGAGGGCGAGTTCTTGCCCTGCTTCGTGAAAAGAGGATATATCTCCAGAAGATTGGTCCACTGATCGATCCTGCTTTTGATTCTACTCATGATACGGCTTGGTTTCGAGCATTGATTGAACGTATGGAGAAGGATGGACTATTGGTTGTAGGCAATAGGGGTGTTGTGGGTCTTCCGTCATAGTTGTCGTCCTGAGCGAAGCGCATGCGAAGTTGAAGGACCTATACGAAATTTTTATTATATGTTTTTCAGCTTCGCTCCGCTTCCTTCAGAACGACGAATGGGATATCTGAAGTTGAAATAAAACAAAAAATCCTCCGAACAAGTCGGAGGATTTTTCTCGTCGCGTGGTTAGCGGCGTGGTGCGCGCTCTTCCATTGGGCGGGCCTTGTTGACCGCAATTTTGCGACCTTCAAGTTCTGAACCGTCCAACATGGAGATTGCTTTCTCTGCGGCTGCGTCATCCACCATCTCAACGAAGGCGAATCCGCGTGGGCGCTGTGTTTCACGGTCCATTGGGATGAACACGGAAACAACTTCACCGGCCTGAGAGAAAAGCTGTCGGAGTTCCTCATCCGTTGTGCGGTAAGGGATGCCACCGACGAAAAGCTTTGTAGGCATGCGTTCTAACTCTAATGATTAGTACGGAAACCGTTTGCGCCTGACCCACTTCCCCGACCAACGGACGGACCTTCGCACGTAATTTCCTCTATTAGAATAGCCGATTTTCGCTAAAAAGTCAATGGGACAGTTTATTCGCTAGAAAAGCACATTTATTCTTTATAAATGCTTTAAATTTAAAAAAAAGCCACGAACGTTCGTGGGAAGAGGGTTTTGAGTGGTTGGCCGACAGTAGTCGGCCGACTCGATTTTCATCATCTTGACTGACCTGTCAGTTGCGGCTTGAGCCACCTTGGATTGATGCCGGTGCACCAGCACCAGCCAACGAAACCCAACATCACCAATACGAGCACGATCCTTGCTCCAGTCATTATAGCGGCTCCTTTCTGTGAGCGAGTCAACGATATCATGAAATTTGTTACATGTCAAACAAACTGTTCATATTGATTAGCTAACATTATGCTTGTTATTTTATCCAGATTAAAAAAATGTTTGCTCAGAATATAAAATAAAAATTTTAATGTTTTTTAAACAAAAAACTCAAAAGTAGATATGAAGTGTAAGAATTTTTTCATCATACATAAAAGTAAAATGATTTTTAGTTGAGAAAATATTTTAATTACGAAAATAATTTCTTGACATTGAAAAAAGTATGTTATACTCCTTGCATGATCGTAGAGCGTGCGCACGACTCACGAACATCGACTTCAATAATTTGTTGAGGCGAACATAAAGAAAGGATGGTGATTTTCATGCCAGCAAAAAAGAAAGCCGCTCCGAAGAAGAAAGCCGTAAAGAAAACGGTAAAGAAAACGGTAAAGAAGGCCGCTCCGAAGAAGAAGGCCACCAAGAAGCGTTAAGTTCTTTGTTAGGAGGATTGAAAAACATTCCGGATACAATTCGGAATGTTTTTTGTTTATTGTTTGAGGGTGTTCTTTTTGCCAAATCGCAAAAGAACCAACCCCGCCGCTCGCGAGCAGCGGGGTGGGGGCGGCTGAACTTCCGCCCAAAGCGGACAGAATGCTTAGCGCTTCGCTAGATCGCTCGAACAGGTAGGCGACCCTGAACCCCATTAAGAAAACGGAAAAGATTTAAAATAGTGGGCGTTGTTCTGGTTTTTTGAGCGAAGTACGAGGTTTGATAACGCCGTATTCGCCGTCATAGCCAGGGGTAAGATCGACATCACCAGCACGAACCGCAAGAATGGCGTCAACGATTTCTGGTGAAGCAATCGTACGCAACTCCTCCTCCGTTGTTTCTAAGAGCAACTGAAATTCACTATGGTGGGTTTCCATGAGACGATCTATTTCTTTGGTGACGCGTTTACTTTTTTTTGAAACTTGATAGACACTGGAAATAATTTCAGCGAGTGGAACGATCGATCGATACGGAGCGCTGTGCGATGGCCGTTTCGGTTTTGGATCACGATCCGCGAGATCAGAGACGCGATGTAGCACACCAATAGTGAGTGGCTTGCTACATTTCGGACACACGCCTTTATATTTTTTCGTTTGTTCTGGTGTGCACCAGAAATTACAACTTCGGTGTCCATCGGCGTGATATTTTCCTTCTTCCGGAAAGAATTCGATTGTTTCGATGAATTTATTTTCATCGTGTTCTTTTAAAATCCGATACATCTCGTCATACGATGGAGCGCTCATCTCAAAGACATTGGCTTCACGTCCTAAATTTTCGAGCGAATGCGCATCAGAGTTTGAAACGAGAAAAACCGAATCAAGTTTAGACAGACGCCAGTTCATGAGCGGATCAGATGAGAGCCCCGTCTCGATAGCATAGATATATCGTGACAGTTCGCCGAAGCATTCTTCCATGGCATCGAATCCAGATTGAGAACCGAATAATCCAAACCAAGGTGTCCAGGCATGGGCCGGAATAAGCATAGCGCGTTCATCTGCATCCAAAACCATCTTCAGTAGTTCTTCGGAATCAATTCCTACGATAGGACGGCCGTCACTTTTCAGATTGGCCCCACGAGCAAGAAGGGCATCACGTACGTGATCTAGTGCCTTCAGGGAAGGGAAAAGGAGAATATGGTGTACACGGCGAACCTTCCCCGCACGCTTATAAATACAAGAAATTTCTGTCGACAGGAGAAAATGAGTGTGTGAAGACTGGTCTCGTAATGTAAACGTACCACCTTTATTTTCTTCCAAGACGTCGTCGATATGCTTTCTCCATGCGGGATGAAAGGCATCAGATGTACCGACAAACTGAATGCCCTTTCGTTCACAGGCTTTTGCGATATTTGGTAGCGTGAGTTGTTTTGAGCACGCGCGAGACCATTTTGAATGCAGATGGAAGTCGGTGATAATGCGCATATTTAGGTCGTTGCAGCTTATTTTATTCGTCGCCCTGAACGAAGTGTATGCGAAGTTGAAGGGCCTATAAGGAAAATTTTCTTTAGAGATCCCTCGACGTCACTTCGTTTTGCTCGGGACGACGGACATAAACCTATTCCGTCGGCACCACATTCAGCGGCCATACGGCTAACAGAATGTCTTTGCTAGGAGAGTAGAGCACGGCTCTATCACGCCAGATTAGTAGCTTATCTCCGACCTCCGCGTCTTTAAAGAAGACTTCATTCTCTGCCCTTAATGGATCTATCTCTTGAAGAGTGGTGATGGTTGGTGTTTGGGAAGGGTGGATGAGCAAGTGGCGGTTGACACGCGTAAGAATTGTTTGAAATTCAGGAGAGAGATTTGATGTTTGAAATGTACTGTTTTGGATCGTCGGCGTGGGAAAAAAAGTAGATCGTATTTTAAGAACTCCACCAATGATCAGTAGAATAATTAAAATATAAAACCTCCACATTGGAGGACCCATTTTTGGCTTTACTTCATTTGTTGAAGAACGAGAAAATGGGAACATACTCCTTATTTAAGCCAATTTATGCTGTGTATAAACAGTGGAAAACTATTGCTGATAGTCAGCGCCAATAATAATGAGCACATTTCCTTTTACACCTGCTTCCACAGATGGAGTGGTCGAGGTCACTTCAGCCTGTAGAATATCTTGAAGTTTTTGTATGGTTTGGGGTAGGGGCTGATCCGTACGTTGTATAAGGAGGGTTTTTTGATAATTTTTGCGAAGAGCATCGCGGGCATCAATAACGTGAAAAGGGAAGCTATTTGTAGATAAGAGAGCAGCTGATAGTTTACCTGCTAAGCCTCGTGTTCGTGTTCCATTACGGATCTCGATCGTTCCATGCTCAAATTCTGCATTGTCTGTAGCGTTATCTAGAGGGGTTGTAGAGGTATTGGTGCTGACTGTGGAGACGGTGGAACTGTTCGTTTGAAGAATGGGCAAGATAGATAGTAGCTGATCTTTGCGTTCTGAATATAAAATAGCTTTATCTGGCCAAATAAGCAGACGGTCACCAGCTTCTGCATCTTGATAGAAAATAGGGTTCTGTTGACGTAGGACGGTTGGATCCTGCACGGTTGCAATTGTTGGAGAGGCGTGAGTATCAATGAGAATGTGTCGGCCTACTTTGCGAACAAGTTCCTCTGTTGAGTTTGAAGTGGTTGTTGTAGAGGGACGAGTCGTGGAACGATCATTCAGCTGGATGTATTTAAACCACATCATGCTTACCATAAATAAACAGGCGATCACCAATCCAACAATCACAATGGAGGGAACAAATGTTGAAGGTGTTGGGGGAGGATTTGATCGGATGCGTGAAGTGGATGACGAAGAACGTTTTTGAGATGTGCGAGGCATGTTTGTATTATATCATAAAATTCCCAGGCATGGCCTGGGAATTTCGTCCTCTTTTTTTGTGTTTGTTTTTTCTTTCGTCAGTACTCGCCAATGAGATGAATGGGGATGAAAAGAGCGTAACGAATACCAGACTTGTTTTAATTGTATAGCGGACGTACTCAATCAACAAAATTTTGCTTCATGTAGCTTCAAAATGAGACTACGCAACAATCTCATTGTTGTGGATAAACTGAGATCATGTCTTCCGAAGATGGGGCGTAGGCTAATGCGTGTTGTTTATTAAAAAAGAGATATCCAATTGATACGACAACGATCATGGCGAACAAGAGAGCGTGCCAATGAACGATATGGATCATCCAATACTCCAAATTGGTTTCGATTGGATCGTGCAATGTTTTATATTTCGTTTTACGAGAGTTACGCCGAGGCTTCATGCTTACAGTATACCAAGAATAGTTATTTTTCGGCGAGCACGGATATGAGTACCTTGGCGAGCTTGTCTGGATCATGTCTCAGAAAACTTCGGCGTAGGACGTCGCCCTTCGTTGAGAGGGTGATGTGTTTAGATAAGAGGGGGGCGCGGATGGTTCGATAGGTCGCTTTACGTAGGTCGTCGCGAATAACCTGTTCCCATTGTTTGGCATATCGTTTCATAAGGGATGATTCTGGCCGTGAGGAATTTATGATAACGATATCGAGTCGTGCTGGTGCAATATATGAAGAGATGACATCGGCTAGTTTTTTGGCCGTATATCCATCTGTTTGTCCTGGCTTTGTCACGAGATTCATAATAAGGGCAATTTCCCCTCGATTATCAGCCAAGGCTTGGGATATTCCTTGCACCAAAAGAACAGGAACGAGGCTCGTAAATAGGTCACCGGGGCCAAGAATGACAAGCTGTGCTTGTCGAATTGCTTCTAGAGCTTCCGGATTTCCAGGGGCGAGCGGTGAAAGAAAACAGCGTTGAATAGGTGATCGTGGTTTTTTGAATTCGTCGATCGCGTGTTCACCCTGAATGATCATTCCATCTTCGAGTTCTGCGCATAAATTTGAGGCGCGCGCAGATACAGGGATTACTCGTCCTTTAACCTGAAGAATACGCTGAGCCTCTTTAATAGCGGATAACGGATCACCCGTGAGCTTTTCTAAAGCGGATAAGAATATATTGCCAAAATTATGACCCTTGAGAGAACCTTGCTCAAACCGATAGGTAAACAACTGACGGAGAATTTGTTCTTCGGACGATAGGGCTACTAGACATTGGCGGATATCACCAGGAGGTAAAACACCTAACTCATCGCGTAAAATACCGGTCGAGCCTCCATTGTCAGCAACAGAAACAACAGCACTGCACTCGACAGGATATTTTTTTAATCCAGACAGAACAGTAAATGTTCCCGTTCCGCCTCCAAGCACCACGATTTTTCTCGTTTGCTTCATATGTTTTGAGATTACCACCTCTTATTGTTATCGAATAGAATGAATGATATATCTCAAAAAGATTGTACAAACATTACTGCTCAAGAATGTGCTATACTTTCTTCGTTATTAAATTCCACCTTGTGGGCTTATCTTTAATTATATGACCGTGCGCCAATGTGCTAATGCCTTTCAGCTGCGAAGTAGTCCGTTGCTATTGGGCTGCTTATTCGTTCTTTGTGGGGTATTTGGATTGCGTGTTTATGCCACCCAAGCCGCTGTCTGTGATTTTGCGAGTGTGCTTACCAGTGATTTTAATACAGCTGCGAACTGGTCTTGCGGACATACACCTACAGCTGGAGATGTAGCAACAATTCGAGCGGCCACCACTACGGTGTTAAGTGGGCCTGTGAGTTTTGATCATTTGAATGCAACGGGTACAATTGTTGCTCTAAATAATAACTTGACTGTAACCGGAAACACCTCGGTTGCCTCCACCGGTTCAGTAACTTCAACTTCAGGTGTTCTGACATTTATGGGCAGTGTAACGTCAAC
This sequence comes from uncultured Gammaproteobacteria bacterium, assembly GCA_964425575.1. Taxonomy (GTDB): domain Bacteria; phylum Patescibacteriota; class Patescibacteriia; order 2-12-FULL-60-25; family 2-12-FULL-60-25; genus CAYRMN01. The sequence continues at coordinate 795 of CAYRMN010000036.1, read as the reverse complement.
TGGTATTATTGGGACATCTACCCAGTCAGGGGATATGCTCTTTGGGGATACGTTTCAGAACAATGGAACATTTGATGTAGGTTCTGGAACGGCGACAACTACTGGAAATTTTACGAACGGCGGAACGGTAAAACATGTAAATTCTGGTATATTGAGCATCATGGCTGATTTTACAACTTCGACAGTGGATGCGACATATGACGCTGATGTTGACAATGCAAATATTCTGCGAGTAGTAGGGTCTGGCAATACTCAAAATATAAATTTTAATCAAAATGTTAGTAACTTTCTTGGTACATTAACAATTAATAAATCGAGTGGAACGGCAAATTTGAGTATAGTTTCCGTTAATATTGCAGATATCAATCTTATCAGCGGCACTTTAAATCCGGGATTCAGTCATCTGCGTGTAGCGAACGCTTTTACGGTGAGTGGCGGCACGTTTCTGCCAGGGACGAGCACGATCAGTTATTTTCTATCCTCAGGAGTACCTCAAAGTGTTGCGGGTGTGAATTACTACAACCTAGACATTGATCCAGGTGGGAACACGGCTGCATTCTATTTCCCCTTGGCCGGTTCTACAACCGTATCTGGTGACCTTACAATCGAAACGAGCTCAACGTTACAGCTTGCAGGGAACGATTTGACTGTTTTAGGAACTGCGACGATTCCGGCTCTAGCGAGTGTTACGTCTTCAAGCGGCAATATGAATTTTTATGGCGATGTCTTAAATTCCGGCACCGTCTCCTCAACAGGTGCCAGCACCCTCTCCCTCCGTGGCGCCTCCAACCAATC
>CAYRMN010000035.1:5479-11854 GCA_964425575.1 uncultured Gammaproteobacteria bacterium | reverse complement strand
AACCTCCTAATGGACGTTGAATCTGACTGCCAAGGGTAGGAGCTGAACCAAGACGTCCTAAAGATGTTCCGCCTCTAGGTGATTGCCGTCCCAAACTGTTTGCATACATATCTCGTGCCGAAGAAGTCTGTATTGTTCCACGAATTTGTGCGTCTTTGGCTGTACCATGCTGTCGTTCATCTTCAAGACGCGCTCGTGTCTTTTCGACTCGTGATAAAGACGGGGTCGAAGAATTTTTCGGCGGGGTAATCAATGAACCAAGTTGGCTAAAAAAAGACATACGTTATTTGTACGCGATGCGCAATTCCGTGCCTGTATAAAAATGCTTCAAAATTTGATCGTAGGCTGCATTATCCTTTGAGGCCATAAACAAGGCTCCGCGAGCGGACATCCCAACTCCATGCCCCCAAAGCGTTTGTCCGGCATCATGCGGAACAGGAACGGACTTGAGCCATGGAATCGCACCTCCACCCCAAACCTCTGTCCAGTCGCGTGTTCGACCATCCGACCGTGAAAAATACGGTGTCACAGCCAACTCTCCTTCGTGCGTAACAATCTGTCCACGTGTTTTATTTACGCCATCAACGATATTTGGACTCCGATCTTCTTGGCCAAATCCACGATAGACCTGATCGAGCGCGGCATCAACATGGAAAAACTCAGTGGCATGCTTTGTCCCACGACGAATATGATACAAGCCATACGTACGAGCAGCAGTTAGTAACGCCTTCTGAAACTCCAACGGACTCACATTTGAGGTTTCCGCAATACCTTTTAAATAGGTTTCAAACGGTAATTCATTGATCACCCACACATTCTTAGTGGTCGGAGAATATCGAAGTTCCAATTTCGCACGAAATTTATTGTCGTTCGCGCCAGGCAACCAAGACACTGGGCGCGAATAATCTGTAATCTCAAGCGGCGCATTGCCATCATCAGCATTCACCACATACCATTTATTGGATTGGCCCGTACAACTCCCAGGTCCGGAAATGGAATAAACATTCGCTGAACGTGAGAAAGATACTTTCAGCACTTGCCCCTGATCGAGATGACAAATTTTGATTGCGTCTTGTGTTACTGTGATCCCACCCTGAATTCCACGTACCAACAACGTATCATCCGTCGTTTTATAGAGACCCACACGGATGATCGGCTCATTAGGAAGCGCAGAGATGTCTCCGCCTATGGGCAAGGGAGTATTTCCAGCGCTAACCACTGGACCAGGAACGCTCACAGGTACAGGATCAATCACGCCATCAGAGGTAACAGTAATCGGAATAGAGATGTCACCACCTTCAACCACTTGGCCGTCTGCCATTAATTGAAATGAGGCCACATAGTCGCCACGTTTCGCAGGGGCTTTAATGGTGTAGCTGATAAATCCAATCTGACCTGGCTGCGTCGCATCGCCAACCCTCACTGCATCAACGCTCGTTGGCCAAGATGTGTCATGAACATTAGATAGTGGCCCTAGAGCGGGAGCGACACCAACCAGACGCAGTCCACGCGAACCCCATACGCTTGTACCCGCATTCTTAAAACCCTGTGTGATTGTAAACCGATCGCTTCCCGGCAGCGTCAACGTCTTATTTGAGGTTAAAAGAAGGACAGCGCTATACGTACCAGCTACTGTCGACGGCGTAGAATTTGAGACAACCGAAGCTGAGGCAGTTGATGATGTAACATTGATCGGAATAGTAAATGTTCCTCCATCAATCCAGGCCTTATCTTCAGCCGTTAATTGAAAGGCTTCTTGATACCGTCCTGCTGCACTTGGGGCTTTTAGAATCAAACGAATCGTTCCAATCTGACCTGGCATGACACTCGATTCAAGTAAAAAACCTGCCTGACCCCGGTCTTTCCAAGAAGGGCCTTGAAACAAGCTCGTTCGATACTTGGGAGACCATGTATAGACTGAGAGCGCATTCGCACCGTCTCGTTTCCAGATTTGATTCCCAACGTTTTTAAATTTTAGCAGTACTGTCGCATATTCTTCAGCCTTGAGCTGCCATTCAATCCCGCCTTTATCAACCAATTCTGCCTTATATCCGCTGTTTGGAGACGTCACACCTTCGGCAACTGTTGGTGCTGGCGCAGACAGCGTTTGCGTTTCCATTGTTCCTGCAGACGGAAGGACAGCCGAAGACTGCACAACGGTGAATGTAACGTTCGTGGTCGATCCTTTTATCCATTGGTTTGGTCCATAGGACAATAAAAATTTTTCCGTATATGTTCCAGGGATTGCTGGAGCTTTAATATAAAAAGAAATGGTGGCAATAGCCCCAGGTTTTACGCCTGCTTCACGAATGAGGCCAGGTACATCGTTCGCTAACCAAGAAGAATGCCCGAAAATTGAAGAAGAACCATACACATAGACCGCTGTCGCGCTCCGACCAGCTTTCCACGTTTGACTGCCGATATTCTTAAATTGTAATGAAAAAAGACGCGTTTCCCCGGGCTGAAGGCTCACGTTTGCGGGAAAAGCTTGGGCTTGATACGGAAGCGTGGCTGCACTCGCGCAAGAGTTAACAGATGGTAGAAAAAAAGATCCGATGACAATCGAGATGAAAAAAAGGGTGCGACGAACCAAAGAGAGCGATAAAACCATACAAACAAGCTTTTGATCAGTTTTTGCTAATCTCAGCCAACAATTACATAATAGCATTTTTTGGCTAGGTTGTCAATCTTTTCAGCTATCTACACGCATTTTTACCTACACAGAGCTGCAATAATTGGTTATCCACAGCCTGGCCCTGCTACACATATCGCCAGTGATGTTTTAAGACATTGATTCTCAGGAATCGTGCGATGTGCCAAACTACCATCATGTCTGTTGCGCGCCTGCTGGCTTGGAATACCGGAGTACAAATCGTAGGGAAGGTCGTCTCTACGATCATTGGTATTTTTATCGTCGCGATCATTACCCGTCATCTTGGTCAGGAGGGTTTTGGAAAATATTCAACTGCCAATGCCTTTCTGCAATTTTTCGCCATCATTTTAGATTTCGGTCTGAATGTCATGATTGTACAGATGCTCGGTGAAAGCGCTGGCGATGAGGAAGCAGAGCAGCGTATTGTGAGTGCAACATTTACATTACGAACAGTCACGGCTCTCATCCTACTCAGCGCCGCCCCAATCATTGCTCTGCTGTTTCCGTATCCTTCTGATTTAAAAATCGCCATTTTTGCGCTCTGGGCATCTTTTTTTACGGCCGCTCTTAATCAAATCGTGGTTGGCGTACAACAGCGTCATTTTAAAATGCACATTGTGGCCATTTCAGAGGTCGCTGGCCGAATTTTTCTCCTACTCGGATTATGTATTGCTCTTGTTTTCCATTGGGGCCTCATTCCGATTGTACTCATCGTTTCGCTTGGTGGCACGCTCAATTTTTTGATCAACTTCCTCGTCGCACGCCGCTATGCTTCTTTTGCATGGAATTGGGATGTCCCGTTTTGGAAGATGTTGCTACGTCGCAGCTGGCCAATTGGCGTTTCAATCCTATTCAATCTCATCTATTTTAAAGCTGATACGCTCATTTTGGGCTGGTATAGCACCCATCAGGGTGGCAATTTAGCAGAAGTTGGCATCTATAGTGCGGCATATCGTGTCTTAGAAATTCTGACCACATTACCGTTCATGTATGCTGGTGTGCTGCTTCCACTGATTGCTAAAGCCTGGAAACAAGAGGATCGGTCGGGATTTTCCACGCTTCTCTCTCATTCATATAATGCCATGGTCTTACTTGCCGCCCCACTTATGGCCGGTATTTTTATGCTCGCTCAGCGCAGCATGGTGCTCGTCGCAGGAAAAGACTTTGCCATCTCTGGTAATGTCTTACGCGTTCTCATCATTGCAGTCGGAATCATCTTTTTTGGAACGGTTTCATCATATGCCATTGTCGCGCTCGATGCCCAACGAAAAATGCTGCCCATCTACATTATCACTGCAATTGTAACCTTGCTCGGATATAGCATCTTTATTCCGCGATATGGAATGTGGGCTGCAGCCTGGCTCACGGTATTTTCAGAAGGCTGCGTTGCCCTCGCCGCAACAATCATGAGTCTAATACTTTCCAAAACGCGCTGGAACCCAATTGTCGCGCTCAAAGCAATTGGATCAGCGCTTTGTATGATGCTCGTTCTTGCTTGGTGCGAAGAGCTAAATCTCGGATTATTGATTTTGATTGGCGCAGTCACCTATAGCGTGCTCATTTTATTAAGCGGTGCTGTATCACGGCAGATGTTGAAAGATATTTTCATCATAAAACTCACATGATCGCTTTTCTCATCCTTGCTCTTTTGCCACTAGCCTTGCCAACCTATGTCATTCGTTTTCATATTGGACCCTTTCCAACCACGCTCTTGGAACTGAGCCTTTTCATCTTTCTGTTCGCCTGGAGCGTCACGCGAGGACGAGCAGGATGGAGAACCACTTATACAAAAATTCGTCAAAAAAAATTCATTTTTCCAATCACACTCTGGCTTATCGCTGGCATCATCAGCGTGTTCATTGCTCCTGATCATATCGCCGCACTTGGGCTATTTCGGGCCTATTTCATTGAACCAATTTTGGTTCTTTGGATGCTCACGGATCTGATCCAAACAGAACGAGACAAAAATATCGTACTACGATCCTTGGCGCTCATCACCATTTTTGTAACCATCTGGGCTGTCATTCAATTCACCACGCATCACGGAATTCCAAAACCTTGGGATACTCCTCCGAATGGAATCAGAGCAACCGGACCGTTTCCATTTCCCAACGCACTTGCTCTGTTCGTCGTCCCAATTGCGGCGTTCTTTTTTTCAGAAGCAATACTTCGCCCCCCTCTGAAGGGGTTCGGGGGCGCCTGCCTGTTCGAGCAATCTAGCGAAGCGTTGAGCGAGTCCAGCCGCCCCCGAAATCTTTTTTTGCTTCTTTTTGCGATTTGGCAAAAAAGAAGAGGGTTTCTATGGCTCGGCTTTTTATCAGGAGCGATCTCAACAGCCTTGGCAAAAAGTGTCGGTGGCATGCTTGGACTTGTTGTCGCTGTCTTCATCACTCTACTAATTCAAAAACAAACACGCCGATGGGCAATTGCGGGGGGAATCGCGCTCGTCCTCATAAGTCTACTCATCTCACCCATTCGCCACAAACTAGAAACACAATTTTTCTTTAAAGAATGGTCTGGCAAAGTTCGGCTTGTAATCTGGAAAGAAACCAGAACTATGTTGACTGATCACCCCGTCTTTGGCGCAGGCTTGGGAGCCTATCCCGTCGTCATCAAGCCCTATCATAAAGCAACTTGGATGGAGATTTTTCAATATCCACACAACATCCTACTCAATCTCTGGAGCGAGGTCGGCCTTCTTGGGATTGCAGCTTTTAGCTGGATTCTATGGCGCATTTGGAAGCTGGGAGGTGTGCACACCCTAGCCTTCTTAGCCGCCCTGCTCATCCAGGGCTTAGTGGATGTTCCATATTTCAAAAATGATCTAGCGGTTGTATTTTGGATAATCGTCGCGCTGTTTTGTTTTCAATCATCTTCTATTCAAGCTGAGCAATAGACTGAAATCTTTTATCAGGGAATGCTTATAACAAAAAAATTCGATGATCGCTCTAACGATTTTCTCATCCCGTCCTTCATCCAGTCCTTCCACTCCTCGAAGGGGAGAAGAACATGCGGCGTATTCGCCCACATGCCGAGTTCATACGAATTGTAGAAGACAACTAAACCCTTTGGCGTGAGGTAGAAGTTTTTTAGATCTCCATATCGCTTGATCTGTTCTGGAATAGACATCGTAGTGGTAACAGCCATGAAGTTTATCAAATCCCTGAAGTCTTCCAGTTGGTCAAACTCCGCTCGATCTTTGATTGGGGGTGTCGCCTGCTGCAGATCGGCATATTCCTGATCCAATGTCTTTCGTCCTGCGTATTCGATAAATTCATGAAGGTGCTCCGGTTTGATCAAATCAGCGAGCGTCATTCGTTTGCCGGTTTTGAGATTCATCGTGACCGCCTTACTCTGCATGCTCTGATGAGCACCGCCTTCCCAGTGCTCAATATAAAAAAACAAGCTCAAGATATCGTGTTCATTCAAGGTGATCTCTGTCGAGATGGTATGACTTCGATTACCAGACATCCCAAAGGGCGTTGTGCCAGGGAATTCATGTTTACATGTTTGAATAAACTGCTCAGCTTGCTGCTTGAACGATTTCATCCCCGGATCAAGCAGAGTTTCGCGAACGAGCGCGTTCACCGCATCAGTCGCTTCTGGATACTCAAGCTTATATTCACACACATCAACCCAGGGGGTCATCGACCATGATTCAGCCACGCGTTGAAATTTGATTTCCGTACTACCTGGAATATCTGTTTGAGCAATCGCGCGAA
>CAYRMN010000035.1:0-5465 GCA_964425575.1 uncultured Gammaproteobacteria bacterium | reverse complement strand
CCTCTGGTTTTTATCTGATCCGCTTTGGATAGTTCCGCTAAATTCCTTTCCATCATTCGTCCATGTTCCTGTGACCGTAACGAAAGATCCCCCTTCATGGAAATACATATCCAATGGCTTGATACCAAAAACCACATGATTCCAATCGCCATTCACAGGATCTTGGCCAATAATGAGGCCAATGTTTTTTCCTCCTTCTTCCGCATATCGTCCGGTTATTTCTCGCGTCGGTTCAAACGGTTGACCGTTCTTATGCAGATACAGCGTCGTTGTCGCATCTGAGAAGAGATTACCTTGTAGGATGACGTAATTCTGCTGGCTACCAACATTATCAAAAGAGGAATTTCGTACAGGAGAGACTTCGGCAGGAGACGCTCTGGTACTTGTTGCGATGACCGAGGTTGATGACGGCAATGATTGCGCAGGCCTTGCCGAACAGCCAGCCCCGAGGACACACAATAAAAACAGGATGGTGGCAAGGTTTCTTGAACGAGGGGGCATACAGTTATAAAAAAGTGAATATCTAGAGCGTATGATAATAGGGAGAATTGAACAATGCATGTCGGAAAGAGTCCGTAAAATGACAAAACCGCCCTTTCGGGCGGCTTTTCTATCGCATAGATCTCGAGCATTTTGAGGCACTCGGGATGCACGATATTAAATTGTCATGATGATAAATAATGCTGCATCTGCTTTTCCAAGAATCGTCTCCCTGCCCCACTCTTCAAAAACTTCTCCCTTCCAAGCGCATCAAGCTTGTGGAGATACGCCTCATAGTAAATCACTATAAACGGACGTCGTGCATGCGTGGAAATATTCTTTCCGGAATTATGATCATCCAAACGACGTTCAATATTTTCTGTGAAGCCGATATACCAGCCCTGATCAGACAGGCTTTTTAAAAGGTAGACGTAGTACATACATCTACCGCTGCCATGGAATAACTACGGCGTCAATATGTAGAGGAAATACATTCCCATAAAGGCTGTGCCACGTGAACCCCATCGAATACGGAGCCACGTAAAAGGCGTACATTCGCTTCGCTCGACGCCTCACGTGGCACGTAAAAACCCCATTTTGTAGATGGGGTTTTTACGTGGCGGAGAGGGCGAGATTCGAACTCGCGGTCCCCGTGAAGGGACACCACATTTCGAGTGTGGCGCATTCGACCACTCTGCCACCTCTCCTTGCTCGACGTTGTCTGCTTGGCATGCACCAAAAATCCTTCTGGATTTTGATGCATGCTCCGCAGACCGTCTGCGCTTCCCATTTCGGCTGCTGCCTCAATGGGGACTCTATTATATACGGGAACGCCGCCCAAGATTAGCGTTCTTTCATGATTTCGTCGAGACCATGCATATCATCTGTAGGGGCGGGGCTTCCCCGCCCCTACCAAAATTGGTCCGTTCATCCTATCCTATTTCCATATGTCAGACCCACAAACCCTACGAGCTATCTGTCTCGATGAGCACGGTGCTCCCAAATCAAAATCAGAATGCCGAGCCTTGCTCATCAATCACCTTATTTTAGAAGAGATGATGGACATCGATGCTGCTGAAGATCTCGCAGACAAAACAATTCGCGAAACAGGCTTTTGGCCCGAAATGGATATCCGAAAACTCTTTACAGATTCTGAGTAAATCACCTCGTCGCAATCAGACGGAGTACCATCAATCTGTCATCCCGAGCGAAGTCCCACGAAGCCGAGGGATATCTTCGAAGGGATTCCTCCGCTCGTCATCAAACTCCTCGGTCGGGATGACATACGCGACAGGTAATGGAATAGTAAATCTGAACGTCCTAAAAAAGTTATCCACTGCATACGTATTGACGATAACGACCATGCATGACAAAAATAGTCGTGCCTCATCGTCGCCATGCTTGGCGATGAGGGACAGAACGTATAGAAGAAAAATCTCTCGATCAATCATGGTCGGGAGATTTTTCGTATAGAGAAAATCGTGTGTAAAAAAAACGATGCCCCCGATCCAGTCTGGATGCGGGGGCATGTTGCGCCGACGTCGTGCGCGACCGGATGGTCGCGCGGGCGAACGTATGGGAATGGCGTCTTGAGTCGTAACCCGGAGCATGACGCTCTACAGGTTACAGTGCGAACCGAGCAGATTCCCTCTCTGCACGGTCTTCATTGTGAAGTTCTTGCCCCAGCCATGATCGGGGCCCGTGTACTCCCTGCTGCATGGAGTGGCGACGGCGATCTTCCGTGCATCATTCCAGAGGTACCCCTGGACAATGACGCGGTAGTTCATGCCGCCGGTACCGTTCATGAGGCCGGTATAGATCAGACGGCCACTGACCGGGAAGTCGCCGCCGGGGATAAGCGTCGCGATGCCGGATTGACCGTTCAACTCGCGCGTCGGCATCGTGATCCAGCCATCCGGATCACAGACGACCGCGCCGCCCGTTACCGTGACCTTGAGCCAGAACCCGGAACCCTCGTTCCGGACGACGATGTCGTCGCTCGCGGTGCCGCGCTGAGCGCAGGCTCCGTTCATGGCTGGGAAGGCCGCGACCACCCGAGCGTTCGGTGGCAGGGAGCCGAAGAAGCCAGGGAGTGCAGCGGGGGTCGGAGGGAAGAGGGAGGGCGGACCCATGGCGGGACGTGTGGACGAAGCCGAGGTCGGCTGATCCGTTCCATCGCCCTCCGACGGCTTCTCCTCCTGCTTGTGACGCGCCTCGGTTCGGATGAAGCGCTCGTCGGCCATACAGGCGATCTTGGCCTCGCCCTCGATGTCCTGACAGACCGGGCTCTGACCCAGCTTGGCGCACTGGTCGTCGCTCAGGCCGGCACAGACCTTGCCGAAGGAGATCGAAGCCCCACACCCGAAGGCGAGGAGCGCGAGGACGAGGAGCGGAAGTAGATTCGTGATCTTCATCACTTCATCTCCTTCTGCTTGCCGCGCTCGAGCTCGCCGATGATGGCTGCCTCGCCCGCCTCGCGCTTCTGCCGCTCGGCATCGAGCTGAGCCGGCGTGATGCAATCGGAGCAGACCATGATCGCTCCACCGGGTATGAAGCCCAACGCGGCCTGAGCAGTGGTCGTACCGAGCGGGAGTCCGTACGGCGAGCCGTAGGCGTAACCGCCGTAACCCAGAGGGTAGCCCCCGAGACCGTAGCCGTAGGGGCCGTACCCCTGGTAGGGCACCGACTGCCCCGACGCGAGCGCTCTGGCCTTCTCGGCCTGCAGAGCAGCCCCGCCGGGCACACCCGACTTGGAGCGGACGACGAGCCGATGGTTATCCCGGAAAGCGCCGTGATGCACGGCGCCCCGGACCTCGGCCTGACCAGCCGGATCTTCGACCGTGGCCGAGAAGTAATCGTCGGCCGGACGACGCGGGATGGCGGCGTCGGGAAGGAACATCCCGCAGCCAAGGCTCGAAGAGCAGACAGCGATCATGAAGGCAATCTTGTGCATGGAATCTTCTCCACATCTCACCAATCTTGTTGGTGGGGTAAAAGGGCGCTGTTTCCAGCGACCCGTTTGGTTACGAATCGCGAAAAACAGAAGATAGTAAGATAACACATAACATGGATATTGTCAAGACTGATTGTCAAATTTATTGCATCAATGTTGTGTATAAAAATGGCTTATTTTAGATAAAAAGAAAGCCCCCCGACCTCAGTCTGAGATCGGGGGGCGAGGAGCCATTGCGGCTCCTCACGTTCATTGGCACTTAATCCCGCGCTGCTTGCAGAGCGCGAGGTAGGCCGCATGAGAAGAATCAGCCGGGGCAGGGCTCCCCGATGATGTAGGAGTGGCACCGGTCTTGCCCGGCGCCGGCTTCGCCGTTGAGGCGGGCGCAGCGGCCGGCGCGGCGACGACGGTCTTCGTTCCGTCGACCGGACAGCCGAGTCGCGAGAGCTCGGTTGAGGTCTCTCCCATCAGCACAAAGCCGACGAGCCAGACACCGGCCCCGACCAGTACGAAGCAGACGAGCATGAGGGCCACTTTTTTGACCAGCTCCTTCCAGTCTTTCGGGCCACCGTGCCAGACCTTGTACACGATCATGACGCAAGCCGCCAACAGCGCGATGGCGACGATGACCGTGAGAAAGGTGCTATAGGTTCGGGTACGGACGAAGATCCCCTGGGCCACACAGGCAGCCTCACCCGGGAAGGCAAGAGCCGCTCTGATCGTGTCAGCTGCCCACGGCACAAGCTCCGGGCAGAAGAGCTCGATCCCGACCCAGATGATCTCGAGCGTGACGATCGTGAGCACCCAGAGGCCGAACTGCTTCTGGCGCTTCTTAACCTCATCCTCGTTGCCGCGCTGAGTGGCGTAGAAATCGCCGAACACGGTGAGAAGTGCGCTCAAGATGCCCCACCCGATCGCCTTGGGATGGACATGCACGAAAGTGGCGATACCCACCCAGACGAGAAGCATCCAGAAATTTTTGACACTCCCGTTGATGGCGTCGTTCAGCTTTTTCTCGTCGATGGCGTCATGGGCCTTGGCGACGATGCTCTTGAAGTCCTCGGCTCCAAGACCCGCCACGAGCGGAGGTGCCGCGATGCCCATGAAGGTGCCAGCCCCTCCTTCGACCAAGTAGATGGCCGCAGACAGCCCCCAGGCCATGAACTTCAGGATGAGGTAGGCCGGAAGCGTTCCGAGGAACATGAGCAGTCCTCCGAGTACCAGCACGCAGCGCGGGAAGTGCGCACGGCCAGCGATCTCCACGAAATCTTTGAAGAAATCCGTGTAGATGGACGCGTGCTGTCCGGCGACAGCCGCGTAGCGAATGTAGAGCATGCCCAGGACGAACACCGCGACACCGGTCACGATGTTCCCGATGAGGAAGGTTGTGATGCACGCACTCCCCACCTTGTCCCGCCACGTCCTGGGAGAAGGCGTGGTGGCAGGAGTTACGGAAGGCGGCACATCTGAAGGACTCACCATCCAGTTGACAAACTGGAGCACGGCCGAGAAGGCCGCAATGATGGTCACCGCCTTGACCCCCGCGACCAGCTGAATATAGGCCGTCACCTCCAAGGGTGCGCCCTGCCAGTCGTGCAAGGCGTCGAGGACCGAGCGTGAGCCGTAGGCCGCGGCCGCGAGGAGCGCCGAAATCAACCAGCCCCACGGCCCGACGAATCGGTTGAAAGCACGAACGACCCAGCGCTCGGCCTCCACTCCTTGTCGGGCGACGAAAGCGCGCAGCTGAGACGACAAGGCCATCAGCTGGGGGAGATATCGTGCCAACACCCCCCACGAAACAAGCGACGTCAGAGCGTCTGCCGCCTTTGCCACTCCACCGCCCGAAGGCGCAGGTGCGGGAGAAGGCGTGGGCGCTGCTGCATGCGGATCTGCCATTGGAAAGCTCCTTGCCACCGCAGTGGCAGTAAAGGTTGATTACCAGCAGCCTGCCACGTTCATGGCGGTTACGATGCTGGCTACAAAAAGAACGACGACCACGACCTTGACCCAGCCTCCATCGTCAGACGACGGA
>CAYRMN010000034.1:773-12274 GCA_964425575.1 uncultured Gammaproteobacteria bacterium | reverse complement strand
TTCATAGACCAACTGCCGCAGATCGATCAGGAAGCACCGTTGCGTTCATGTGAACGGGTACATTGCCCGTTTCACTAATTGCTACAACGGTTTGTTTACAGGAAATATTTCCATTCGCATTCTTTACCAACGGAGTTTTAAAAACAGCTCGTCCATCCGGAATATCACCCGGTTTCACAACATCTCCATGCTGCCAATTCCAATCATAATTATTACATTGGAGCACGACGCACTGATCATCATTTGATAACGGTGAGGCTAAATAGGAGATTTCCGCACCTACCTGATTCAGCGTAAATGGATGTGGAGCAATGCTCACCGCGCCTATCTTACATGGATCAGCAGAGGCTCGGGTTTTAAAACGGAAACAGTATCCAACTCCACTCCCACAGCTCTTATTCTCCAACATGTTCGCACCAGCTGCGCCGGCTCCTTTCACACCCGTCATCACTTGAACCAGATAGGTCGTACTTGGAACAAGATTATTTTTTGATGCGAGCAGAACCGCATCCTGACTTTCAGACGCAACCTGAAGCAGCGGATAGCCCGCCTGCAACTCAACATCTTCCGTTGTTGCGCATGGATCAGAGGAGGCACTCGTGCATTTTTTCAGCTTAAAATTAACTTTTGAGGCAGCCCCCGGTTCAAGATGCGTAGTAAAACGAGTCACAATCTGAGTGCTCACACATACCTGCTCGCCACCCGCCCGCTTGCTCCATGGTGATGGGGATGGAAGAGGAGGCTGCGCGGCGCTTGGAAGGCATTCCTCAACAACTTGGGGCGAAACAGGGATTAGTCCAGTTGATGATTGCCAGGCATACATAGCCTTCTGCGCGACCGCGGCGCACACACCATTCGCTGCCGCACATGCACCATTTGGACAACAAGCATTTTTTCCACACACACCCGCTTCCTCGTTACAATTTTTTACTTGAAACTGTACGGCATTTGATACCCCCGCCTGCGTCCCGATCGTGACCGGACCGCTTACTGCGCCTACCGGCACGGTCGTTTTTACCTGTGAAGGTGTCCAAGGTGGAACGACAATGGCCGAAACTGCGTTTCGGAAGGTGATATTCCCCTGATCATTTCCAAAATGCTCACCCGTCACTGTCACCGGTGTTCCAAGTGGACCTACAATCGGCGTGATAGCACAGATGCCCGGCTTTGGACTTCCCTGAGTAATCGTAAAGGCAACCTCATTCGAGCGCAGATTATCAGATTGACGGGTTAATGAAATCGTATAATTTCCGGTGGTGATGTTTGTCGTGTTCAAAAACGTGGAAGGAACTTTTACAATCACGGATGTCGCGCCCCAAAATGATTCTGAACAACCTGCGGGGAAAGAAATATCCGCTGTTGCACGGTCCCCAGTCGTCTGATTCTTGAAGGTCACCGTCCCAACGCTAGCTCCAAATCCTTGCCCCGTTAGAGTGACATACTCTCCGATTGGTCCAGAACCCGGATCAATGGAGAAAATCGTTGGCGGTCCTGCAACAGCCTTATTTTGTACTTGATATTCAATTGCGTTAGACAGATTCCCTCCCACGCTAACCTGTACCGGATACTTTCCACTGCCCACCACTGGGACGTTGGCGATCACCTGAGAGTCCGTCCATCCCGCAAAGGATGAAATAACATTTGATCCAAACATGAGACTTGATGGCACATTCCCAAAACCCTGCCCGGTTACCTTAAACTGTGTGTTGATAAATCCGCTTTGTGGATTCAGTGCACATAATCCAGGATGAGTTGCATTATTAACCAAAAAGTTCGCAAACTGAGCTCCACGAGCATCATTCGTCGCATCAGACAGTCCGCTCTGAGCGTTCTTAAGGAGCAACGGACCGCTTGCAGCTCCGGCTGGAACCGCGACTACCACCTGTGTTGACGACCAATTGCTATTTCCTCCAGAGGGATTGCAGCTTGGCGGAACCTGAGCAACAACGTCGTCCGTGGCTTCAGGTCCCCCTAAGAATGTGACCGTTCCACCGTTTCCAAAATTCGTTCCCTGAAGCGTTATAAACGTTCCTGGCTGTCCATCGAGAGGTGATACATTTGAAATAGTTGGCTGCACAACACATGAACCACCCTGACACACACCCGATGAGCACTGACCACTCATCGCACACACTGAACCAGAACATGCGCCGCAATAGGCTGGAGTGTTCGGCGTTCCTCCGCAATCGATATCTGTTTCATCCCCATTTTTTATGCCATCAAAACAGGAAGGGGCGCGCACCGTTACGTTGACTGGCGCGCTTACTGTCGTATGCGTATCAACATCATAGGCTCGAGCAATCAACGTTCGCACGGACTGCAACGGGAGACCAGCTGTATCCCACTGAACAGATCCATTAAAATTCTGAGGCGACGACGTTGCAGAGGGCGTTGCTTGATCTATAGAAGTATTGTTATCAAAAAATTCAACATACGAAATGCCGCTATCATCAGTAGCGTGCGCCTGCAACGAAACCAAGCTATCACTTGGAACGGCTGCCCCATCTAGAGGGATCATCATGCTGACAGCTGGGTTTTGGGTATCAACACTGTTCCCTGTATGGAAGTTCGCACTACAAGCCGGAGCAAACCCACCGCACACGAGACTCTGGCCCTGAATCGAACGTACTGCTGCACCAACTTGAACACTGTAATCCGTATCCGCATCAAAACACTTCAAATCTTGATGAGGTGCTGGACATGGATCGGTGGGGGTAAATGTCACAATCGATCCATCAACATGCAAAACCCCACCAACACCAACCCCGCCGCTCTTCATAATCACGAGCGCCGTTGCAGTTTTTTCGTCAACGGGACGAGTAAATAGCACCTTTACCTGGACGTTCCGCAAAGAAACATTGCCCTGAGGATTAATGGATTTGATCTGAAACACGCTTGATCCACCACTGCCACCGAATCCACCAACGCCACCTCCCCCACCACCCTGACTACCGATCGATCCACCTCCCCCACCACCTGTCGCGCCAAGCAATTTATCAATCACGTAACGAGCAATCGCCCAAGCAGATAAGATAATAACGACACCAATAATCGCCGCTCGAATCATGCCTACAGCTCGATCAACTTTCTTTGGATCGCCGCCTGCCGTCATGTATAAAAACCCCGCGTACACTAAAAGAGAAACCAGAATAATTCCGACCAATCCCAAGGCCGCATTCACGATTCTAGTCGCGATCACTCGTGGATCTGCGGCGCTTAACTGCACCGTTTGTCCTACCTGATTCAATCCCGCATCAACCTGCGCAGCAGCAAACGGGATAGAACGAAACAACATTCCAGACAAGAGGAATGAGGCAACGAGTGCAATGAGAGAAAAGCGGCGCATGTTAGACTTCATCAAAAAATAATTTGCTCAGATTGTGCTCAATGCGCTTCAGATATGACCTGAACGATTGAGCGCTCCCGGGAACGTCCCGCTGCTCGCGAGCGGTGGGGCGTTGAGGACAGTGCGATTGAGGGAAGGGCATAGATGAAGATGCAGTGAGTGCAGGATGGGGAAATTATTTTTTGATGAAACCTTATGGGATAAATGGACAACCTTGTGCTTGCGGTGAATTATTGCAGCAATTTGGAACACCTACACAAGAGGCTGCTGGATTTTGGGCACTCACGGAACCAGCTGGATTAAAACAATTCTGATAAGAATCTTGAAGGTCAGATAGCAACACGGGATTATAGTAATTAAGATCTGGCGTAGATGTTCCAGACGGAAGATATGGTCGATGGCTCATCACGAGCTGAGAACGTACTGCCTGTTCTCCATCTTTCTGAATAGGGACATTGCTCTCATTTAAAAGGTTCATTCCTACGGTCCACCAAAAGGTATCAGGATTGGTTTCTCCCGGTCCCTTAGGAACAATGGCAGCTGCCTCGCTCTTAAATGTTGAGGCTTGCATTAAGCTGTCAAACGTCGCGGTCACCTGTTCATCTAATGGCCGATTCGATTGGCCATCTCCAACACTCGCAACTGGGACAGTTTCAATGATCTTTGGAGGCGTTAACTTTACATCCGCCGATGTTCCAAATGACCATACATAGTCATCCTTTCCTGGACCATCAGCCTTTCCACTTCCATTTCCATCCAATGAGTTACCTACAAGATCTGTAACACCATCAAAACCCTGATTTGTAAGTTGTGCTAATGGTGGAGTACCTGACAGGGTTGCTGCCTTGATCTTTGTTTCAAGGGTCGCTTCAGAAGGGAGACAAAAAACATCCATTCCGCATGAATTTACTCCACATTTTTCAGCACTTAAAAATTCTACCGTCCGATATCGATTTGTAATACGAAACTCTCCGTCGAGAGCTGTCCCAGCACCAGAGTTCGGACGGATTTCAATATTCGAAAACCCTGAACCACTCTTGATTAATCCGCTCGCAGCGATCGGATCAACCGCTTCATTAAATGTGATCTGCACAATGATATTTCTCGCATATTTCCCCCCAGAGTACGGAATAGCAGCCAGCACTTTTGGTGGTGTTATATCGAGCTTGGTTGAAACCTCAAAACCCCACTCGTAACCTTGACCAAATGATCCACCAAACGCCGCACCACCATTTTCTAGTTGAATACCGCCGTTCCCTCCCTTCAGTTGAACGGTGTATTTTACGTTTGATGTTGGACTACCGAGATATGAAACGGGACGAATGACAAATGTCTTGTGGTCTGGAGTAAAACTGACACGAGCATCTTTCGCGATGAGCGCAGAGGCTTCATCTCCAGTTTTAAAAACCTTCACTGCCGCTGCATTCAATCCCGTCGCAGTTGTGCTGGCATCCAATGTCCATCCATCGATCAGAGAAGCTGGATTGATCGCTTGTTTAAATGTAATGGCAATTGGAGTATTGCGAGGCACATCCGTCGCATTCCGTTCTGGAAGATGGTATTCAATAATGCCGCTGCCTAATGATCCAGAAGAACTAATAAGATTGGCCCCAAATCCTCCAGAACCATTCCCATTAATACCTCCGCCAATAGAAGCACCAGTTAATGCATTCAAAATGTAGGCGGTCAGTGTCCAGGCAGAAGCAATAATGATCAAACCGATAATTGCATTTCGAATGTAACTTTGAGCTGCATCCACCTTCTTCGTATCTCCTCCCGCTGTCATCCATAGAAAGCCGGCATACAACAGAAGCCCTAAGAATACAACGCCGACCAAACTTAATAAAATATAAATGATACGTCCGATGAGTTGGAACAAATCAACATTTCCAACTCCAGCAGCTGTGGCGGTTTGCTGCACATTCTGCGCGCTCTGTGCAAGCTGTGCCGCGGCAGGATGCCCATACCAAAACGCGCCACCAATTCCTCCAATAATCAACGCAAACAGCGCAAGGCGTTTGGTGATACGTCGGAAGAAAAGAAAAGTGGCGCGTTGGTCTTTCTGCATGGGAAGAAAAAACCGCCTTGAACGATCTCTATCGTACCAGATTTTGAATCAGCTGAACAGTTGCTGCACAATCGAACGAACAACATTCCCGTCTGCGCGCCCATCTACCTCCTTCATGATCGCGCCGATGACTTTTCCCATTTCTTTTGGCGTGGCATTCAAGTCGCGAATGACACGCTCACAAATGGCTCGTAACTCTGCTTCGGGCATCGCTGCAGGAAGATACTCTTCCAAGATCGCAATTTCTTTTTGCTGCTTTTCAACAAGATCCTGTCGTCCAGCTGCGACGAAATCAGCTAATGCATCGCGATACTGTTTTACCATCGTTCGAAGAATGGCAAGCGCCTCTTCGTCCGTCAATTCATGCTGAATATCAATCTGTCGATTTTTTAACGCAGATCGAACCAAACGAAGCGTTCCAAGGACGGTTTCGTTCTTGGCTTTCATGGCTGTTTTTAAGTCCAGGTCAATGCGTTCAAAAATGGTCATGAGCGTGGTCGTTTCTTTGGATCGACTTTCAGCTTACCTGTCTTCACTTCGTAATCGTACTTGGTGCGCATTTCTTCACGACGCAACGCACCAGCACGACGCTTATTTAATTTTTCGTCCTTTTTCAAGAAACGAATTTTCTTGGCCTGGAGTACCTTTCCGCTTGACTGAATACGACGCTGAAAACGTCGAAACAACGAATCAAACGTCTCGCCTTTCTTCCGTTTTACTTCTGCCATACATCCACACTCCTTTCTTAAAAACAATGATAATTTCTTTCGATAGAGGAAAGCCTCTTGAAAGCTCGACAGGGCTAAGAATACGGGAAATCAGAACACGGGTCAATAGCACGCTACTCCTTGACAAAACTCTCATTTTAGCGCTTCCCGTCGACAAGTCATGCTTCTGCTTCTGCCTCATCATCAGTCACGGCTCTCCGCTCGCGCTCAACCCTCCGACCTCCACCTACACCTCGCCATCGCCGTAGCACCAAAGCCGCTAGCTCTCACAGCGCGCGGCGTTCGCTCTTTCTCTATTCTACGCCGCCCATCGCCGATCCCAAGCCGCCTCTGCTCCCATGGCGGCTTGTTTCAAATCAGGAGACAAACGGTTCACCACATCTTGAAACGTATCAATCTTTTCTGGTGCATGAGGGTTAAATGGATGCGCAAGCTCAAGATCGTGCGGAAGAATGCGTAGGATATTTCCAGTTTCATCAAAACGAATCAGACAATCTTTCACATAAAACCGCTTATCAACCCCCATCTCTGTCCGAAACCGATGTGCGAGCCTCCCCAGCTCAGCGCATATAATTTTTATATTGTTGTGTACATGAGCCAATGACCAGCCGTGACCAATCATCCACTGATACAAATCAACCCCAGATTGCCCCTCCTCAAAGGTCATCAATATATACGCAGAACGCAATGTTGACTCCTGGCGACCAAATTCAATCATCCCAAGTGGCCTCGGTCCTGGTAAACCAAGCATATAGGCACGCTCGAGCATGGCCAATTCATACTCTTTTGATGGGAGATTTTTTGTTGCCTTGTCATCTTGAACTCGTTTCATAACAATCCGTTCAGATGGACCGCCTGCAGGCAAAGCCCAAATGATCTCATCAAATTGCGCCTCATGTTTAATAGGATTTTTCGCAGCAAGCCCTAAGACATATGGGTCTTGGTATAAAGCCTCAGGCAACGCCACCCCAGGCAATGAAGTAATACGAAATGCTTTGGTGTCATGTTCAACAACTCGCCGCCGCTCGTGTTGACGCTCCTGTTCCAGAATAACAGACGCAAGCGCATACGCACGACGCGCAACGACGCTGTCACGCCACGATAATGACTCATACATGGCACAAAATACACGTGCCGTGTCCGGCTCTTGAACAGCAACCATCAGGAGCTCTTTCATTCCGTCCGTTTCAATCAAGCCAGGATGCCGAATACATTGATCCAACACATGAGCGGCGCGAATACATCGCTCTTCATGCTTATACGATCCATTCGCCTCTCGTGCACGAAATAGTTCAACAAAAGACCCCCAATAGGAGTCTCTTGCTTCGGGCTGATGAGAAAGCTGTTCAAGATTCGGCAACGTAACAAGTCGCTTTTCGGAATGAGGGGCGTGATCAAGACCAGCTTCGCGTGACATACTGGTCACGCTATACCGCCGCTGCACCGTGCTCCAACTTTTTCCGAACCTCGTGCACAATTTTTCGTGAGTCAAATGTCTCTTGCGTACCCGCATCCATATCTCGCAAAATCGCCGTGCCTTCCAAAACTTCTTTTTGTCCGACAATAATCGCCCACTTAGCACCACGACGGTTAGCAATCTCCAATTGCGCTTTAATAGCATCTTTGGCAAAGGCTTCACCGGCACGAATCCCGGCTACGCGTAATTCCTCAAAGATTGCTAAAGCCTTCTTTTTCCCCTGTTCACCTAACTGGGCAACGAAGACATCAATGTGCGTGGGAGTCGGCTGAATATTCAGATCTTTCATACGCGACAACACGCGATCGAGTCCAAGCGCGAACCCTGCTGCTGGAGTAGGACGCCCGCCAAGCAGTTCCGCCAACCCATCATATCGACCGCCGCCGCCTAACGCAGATTGAGCAAGATCCTGTCCTTCGCCATTGGCGTAAATTTCAAACACAGTTTTGGTGTAATAATCCAACCCACGAACGAGATACGGATCTAGTTGATACGGCACGCCTGTCTCGTCAAGATATTCCAATACACGCATAAAATGCGTTTTCGATTCTTCATCTAACCAATCCACGATTTGTGGAGCTTCGGCTTTCAACTCAACAACAGCCGGATCCTTTGAATCGAGAACACGGAGCGGATTCTTCAACAATCGCTTTTTATCCTCTTCAGATAAGTGGCTACGCTTCGTTCGAAAATACGTCGTTAGGGCATTCTTGTAATTAGCTCGACATTCTGGTGTACCAATCGAATTAATCCGAATCGTACAATCAATACCCAACTCCTTTAAAATAAGATATGACATCAAGATCAGCTGAGCATCAACAATAGCGTCATCCTCCCCGATCACCTCGCAGCCAAACTGATAGAATTGACGATATCGTCCATGCTGAGGCCGATCATGACGGAACATTGGACCTGCATACCAAAGCTTCACTGGCTGAGGTAAATTCAACATGCCATTGTGGATATACGCCCGCATAATGGCCGCTGTCCCTTCTGGACGTAGCGATATTCGCTCACCTCCAGTGGTTTCAAAGGAATACATCTCCTTCTCCACAATATCGGTTTGCTTCCCCACACCACGGATAAACAACGCTGTCTCTTCTAAAACAGGGGTTTCGATACGATCAAATCCATACGCATCCACAATCGCCTCATAGGTACGACGTACCATCTGCCACAACGGCTGTTCCGCCGGCAACAGATCGCGCATACCACGCGGAGGTGAGAGTGGTTGAGGAGCCTTTTTTGCAGGAGCGTCGCTCCCTTCTTTTTTGGCAACCGGTTTCTTTGGAATCATAGTATGTAGGTATTACTGAATTGTTGATGATTGATAGGTCGGATCTTTAAAAATTTTCCACCGATCTAGTGGCCATCCCCGAAGCCAAACACGTCCAACGATGACCGAGCGTTTAATAGGACCGAAATAGCGAGAGTCAAGACTAGAGATACGATTATCGCCCATCACATAATACTCATCAGGCCTCAATGTGACATTGCGTGTAGTAGCAGTAAAATCCTGATCAAGGTACTCCGTTTCATTGAGAACGAATCCATTGGGGTGCTCTATATTAAAGATTTTAATCTGTCCTCCGCCAATCTCCACCGTCTCTCCCGGTAACCCGATTAATCGTTTAATAAAAAACTGTTTCGGATCATTCGGATAGCGGAAGACAACAATGTCACCGCGCTGCGGATTATTGAAATGATACGAGAGTTCATCAATAATCAGATATTCGTGATCAAAAAAATTCGGCTCCATTGATGCTCCCTTCACATAAAAGGGCTGAATGAGGAAATACCGAACCGGAATGATAATCGCTAATGAAACCGCCGCGACCTGGATAAGCTCAAAAATGAAGCTGAGCGCCTTTTTGGATTCAGCGGTGGTTGGCGTATCTGAGGTACGTTGAAAAAAAGACATAAACAAATATGTTGATAGTCTATCCGAAAACCCGACCGTTGTCGACCCTCGAATCACGACCCTGGATGATGTCTATAATGGCGCGACGTACCCTTGTACGAAATCGCCAGCGATGAACTCGAGCGGCGCTCATAACCGTTATTCCTGCCACGATCGACTCAACCGAGCCGAGACACGCCAGAATCCATCCATTGCTGGTATATGCTGGAAAAAACGAAAAAACAATTGCTGCCATAAGCGGAGAAGCGGCCGCACCCACAAATAAACCGAGTCGGGCTGGATTGGTAAAATCCTGATGCAGCGCATAGCGTAACAGCGATCTCCCGGGCTCCATACGCATCTTTCCTTCTCGGACCAATACTTCAAACGCATGTCGATAGAGCTGGATGGATTGAAGCGCGGTAGTAAGCGACAAGGCAACGGCAGACAATCCAAACACAACACCCGCGCGAGCAAACTGACCAGCTTCAATCAACGGCTCTACCTGAAACGCCGCCCACGTCGCAACAAAAAATACCGGCACTAGAATCCGAGAGCGACGCGCGAGTTGCTTCCAGGTAAATCCAGAACCATGCAGAGCGAACAGTTCCGCCGCTTCTGAAAGCAGATCATCAGACGTTGCGGCAAATACTTTACCGATCCCCGACAAAACGTGCTCGAGTGCATGGGCAATCGGACCGATACATATCAGCGCTTTAATAATGGACTGTGCAACCTCAGTGCGTGTATGAGCGTTATCAAACGTGATGCGGTTAACAATCACCTCAACGGCGTGCGGATACAGATCTTCATTCACCTCTCGCATCAATCGGCGATCCTCTTCGCCAATCTCCTGATTATGGAGCGGAACAAGAATAATTTTCTTAAACTCAAAACGCTGGCTCAAAATACAACGCGCTTCTTCATATAAATTAATCCCCTTGGCCTCGGCAATGCGCAGTTCTTCTTCAGTGCACACCGGTAATTCTTCATGCCGCAACAAACGCTCAAGCCAGGGTAGGACGGTATTATGTTGAGATGCGTGCGAAATCGCATCAACCGCGCGCAGAATTCGCTCTGGCGTTTTATCTACAGTCCGAACTCCGATCCCATATCCTCGCTCCAATAACAAACGAAATGCTTCATGACGCAACGGACGGACTGCCAGCACATAGCGCACTTCAATAGGTAAAAGTTCCGCGTATTCTAGTTCAGCAACCGAGGTCACGACCGAAACATGAAAACGATCAATCGAGGGCAAAGAGGTAAACGGCAACACCCGCTGCCGCCACGACGCAAGTAATGTCATATGTTGACTTTCCATTCTTTTATGGCCTTTTCCCATCGTTCCATCGTTCCGCAATCATACCACGCACCAT
Organism: uncultured Gammaproteobacteria bacterium; assembly: GCA_964425575.1. Taxonomy (GTDB): domain Bacteria; phylum Patescibacteriota; class Patescibacteriia; order 2-12-FULL-60-25; family 2-12-FULL-60-25; genus CAYRMN01. Next base: position 1,376 of record CAYRMN010000034.1, on the reverse strand, counting down.
CGAGCGCACATCCTGCCAAGCGGCTCTCTGTTGCTAGTCGAGGAAATAAATCTTTTTCAAACATTAAAAACCGGTTACTCCGATCGATGTCGATCAATGCAGACGGCTCGAGAACGTATAACCCAGAATTGATTAACGTTGAGGGTGGAATAGCCGGTTTCTCATGAAAACGCACGATGCGATCGCCATCCATTTCGGCCACGCCATATTCAGATGGATTGGGTACACGTACAAGAGCAATTGTACCTACGTGTTGAGGATGTGCTATGTGATAAGCCTCATGGAAAGAGAATAGTGCTGAAAGATCGAGACCCTTTAATTCATCGCCATTGGTGACAAAAAATGGTTCGTCCGGAAGTGAAATTTCATGAGCAAGTGCACCCAGCGTCCCAAGCGGCTCTTTCTCTTCAAAAAGTTCTACGGGAATCGGATGTGGTCCCGCTGCCCACTCCTCAAATTTCGCTTTCCATTTCGTTGAATAAATGACTGTCACACGCTCAACGCCATAACGAGCAAACAAACGGACGAGCCACGTCGCGATCGGAACGCCTTGAACCGTCACGAGCGGCTTCGGAATCTCGAGCGTCACCGGTCGCAGCCGCG
>CAYRMN010000034.1:0-763 GCA_964425575.1 uncultured Gammaproteobacteria bacterium | reverse complement strand
CCCTCCCCCCCCGCTAAGATAAATGCCTGACGAATCCTCGGCTACTAGCCTAACACACAAAATGGTGATTGATGAACATCCTGGTATAATTCTACGTATGTTACAAGAAAAACAAACAGTGTTTCTCCGCGAAGCCATCGGCTGGTATGGAGCAAGCGCGATTTTACTCGCGTATGTTCTATCAAGCTTCTCCATCATTACCGCGCATGCGTTGAGCTATCAAATTCTAAACCTGACCGGAGCCACTGCCATTGGCTTTGATGCGTTAGGACAAAAGAACTATCAACCCGTGGTGCTGAATATCGTGTGGGCAGCGATTGCGCTGATCGGAATATTAAGAACCACCTTCTAAAGAAGACATCGAGCGAAATTTATTAGTCATTCCGTCCGATGGTTGAGCTATCTTGAATACGAACATTCGACGACCTTGTCCGTGTAGAATGCTCTTTATCGGTGTCCCATGTTTTTTGGCGCAAAGCATCTACAATACGCTGTATTTCAGGATCCTGCTCATCTTGTGGAATGCTTTCTATTTTATCTATTTTCTCCATTGGTCTCAAAGGAAGGTCGCCCTGAGTGATGACTGGATCGACCAAATCCTTTCCGAGCGCAACACCGGAGGCGCCACCAATCATAGTGCCCAACGCAACAAGTCCAGCCCTCCACCAACGTGACCGCTGAGGAGAAGATGACGGCGATACACGGGGCTTTTGAATCAATTCACCGCCTTCGTCTCGATGAGATTCATTCAGATGATGTTGAT
>CAYRMN010000033.1:5716-12374 GCA_964425575.1 uncultured Gammaproteobacteria bacterium | reverse complement strand
TGGTAAAAGATGGTGAATTTGAGAAGTGCTATTTCTTGGCTCTACTCAGTATATTTTTCTACATTGAGCGATATTTTTTATAGGGGATTAGGCCGTTTCGAATCCTTGCCTGCCCACCACGATAAAGCATCGTTCTAGTGACGGTGCTTTTTCGTTTGTTGAGGAGAGATTTGAGGCTTATAAGGAGATATTTTGGAATAATTTTTCGAGCGAATCTTTTTCCAGCTGACACGATGCTGACACCAAATTAGATTTTGTTTCTGTTTCAAGAAGCGAAACAGCTCTTCGAAGATCATTTTGATTGAGGTGAGAATATCGTGTGGTCATGATGATCGTTGAGTGCCCCATGAGATCCTGTACGGCCTTGAGAGGCGCTCCAGCGGATACTAAGCGGGTTGCAAAGGTATGCCGTAGTGCGTGCCATGCCACGATTTGAATATTCGCCTTTTTGCAGTAATTTGCAAGATGGAGCCTGCCGACCTCATATCGCATCCAAGTGCCCTGATAGGGGAATACGAGGCCGCTGGGACGCCAGATTTCTTTTAGTGCCGCTACGGTATTCGAGATGAGGGGGATGTGGCGAATTCGATTATTCTTTGGAGTGCCAACGTGTCCACGAACATTGGCTCTTCTGACACAGAGATCACGTTCTTCAAAATTTATGTCTTCCCACTCCAGTCCTACCAATTCAGAGAAGCGCAGGCCTGTTTTTAATGCTGTCAGGATCATCGCCCTCCAGAATGGGTCATCAATCGCCTGCAATAAGCACTCCTCTTCCTGTTTAGTTAAGAACTTATATTTTGATGTCTCGGTTTTCAGAGGTCTAATTCGCGGTACAATTTCGAGGAAGCCCCATTCTTGGGCCGTTACCAGGCACTTGCGAAGAACAGCGGTAAGATTGTTGATGGATTTTGCTTTCAGTCCTTCCCCCAGTTTCTTGGCTTTGAAGGCTTCAATATCCTGAGCGGTTATCTCTTTGAGGAGATAGCCCTTAAAGTGGGGGAGAAGGTGCTTTTTGAGGGCGTGGCGCTTGTTCCCTTGTTCGGAGGGCTTATTATTCACTTGGACGTAGTTGGTCAGCCATTCAGGAGCAAATTGTTCAAGGCTCTTTTCCTTGCTTTCGACGTTCTTTTTTTCATTCGATGGTAGCGCCTCGCCACGAGTGATCAGCCCTTTCAGATAGGCCTCATAAGCAAGGGCTCCTTCTCGTGTGTTTTGAGGGCTCACTCGACGGTAACGCCTATGTCGAAATTGGAAATCTACTGTCCACGCTCCTTTGCGCTTATGAACCGCCATATCCCGCATCTTCACGATTTCGTTCCAAATAATCGAGCACATCCTGTCTTTTGAACAGAATTTTGCGACAGGCGCGATACACGGGAAGTGCTCGTTTTGCCACAAGCCGATAAACACTGATCTGGGCCATGCGGAGAATTTCAGCCACTTCTTTGAGGTTCAGGAATTCAAGGTCAGCATCCAGTGTCATGTTTGCTGTTTCCGTCATATTTTTTAATTGTCGAGGAGCAGCCGATTGAGAGGATGATTTGATCATAGTTGATAATGGGTGATGACGTAAGGTCTATTATTTCCCTCCGAACTCCCTCAGGTATCTGATGGGATCGTAGTACTTGAGGCGTTGCTTGAATGTGAGGAGTTCTTTGGGTATCCAGGTTCGATATCCGCATTTCTCCTTGTCAGGGCAAGCTTTCAATAAGGCGGTTTTGATAGCCGTGGTAATGATTTGCTGCCTCATGCACCAAGGGCAAAGATCGGGATAATATGTGGTTTGAACAAACTTTTTAGGCATACAGATTCCCTCTCCCTAGTGAGGCGAGGGAGTTGAAAAATTATATTTAAGTTGTTCTGTCTTCAGGACTTCAGAGGGAAGAACCCAAGGTCAGGCTGCTCCTTCCTCAGGCAAGGGGTTCTGAAGTCCTGTCGGGGACAGACCGAGCACGTTTACGTAACGCACAGACGGCCAGTTTTACCTCGTTTAGCGGAGGTATCGTCAGAGTGGGAACATCTCCGATACGTTGGTTGCCGAGAGACTCACGCAACAAAAAGAGGTCAAAAACCTTGCCAATATCCAAATCAAAAGAGATTTGTGCATTGCTGTGGTTTTTGACCTCCGTCTAACAAGTCAGTATTTCTCAGTATCTCTACCATGCTCCTGACCGAATGGGCGGAACTTTGGTCTCAAACGCGCTTTCGCCACTTCACTTTAACGCCGTGCGTCGATCCCTGCTCGTGCAGAAAGTGGCTCCAGCCTGGTTTTTCCTCTTTTGTTGTAGAAAAGTCCAATTATTGGAAGGTCTGAGATCAGGACTATCTCTATTCGATCTCAAGATCCTTCCTGTCTTCTCAAGAGAGTTCTTGAGAAGGTATGTATATTATAGCACACTTTTGGCCATCAGAAAAACAACAGACTGTATTTTGACGCTTTGCTGAAAAAGGAGCATATTAGCGTTGTCTTAGGTTCAAACAGTGGGAATTATTGTGGGGCATATTTTGCCTTGCTTGCGAGTCAGTGGTGCGCCGTAATGGGCACCCCTGATAACAAGCAGCACGGACTCGTTCCTGCTGTTTGGGCCTAAGACACCTGAAGGGGTGTCCTTTTGTTTATGGGGCATCTTTAACTCATCTTAAAAAGTTATGAGCAAGCATATTCTGTTAACAACGGTAATAATCTTCATGTTCTTTGGAGCGGGTTGCGACAATTCAAATAGAGTGGCTCAGTTGGAGGAGCAGAACAGAAATCTGCTGGTGCAGATCGAGGAGAACCAGTCTTCACTAACGAAAATTGATAAAGCGCGATCAGAAGATGATCTCTTCCAGCGTGCTACAGAGGAAATCAATCGGAAAATAAAGTTGAAACCTCTGGAATTTTCTTGTGACAATCAACATCCCCAAGCGGGCTGCGCAATAACGGAGGTATCCCGTAAATGGGCAGGTCTCGATCCTTCTAACTCTACATGCATCTGGTCAACAAATTGTGGTAATGGAGCGATTCCACATCGATATGTGACAGAAAATGGTCTGCATACATTGGATGCCAATCAAGTCTGTAACGGCGTTGATTCGATTATTTGTCAAAATGAAAGTGGAGAAATTTTTTATGGAGACGGAGCCACCAAGATAGTCCCCAGTGGAAATTAAATTATGAAGTCGAAGCTCTTCGTTTTTACCGTTCCATCGCCGCTATAGCAGTAGGTGCTGTTCGAGGAGCTGATTGATAACCATCCAGGTAGCCAAGTAACCCATTTCTAGGGTAGCATTCGTCCATGATCTACCTCATTGGCGGAGCGCCACGCGTCGGAAAGAGCCTCATGGCTCATGCGCTCGTGCAAAATACGAAAGCCAACCTCATCTCGACCGATGATCTCCGTTCAAAGGTCTTCCATGAGACTCCAGAATCGGAACGAGAGGCCAAATTCCCCCTATCAGGATTCTCTGGAACCGCCTCTGAGAACACCCTCACGCCAGAGAAACGCGTAGAGCTTCAAATCACCGAAGCCCGCTCCTTGCAGACAGAAATTAATCGAGTGGTGGCTGAGGCCATCCATGACCCCCAGTTCCTCATTATTGAAGGCGTTCATCTTCTGCCAGACCATGTTCAGAAACTTCGAGAACAGTTCGGTGGAGAAAACATTCATGTCATATTCGTCGGATCTCACAATATCGAGTGCGTCCTAGAAGGCATGGCGAGGAATACAAACCCGAATGATTGGATGAAGGAAGCGGATGCTGATGTGCAGAGACAGGTGGCGGAGTTTGTTGTGGCATACAGTCGATGGATCAAAGCAGAGGCGTCAAAGAATGCTCTGAGGTATGTTGAACGAACCGAGGACTTCGAACATGATTTACAGGAGGTTGTGGACTTAGTTACAAGAGTAGGCGCATCCAGAATCGGGCCGCAATAGCTTTGTATGCCCTCCCTAAAACGCATCCTCAGAGTCATCGTGGTCTCCTGCTTCTTGATCTATACCCTCACCTGGATACCTTGGCTCATCATTCGTTTCCAGACCGCTATAGTTTCCGATATTGAGCAGCTCCCCAAAGCCGATGTTGCGATAGTGTTTGGAGGTCTGCATGAAGAAGGACAACCAATGTCTGAAACGAACACTGAACGATTGCTAACGGCCAAAGTCTTGCTCGATCGAGGGATCGTGAAGCATGTCAGGGTTTCAAATACCGAAGCCCCTGCTTCTGCCATGAAAGATTTCCTTGTACAAATAGGCGTTGATTCCTCAAAGATCGAAGTCGATGGATCGGCGGTCGTAACAGAAGATACCTGTATCTCTGAACGGAAGGATCATCTTGAACTACGATCCGTCATTTTTATTTCTCATGGATATCATCTTCCCAGACTCCAGTATCTATGCGATAAGTTGGGTATCAAAGGTATCGGTTTTCCTGCCGAGCGTCTACATACTACTCCACGAATTGAACTACCATTTATAACGACGTGGAAGATACGCTATGAACGGTATCAACGGGAAGCCCTACTCACCTTGATGAAGATGCTGGGCTTCTATCAACCAACATTGAAATAAACCGATTCTAAACGACATGCTCCAACTTTCTAAAACAACGGCTAAAAGTCTATTTATTGTTGCTACCGTAGCTCTGCTTGGGATCAGCGCACTCCTTCTTTGGCCTCATATTCCTCGCAAAGTTTCATTCCACGACATTCAAACAGATGCCCCGCTTGCCAATCTGCCTGTACGGATTATCTGGAATCCTCCTTGTTTTGTTTCTGGATGTGATCTTCCCCACGTCATCTATACGGGAACCACCACGGCTGATGGCTCCATCTGGCTCCCATCTCGCCATGCTCATCGCCTACATGAACGCATCAAAGGGTATGACGGCGAACCCTATGAATACACCATCAGAACCGACGGAAGATACGTCCAGCAGCCACTTTTTCCGATGCTGGGCGATCATTTGATAGTTCCACCCAAACCAGAGGGAAAAAGTGGGATTTATTACCTCCAACTTCTTCCCAAACAGTATTGGCCGACGGAAGGGCAGGAGTTTTGAAAAAAGAGCGTAGAGAGGTCCGTACCTCGCCAAAAGTCTCTACATATGTCAGATAGTGAACCTGTGTCTCCAAGTGAAATTCTCGCGTTCTTTTCTTCCGAAGAGAGAAGTGAGTATATGAATTGGAAAAAGAAACTTTTTGAAACAAAGGATTCAAATCCTGGTGTGATTTCATTACTCAAAAACTTGCAAAACGCTGAAGACAAGGGCACGGGTACGGACTTTTTGAATTTTCTATGCGAGTTCAATCACGCGATATTCCTTATTAAACGAGGCTTCTCCTTTGGTTATGAACAAGATGGAGATGATTTCTCTGTTGAAGATATGCTCATCGGCATAAAATCACTTCAACCTAAAGGTTACGCCCGCAAAGAAGAGGCCATGATTTTTAATGCCAGACAACGTGCTATGGAAAAGGGAAAGCCTGTATCGTTTCATGTTCCATACAAGGCCTCCTTCTGTGAGTTTATTGTTCAACCTGATGGAGGTTGGGAGCGGATAGAGTTTGCGCGTGATCCAGGAGGGCATCACGAAAGTGAAAAAAAAGAGAAAGGGAAAGTCTTGACACGAATAGCCGACCTGGAAGCAAAGGATGGGAAGCAACGAAAAAAGATATTATTTCTGTTTTGTCAGTCAAGAGAGATGAAGCAGAGATATGTTGAGGATATAGCCAAATGGTATTTTGAAGAAAAACGAAGAAGATTCGATGCACTTTACCCCTTTTATCCTCAGAATTTGAAACCGAGCGGAACATCCACGTCCTCAGTGCAAAGGAATCATTCAATTGACTGCATCGTGCTTCTATCGCGTCCTGCGAATGTCTTAGTGTGGCCAAAAACGGTATTTGATGGAAAACGACTACGGATTTGGGGTAGAACATTGGGAATTGAGGGGGACGTAAAGAAGCTCTATAAAATGTAGCGGAGAGACTCGTCCCTCTATGCTCTATGATGAGCACTCACAGAATTTTATGAGCAAATCATACCTTTCAAAAGAAAACCTTACACAGTCATTCCCTGATGGAAAAATTGCAAAAAAAATAATCGGCTAAACTAAATAGGTAATAAAAAATGTCCACCACCCCCCTAACTTCAGTTCGATCCATGACTTGCAAGGCAATCAAAACCGACGGTTCCCCCTGCCAATCCGCCATTCTCAAAGATGGGGAGTTCTGCTATTTCCATGATCCCGCGATCAATAAAGAGGCAAAGAAGACCGCTCAATCCAGGGGAGGGAAGCATAGCCATCACACAATGGCTCCTGTTCCTGCCATACCACTGCATGAAACGCAGGATGTGGTTATTCTCCTGTCTCAAGTGATTAACGAAGTCCGTACAGGAGCCCTCGATCCAAAGCTCGCCAACTGCATTGGGTATCTTGCAGGGCAACTCACGAAGGCGATGGAGGTTTCGGATCTTGAAAGGCGCATGGAGGAGATTGAGAAGAAACTGCAAGCCGTATAATTATATGTCTGTTACAAAAGCCACATTGAAGCGTCTTGAAGAAAAGATCAAAGCCCGATGCCCTCCCAAGCTGGTTCAATGTTTTATACACTTTCGAGAGGGAGTTGTTGAATGTGAAGGGAAGAGATATCCGAGCCTGGAGGCCTTTAAAA
>CAYRMN010000033.1:0-5706 GCA_964425575.1 uncultured Gammaproteobacteria bacterium | reverse complement strand
CGAAGTCTAAATTAGCCATGTGAAGACTTGTATAATTGACAGCCTCTCCATGAACAGCCTATTCTAGGCCATTCGCCTATGAAAAAAGTTTTAAGCCTCTTGTTCGGTCTGTTCTCCCTTTTGGCCTTCATGTTGCCTAACCTCGTTGAGGCGAGATCCTACAGATCCAGCCCCTCGGATGTTCATGTTCGCGGCTATACGCGCAAAGACGGAACGTACGTCAGCCCTCATTACCGATCAGCACCAGATGGAGTCGTCTCAAACAACTATTCATGTATAGATGATGGGAAGTGTGGCACGGGCTCCAGTTATTCTGGCTCTTCCGCAAGCGGGAACTCTGGCGGCTCTTCTGGCGTGGCTGCTCAGCCTTCTTCTGGTTCCTCTTATACCGCCCCCGTCCCTCTGAGGCTCTGCCCCGAGAATGCAGGATGGAATGGAACGGCATGCGCCTGCTTTAATGGGTATACAAAATCTAGAACATCTAGCGCCTGTGTCACCACAAATATGTGGTGCATGGAAAAATACGGAGGACAGAGCTATTTCAATAATACAGAAAACATCTGTTATTGCTCAGATGGTTACTTCTACGACAAGACTTCGGATACGTGTATGGACGCCAGGCTTTTCTGTTCACGGTTAGGTTTGGCTCAATACGACTCTGTGAAGAATATGTGCGTGTGTAACGCGGGCACAACGTATGACGAAGGTCTGAAGAAATGCGTTCTGCCCATCAAGGTTGAAGAGCCTCCTGCACCGCCAGCCCCTTCAGCCGAGGAAAAAATGGCTTGTCCTGAGCACTCAACTCTGAATTCTGTGGAGGATCTGTGTTTTTGTGACACGGGATGGAGACTGAACGCGTCAAAAGACGGGTGTCAGAAAGACGTTTTTGTGGGATATCCAAAGACCCGAACAGATCTTCTAAAGTGTATAGCGGTAGGAGATATGAAAAAGAAAGTTTATTATTCCCAGGGGCATAAGACAATCAAAACGTTGGCGATAGGTCAGAAATATTGTTTTGATGACGAGAACCTGGCGAAAAAGTCGGGGTACAAAAAAGTGAAATAAGGGCTGTTATGTACAGAGATCGGTTATCAAAGGGGGCGTCGGCATTCCTTATTTTAATTCTCTTTGCATTTGGTACGGGTTGCGCAGACGGTTCGGCAACTCGTACGCCAACCTCGAACAAAGGAGTATCATCTTTGGATCAAGCCGCAGTGTTTGATCCCGTTCGTTTAGAGGGCATATCACGAGAATATTTCCAAAATCTGGATTTGAAGCGATACGAAGAAGCGTATGCTTTTCTTTCCGATTCTTTCAAACAACATAATCCATATTCAGCCTGGAGTGAGGGAGATGCAAATACTTTGAATCACGCAATTTCCTCTGTAGCATGTCAGGGTGCTTCTTGTACCGTGACGCTGGTTGCGACGGAGATTGTTCAACAAGAGATCAGGAAAGAAGAGTATGTCTTGCGTTATAATTTTATTAAGGGCGGAAGCGGCCAGCCTTTAATTAATTCTGGTCTGCTTGAGTCAAGCCACCTCGTTGAGGATGTTGGGCAGGGCTTCTCGCCAACACCGCGCTCGAATGAGATAAAAGAAAATTCAGCACAGGATGTTCCTACTCAGGATGGATCAAATACCACTGGTGTCCAATATCGGTATTCACCCCCGTTTGTAGCGCCTTCATATGCTGGATACTCAGATGATGAAGAAGATTCGAATGAGGAGCAAAAAATTGAAGATGGTGATCATCAGGTGGAGGCTTGCCATAACGGAAGCTGCTACAGCTTGGATGCTGAAGTTGAAGACGGGGTAGTGACACGGATTAATTTTCCAAATGGAGGATATCGAGATATTGATGCAGAGCTTGATGGAAGCGGGGAGGGCTCAGGGAGTGACAATAATGGGGAGAACTGGGATGTGACGATTGATGAGTGATTGTTGAAAAAAGAATCATATTTCCAGCAATCGTCTTAAACGACAAACCCGCTCCGACGAGGCACGCTCAGGGGAGCGGGGTGTCGGGGCGGGTATAGAGGTTGTCTGGTGGACTCAGGTCGGCGGGAGCAGGCCCTTCCTGGTTCCGTACATGGCGAGCTTCGCGGCGAACTCCCGAGCGATGCCGAGGGTGTTCATGATGCCGCCTTCCGCCTCGCATGTGTAGACTCGATGTTGATGAACACCGTACTCCCACGCCTCGTCGATCCAGGTGGCGAGCGCCTCACGTGAGGGTCCGCCTTCACGAGCGGAGAAGAGGTGAAGGAGCCCGCGGATCGCGACCAAATCCTCGGAGGTCACTGGTTGATCTTCGGAGTCGAAGGTGATGGAGATTTCGTAGGTCGCAGCCTTGCGCATCAGATCGTCCACGTCCTTGAACTGATCCGCCAGGAGAGCGAGGAACTCCTGTTTTTTTACCTCTCGCGCTTCGGGACGGCACTGGAAGCCGAACTCGACTGTCAGGGCCGCGATCCAGGTCAACTGAACGATGAGGTCGAGATGAACTCTGTCGTCCTCCCACAGGTATTCTGAGACGATCGATCGAACTTCCGCATGTTCAATGTGCACTGGGCACCTCCATCCGTTGCTTGAAGTTGAAGAATCCTGATGAAATCTCTTGAAACAAGAAGAATTTCCAAAGATTTCATCAGGACTTCTACTTAGTATCGGCAAGAGCAACGCTAAAATATAGCAGTATTATTGCTGTTTGTCAATCGATCTTGTCTTAATTTGGGTCCTCTCATCGGTTGACGCCCTGCTGACATTTAGGAGCTATTTTAAGATAACTCGTGATTTAAGGTGATGAAGTTGATATTTGAGTTTTATAGCTCAACATAGCTTCATTTATACTCTCTTTTACTCATAGTTTTTCTCTCGTCATTACGCCTCTATCCGTTTCGAATCCTTGCCTGCCCACCACATGAAAGCTCTCCAATAGACGGAGGGCTTTTGTGTATGTGCGCGGAAGATACCGTTAAGATTAAAAAATATCATGAGAATATTGCCTCAAAATATACACAAGGTATTGGAAAGTACGTTTATTTTTGACGTTTGATCCAGAAAAGCCCATACTTTGGGCAATTATGAAAAAGATTCTTTTAAGTCTGCTGTTTTCAGTGGGATTAGGCTTTTGTGTAACAAACAATGTCTTCGCCACATCAGGAGCTTGCTCTACGCACGGGGGAGTGAACTGCGCTGCTGGTCCAGATTCCGATGGTTCAGTGATCTGTTATGACAATTGGCGGAATAGCAGTGTTTCTTATTCTGCGATGGTGTCATGTTCCGGAGCTTCGTCATACACATACACTCCGCCTCAGACTTCAATACCTCAACCAACGGTGACCCCTTCATATTCAGACGCATATCTTCAAACTCAATGCGAAACGAAATTAGGATCTTCTGCAAAATATGACCCAGTCTCAAAAAGCTGTGGCTGCTATGCGGGATATAAACTAAACGATACTGGAAGTACTTGTTTGTATGACGCGCCAAAACCTCCTGTCCAGGTGTACGTGCCTCCAGCATCTTCTGTGCCCGTTGTAGTACCGATAAGTGAGCCGGCGGTCACTCATCCGGTACAGGCGGTAGAACCGATCAAGATCGTTCCACAGCCGGTCGTAGCAAAGAAAAAGTACGTTTCAACCGTGCGACGAGTTATTGTGCGGCTCACGCCTTCCGCGAAAGCAAAGATTCTTGGAACAACCGTTGCGAAAAAGCCCTATGAAGTGCTCGAAGAAAAAACGGGCTGGGTAAAGGTAAAGTTTGGAAATAAAATCGGATGGATTATGAGGGGGTTGGCGGTAATCAAGTGATATGGGAAAACAGAAGGTGTCTAGAGGGTTTAAGGAGGTTAGCCTCTTAAACAGAAACGAGATGTTCCAAGGCCCTGCACCAAAATGCGTTGGGGTACTTAGGAATTTTGAACGAGGGACAATGTCTCGTTATTTTGATGGCTATCACGGTTCAGTTTTGGCTCCAAAACTCGCGAAAATTTTTCAAGTCCCTCAGTCACAGATTCTGATTGGATTCGGTATAGAAAATATTTTAAGAACGATATTTGATTCCTTGCATGAAAGAAGGGATGCCGTTTTGACTCACGATTTTCATTACACCTATTACAGTAAGTACCTCAGTTTCAGACACATCCCAATACATACCTTTCGACTTATCGAAGATGAGAATCAATTTCATTTTGATATAGATGAGTGCCTAGAGAAGATTCAATCCGTAAAACCAAAAGTTGTTCTCATTACATCACCAAATAATCCGACCGGCGGCACTATTTCATCGAAAGACTTAAAGAGAATCTTATCTATAACAAACAAGGATACATTGGTTGTGCTAGATGAAGCTTATTTTGGATTTGATAACAGTTATGATGAGAAGGCGTTCCTTTCTCTATTGAAGAAGCACGACAACCTCATGATTCTGAGGAGCTTCTCAAAACTTTATGCGTTAGCGGGTCTACGGATTGCGTTCGCCTTATGCGGTAAGGAGGCGAAGAAGATGCTCCGTTATCAAGACATGTATTTAGGTGGAAGCAGGATTTTGGAAGAAGTGGCTCTTGCCGCACTTGATTCAAAGAGATATTACCAACGCCTGACTGCTCAAATTATTCGGGAGCGCGAACGACTCATCAAGTCGGTAAACAAGTTTCATCATTTTAAAGCCTTTTCTTCAAAAGCGAGTTTCGTGTTTATCAAAGTTGATGTGAAGGCGAAACCTCTTTTAGAGCAAAGATTGGCAAAAATGAAATTTGTCATATCGAAATTTACCTCTGATCAATTCGTGAGAGCAACCATCAATACCAAAGAACATACAAGCCAGTTTTTACAAACCCTTTCAGGAGTGGATGAGTCATTATGAAAACGAGAATATACGAAGATTTCTCAGAGTTTTTTCGTTATGGCGAGATACCACTTTGGGGAAAAAGGGGAGTGAAATCAAGGAGACAGAATTCGTTGTCGATGTTTTTAAGAAGCTCTCAACCAATGTTAACAATATTATTGATTTAGGAGGGGGAGTGGGGACTCATGCGATTCCGCTGACGTGGAGAATGAACAGTATGTGAGTTTGGAGAAGATGCAAAAATATTTTGGATCAAGCTGGCAGTTACATCGTGTAACAGGAGATTACAGGTTAAAGAACGTATACAACATCAAGAAGTCTGGTCGTATAATTGCAGTTTTTGTACGAAGAAGTTTAAAATAGTGATTAGTTTTTTATGCCTCAACTATCCACTGACGAACTCATCGAGAAAGCCGCATCCGTTACCCATCCTGTGAAGAATAAAAAATCTTCTTTTGCAACTGTTGGATGTGCCCTCGTAACCACCAAAGGAAATATTTATCTCGGAGTTTGTATTGATGTTTGTTGTGGTATGGGATTTTGTGCCGAACACAGTGCTGTCGCTGCCATGATTACGGCGGGGGAGTATCACATCACCAAAATCGTTGCCGTCACTGCGGCGGGGCAGGTCATTGCTCCTTGTGGCCGTTGTCGCGAATTTATGTTTCAAATTAATGAAGGGAATCTTGATACTCAAGTGATCTTATCAAAAGATAGAATGTTGACACTGCGAGAATTGTTGCCGAACATCAACTCGTTCTAAGTTTTCGAGATCATCGAATATGAACTCAACAACACAAAAAGAAGGTGGATGTTTATGTGGAGCGATTCGTTATCGGCTAACAGGCGCATCTTCTTC
>CAYRMN010000032.1:0-14315 GCA_964425575.1 uncultured Gammaproteobacteria bacterium | reverse complement strand
TGGAAAGGCAGTATACCCGCAAGGGTATCGTGGGTTCGAATCCCACCCTCTCCGCCAAGTGGAACGGATGGTGTCAATTTGGCCCATCCGTTTTGCATTTTCGGGGACTTGCGCTGGTTCTAACCCTTGATACGTCTCTTCAAGGGAAGGATAAGCCTTTTCGATGAGAACCAGCCACGGACTCGCTTCTATGGCGAGTTTGCCGTCTTTCATCGTTGGGTTCGAACCTAGTGCCATCAGGATTTGCTTTTTTGTTTCCAAGTCGCCATTCATAAAGGCCGTGTGGGCATGGGTGGCAAAGTCGAAGACCTTCTCGGTCAGTTCCATCCAGTTGTCGATTCGCTCTTCAGTTTCATGGGTCTGTTTGCGTAATTCCTGAATTTCATGCTCCAACTGAGCCTTCTTTCGGACATACTCCGCATTCGACAGCAGATCATTCAGGCGCATATCAACCAGCCGATCCAATTTGTCATGGGCTTGGGCCAATGCTTTCGTTTGTGATTCAAAAATCTGATTGCGATCGATCACCTCTTTTGAGTTTTGCTCCTTCAAGACTTCCAAGGCCCAATCTCTAAACTCAGGCAAAATGGTGAATTTGTCGATTTCATCGGCGATGAGCTGGTTCAAAATATCATCACGAATAACTTTCTTTTGTGAGCAGTCGTAATCTTTTCTTTTTCGGGTGCAGTGATAATAGGTGTACTCTTTGACTTCGCCGCTGCATTTAATCAGCTTTCGTTTTGTCTCTGCCGTATAGACACAGCCGCACTCACCGCAACGAATCAATCCCGTGTAAGCAAAGCTGTGTTTTTGCGGACGAGGTTTACCTTTGCGGCCCAAGAGGTGTTGCACACGATCAAATTCTGAAATTGTAATCATGGCCCTGTGTTTGCCGTCGTACTCCTTGCCACCGTAAGTGATGATGCCCGCATAAAAGGGATTAGTGAAAATGCGGTAGATGCCACTACGAGATAATTCTTTGCCACCAAGCCTTTTGGTCTTTCTTGTCCTGAAACCCCACTCGTTATTGGCAATCTCCAGAATTTGTGGAGGCGATTTTATGCCGGTGAGCATCAAATCCCACAGCTTGCGGATGAGAGGAAAACGTTCTGGATCCTCGATGATGGTTTTATCTTCTTTTTCATTCAGATACCCAAGGGGCGCGACATTGGGCTTCCAACCCTTGGCCAACTTGCTATCGACACCGCGCTTTACATTCTTGCGCAGCTCCAAAATGTATTGATTGGCCATGCCGCTTTCGACGCTGAACAAAAGCACATTGTCATCGGGGAGATATTCGCGCTCGGTGGTTTGAATGGATTTGATGGTGCCCTGCTGAAGGAACCAACCCAAGGTTCCACTGTCGACCGGATTGCGTGAGAGACGATTGAGCTGCCACGCCAGAATACCATCGGCTTCGCCAGCTTCGATTCTTCTGATCATTTCCATAAAGACTGGGCGGTTATTGGGCTTCTTGGCCGACTTGGCCTCGGTGAGCACATCGATGATATTCAGCCTTAAATCACTGGCGAGTTTTTGAAGACGGTTGATCTGGTCGTCAATGGACTGCACCTGCCGATCCTCGCTCTCTGAGGATTTTCGGGCATACAGGATATAGCGCGTTGCATTTGATGGCTTCATGGGACACCTCCAGCTTAAAATTCTATTCCTTGGTAGTAAAGCAGCTTCTGGCCCTACATTTTAAGGGAATTACCCATCACTTCTTTTCCGGCCAACAGCGGAAAATCAGGGGGTCGATTTACAGTGATTTACTGTCGAATAAGCCTTTGCAAATTTGCATTTATAAAACCCGTACCCCACGCCCGCACTCACTATATTTTTTGAGAAATACCCGCATGAGCCGGATTGGGAAAAAGCAGCACCTTGCGCTTATCGACCAAATCCGCTTCCTGATAAACCAGCCCCGCCGTTTCAAGCATGGGCAAGATCTGTTGGCGGAATTTGGTGATGTCGAGCATCTGCTCAAAAACCTCATAATACTTTTTGGCAATGTCGTTGCGGGTGAGCCCGCTCTTGCGACCCGCTTGAATCTTGTCGTTCCAGGCGGCCAAAATCACTTCGGTGTAAAGATTGTAAATATAGGGAGGCAGATTGAGTTCCTGACTCACACCGATGCGTTCCCAAATGGCAAAGGCGTCATTGATGTCGTTTTGATTGGCGGTGATGGTAGAGCCTTCGCGCTCGCGCCACCACAAATTGAGCAGAGCAAAGCATTTGATGAGTGCGGTGATGCGTTTGATGTCGCGTTGGTGTCTGGGTTTTAAAACGTGGCGATCCGCAAAAAAGCGCTTTTCAACTTCATCCTGAAATCCAATTCTAATTTCTTCAATTCCCTCGTCACGAATGGCACGGATTCTCACTGTTAATTCTTGGCGCGGTAAACTGGTTTCCAATGCTTTATTGTACAAATCGCGATTGGCCTCTTTTTGAATTGAGGCCAAAATGCTGGCGCGAATCTTTTCCTGATTCACCTCGGGGCTTAAGAGTAAGAAACGCGTGGCTTCTTGTTCATCAATTTGCAACCCCGCCGTGCAAAAAATCACTGCCGGAAATCCACGCATCAAAATATTTTTGGTGCGCAATCCCATCTTTTGCGATTTATCGGTGATCTTGAGCATGATCTCTTTGCGATCGTGTGAAAGTAATGGCCGCAAGCGGGCGAGCAAATCATTGTGGGGCTGATCGAGAAAAATCAGAATCTTGCGAGAGAGATCAACGCGGTAACCATTGAGCGTTTTATCGTACTTGCCCACATCATGAAAAAAAGCCGTTGGGCTACAATAGGCAAGTTCGATCACATCTTCTCGGGGAAACAGTCTCGCGATCTCAGTCGGAATATAGCTTTTACCAGTGGACGACGGCGCGTTATAACTCACATTAAACTGCGCGTTCTCGCTATAGGCCGAGAGCTGGCACAAGAATGTGACCACCTTATTGGCTTCGTCTTTTTTGATGGTGAGCCCCAAAACATCGATGAGATCTTGCACGTCAAAGGGCTTAAACTTGGGTTTCTGGGTTGAGGTTGTCATGATTGGTCCTTTCATTACGTTCTTTGTTCGCCGTGGCCTGCGCACCTGCCGTGAGCTTAACGAGTGAAATGAGTTTTAATCCCATCTCAAGCGCCTCGCCCTCGCTGATGGCCGTGCCAAAACGCTGTTCATACAAGTCTTGAAACTTTTTGATCTGCTCAGCGGTCAGCATGGCCGTCCTCTCTGAGCTGATTTTTTTGATTCAGGAGCGGTGTGACTTTTTCCAAAATGGCGCGTTCAATGTCCAAACCCAGTTTGCGCTCGATTGGATGAAAAATATGAAAATCGCGGTTGCCGGTTTTCTTGGTGGGATATGTGAGACGGTAACCCGTGCCATCCAACTTTTGATGCACGCCAATGGAACCAAGGAAAATTTTGTTATCGAGCACAACACTCGCAAAGGCCACAAGGCCATTTGCCGGTTTGATGAGTTGAATGTTGATCTCAGAAATTTTCATCACGTTTTTCCCAATTCAGCGAAGATGATTTTTATCTTCGTGATGGAGATTACGTTTTGAATGAAAACTGCCCCCCGTTTTTCAGATCTGAAAAATGAAAAACTTTTCTGAAATTTTTGAGAAAGAATTTGCCAAAGAGTTTTGAGAAGAGTTGGCGAAACAGTTTCAGAAAGGCTTTCGGGAAGATTGGTGGAACAGTTTGATTTCTTGATTATTTTGGCCGTTATTGTATGGTTTCGTCTCGTTTCATTTGCTATTAACTTTATTATTTTTTGCGAGGATTTCATGGCTACAGCCGAACATTGGGTGAGTGTTGATGAAGTCTGCTCACACTTGGACGTTAACAAAGACACGATTTACCGTTGGGTCGAAACCAAAAATTTTCCTGCTCACAAAATTGGGCGCCTGTTTCGCTTTAAAATTTCTGAGGTGGATGATTGGGTGCGAGCGGATGGGGAAGCGAAGCCGGTGAAGAAGACTGCTGCAAGGAAAAGGAAGAACTAACATGGCACTTAAGAAATCAGATCTCTACTCCTCCATTTGGGCCTCATGTGATGAACTACGCGGTGGAATGGATGCCAGCCAATACAAAGATTACGTTTTGTTCATGCTGTTCATCAAATATGTTTCTGACAAATATGCAGACTATGACGGTTTTGAGCCACCTATTGTTATTCCAAAGGGATCCAGTTTCAAGGATATGGCCGCGCTCAAAGGCAAGTCGAATATCGGCGAGCTCATCAATACGCAGGTGATCAAGCCTTTGGTCGATTCCAATACCAATCTTGCCCGCAGTGATTTCCCGGATTTTGATGACCCCAACAAACTTGGTGACGGCTCTGCAAAAGTTGAAAGAATTGGGAATCTCATCAGTATCTTTGAAAATCCTGCACTCGATTTTTCACACAACCGTGCTGAGCACGATGACATTCTTGGCGATGCTTATGAATATTTGATGCGGCACTTTGCTACTCAGAGCGGCAAAAGCAAAGGCCAGTTTTATACTCCCTCAGAAGTCAGCCGAATCATTGCCAAAGTGCTTGGCATATCATCCGATAACACTGTTGCAGGAACGACCGCTTATGACCCGACATGCGGTTCTGGCTCATTGTTGCTAAAAGTTGCGGCAGAGTCCGGAAAACGAATCACGCTTGAGGGTCAAGAAAAAGACAGCACGACAGCAGGTCTTGCCCGCATGAACATGATCCTGCATGATTTCCCCACGGCAAATATTCAATCTGGCGGTGAAGGCACACTGGTTAAACCCAAGTTTCTCGATGGAGAACAGCTTCGCACCTATGATTATGTCGTCGCTAATCCACCTTTTTCCGACAAAACTTGGTCCACAGGGCTCACTCTTGGTGAAAGTGGTAAGGGTGATGTCTATCAACGATTCGCCTGGGGTGTTCCCCCCAAAAAGCAAGGCGATTACGCTTACCTCTTGCACATCATTCGTTCGATGAACAACAGCAAGGGGAAAGCCGCCTGTATTTTACCTCACGGTGTTTTGTTCCGTGGAAATGCCGAAGCCGTTATCCGCCAGCAACTTGTTCGATCCGGGATTCTCAAGGGCATCATTGGGTTACCAGCCAATCTCTTTTTTGGAACCGGTATTCCTGCCTGTATTCTTGTACTCGACAAAGAAAATGCCACAGCCCGTAAGGGAATTTTCATGATCGATGCATCCAAGGGGTTCCGCAAAGATGGCCCGAAGAATCGATTGCGCGAACAGGACATTCATAAAATCGTCGATACTTTTAGGCGACAGGATGAAAGCAATCCTCGTTTTGCCCGCATGGTGCCTGTTGAAGAGATTGCGAATCCCAAGAATGATTTTAACCTGAATCTGCCGCGTTACATTGACAGCACAGAGCCTGAAGATTTGCAGGATATTGACGGCCATCTGCGTGGTGGCATTCCCGATCGCGACATTGATGCCATGAAAAATTACTGGGAGATTATGCCCAGCTTGCGCGAGGCTCTGTTTAAGCCGCTTCGCTCGGGGTATTCTCAATTGCAGATGCCCATTACAGAAGTCAAACGTGTGATTTTCAGTCATCCCGAATTTACAGCATTTCACGAATCAGCCACCTCGCTTTTTTCTGGTTGGAAAAAAGCCAGTACACCACACCTGAATCATTTTGCTCAAAATGGTCATCCCAAGGTGCTGATCGAGAGTCTTTCTGAAAATCTTCTCGCCACTTTCAAGGCGGCACCCCTGCTGGATGCTTACGATATTTACCAGCACATCATGGATTTTTGGGCAGAAACCATGCAGGACGATGCTTATTTAATTTCTGCTGTGGGTTGGCAACAGGCAGCACTGCCTCGTGAAATCAGTCAGATCAAAAACAAGGAAGGCAAACTCGTTTGGCCCGAAAAAGAAGATTTTAGACGTGGTAAACGCCGCTTTAAATCAGATCTTATTCCCGCAGAGCTTTTGATTGCTCAATACTTTCAGGGCGAGCGCGCTATCATTACAGACCTTGAATCAAAGCTTGCTGCCCTTGAGCAAGAACTTGATGAAAAGCGTGAAGAACATAGCGGTGAAGAAGGTCTTCTTGCAGAAGTGATTGAAGGCGAAGGAGACAAACAAAAAATCACCGCCAAGGGTTTAAAAGCGAGGCTCAAAGAAATTGGCAAAGATCCGGATTACGCTGACGAGAGCCAGGCTCTGCAAGATTATGCGGCCCTTCTGGACCAGCAGGCCAATCTCAAAACTCAACTCAAAACAACTCAGGAAGATTTGGAAAACAAAATTGTAGAAAAGTACCCAACTCTCACTGAGAGCGAAATTAAATTGCTGGTGGTTAACGACAAATGGCTCGTCACCATTGCCGCCGCCGTGCAGGGCGAACTCGACCGTGTCTCGCAAACGCTTACCAGCCGAATCCGTGAGCTTGCCGAGCGTTATGAAACACCACTGCCTCAAATTGAGCAGGCGGTCGCCGATTTTTCGGCGCGTGTTGAAGGTCATTTGAAGAAGATGGGGTTTCAGCTATGAATACAGAATTATTGACCTCAATTTTTAATTACGGCGAATTTGCCACAATTGGATTGTGATTATGAAAAAGACAAAAAGTACAACGATCGAAGTTCAGGGAACCGCCATTTCCATACTATCCAAGGAACATGGTGATTATATTTCACTCACCGATATGGTGAGCAACTTTGAGGGGCAAGGTGCGCTCATCGAGCAGTGGCTCAAAAACAAGGATACTGTTCTTTTTCTGGGTGTTTGGGAGAAAATCCACAACCCCGATTTTAATTCCCTCGAATTCGAGGGAATTAGAAACGAGGCAGGCCGCAATAGCTTTTTTCTATCTGCCAAGGCTTGGATTGAGCGTACAGGGGCAAAAGGCTTAACGGCAAGCGCTGGGCGATATGGCGGCACTTATGCCCATCATGATATTGCCTTTGAATTTGGCTCATGGCTTAGCCCTGAATTTAAGCTGTATCTTATCACCGAATTTCAACGCCTCAAGACCGACGAAAACAACCGCCTCTCGTTATCGTGGAACCTCAACCGCACACTTTCCAAGCTCAATTATCGCATTCACACCGATGCCATTAAGGCCCACTTGATTCCTGCCGAAATCACACCCGCACAAACTGCCAGCACTTATGCTAATGAGGCCGATCTTTTGAACGTGGCTCTTTTTGGCCAGACGGCAAAGCAATGGCGCAGCGTAAATACCAAACTCGAAGGCAACATGCGGGATTATGCTACCATCGAGCAACTGTTGGTGTTGGCCAATATTGAGGGCATGAATGCTGAATTCATTCACATGGGCCTGCCACAAGGGGAACGGCTCAAACGCTTAAACCAAATCGCCATTAGGCAAATGAAGACACTTACCTCACCATCAGCAGTGTTACAACTTCAGGCTGCGAAGGGGAAAAAGCAATGAAGCCCGGCTACAAACAAACTGAGGTGGGGGTGATTCCGGAGGAGTGGGATATGAAGCCACTTGGGGAAATTGGTACGTCTCTCATTGGTCTTACGTATCAACCAAGTGATGTACGCAAGAATGGGACACTCGTTCTAAGATCATCTAATATTCAAAATGACACTCTGCGGTTCGAAGATAATGTTTATGTGGAAAGAGAAATTCCAGAACGGATAATGGTACAGACTGACGATATCCTGATATGCGTCCGCAACGGTAGTCGTGACCTGATCGGCAAATCGGCTCTGATTGATAACCGTGCAATTGGAATGACATTCGGTGCATTCATGGCCGTATTCAGGAGCCGAAGTGGTAGGTTCATTCATTATCTGTTCCAGTCCTATATTATAAAGAAACAGATCAATGAGCACCTCGGAGCAACGATTAATCAAATCACAAATAAAAGTCTCGACTCATTCAGGATTCCGTTACCGCCGACTGACGACGAACAACACGCCATCGCCACCGCCCTCTCCGATGTCGATGCCCTCCTCGAAAGCCTCGACAAACTCATCACCAAAAAGCGCAACCTCAAGCAAGCGGCCATGCAGGAGCTTCTCACGGGCAAAAAGCGATTGCCGGGGTTTAGTGGGGAGTGGGCGTGCAAGAGTTTGACCTCGTTGTGTTCAATGAAAAGCGGTGATGGAATCACTAGTGCGTACATAAATGATCAAGCAGGATTTCCTTGTTATGGTGGAAATGGGCTCCGTGGTTATGCGAGTCGCTGGACGCATGACGGCATCTACGCACTGATTGGACGAGTTGGAGCTTTGTGCGGGAATGTGCGAGTTGCAAACGGAAAGTTCTTCGCCTCCGAACATGCAATTGTCGTCACAGCACATTCGTCGGTCGATGTTCAATGGCTGTCATTGATTCTCGGGAGGATGAACTTGAATCAGTTTTCTGAATCCTCCGCACAACCGGTTCTCACCGTCTCGAAATTGTTGAAAATTGACTGTGATGTCCCACCGACAAAAGAAGAGCAGACCGCTATCGCCGAAGTGTTGACCGATATGGACGCTGAAATTACAGCTCTTGAAAAGCGCCGCGCCAAAACTTTCAATCTCAAACAAGGCATGATGCAGGAATTACTGACCGGTAAAACGCGTCTTGTCACACCAGAGGTGAATCATGTCCAATAAGCCACGTACAGAGCGTTTGACGCAGAATCGTGTTGTTTCGCTTTTTACTGACAAAAAGAATCCACACTGTCTTGGTTACGACTACTTGGGTGATTGGCACAAAGAACCAAGATATGGAAATATTGAATCCGCTCTTTTGACCGAAAATTTACTCAAGCGCGGCTACACACCGGCGCACATTTCTGCCGCTTTGCAAAAGCTCGAAACCGCAGCCGACAGCACAGGCGTCACGCTCTATCAGGCCAACCTGCGCACCTACCAATTATTGCGTTACGGCGTATCGGTGCAAATTGCGGCAGGCCAACCGCACGAAACAGTTCACCTCATCGATTGGGAGAATCCAGATAATAACGATTTTGGTATGGCTGAAGAAGTCACTCTTAAGGGTGGCTATGAACGCCGACCCGATTTGGTGCTCTACATCAACGGCATTGCCATCGGTGTGATCGAACTCAAACGCAGTTCGGTTGAAATTGGCGATGGCATTCGGCAGCTCATTACCAATCAGGAAGAGATTTTTAACAAAGCTTTTTTCTCAACGGTGCAATTTGTTTTTGCTGGCAGCGACTCTCAAGGTCTGCGCTATGGCACCACAGGCACACCCGAACAATTTTTTGTAGAATGGAAAGACGAAACCGGCACGCTTGGCCGCGATGCCATTGGCCAGGGTGAGTATTTGGACAAACCGCTGGCCCAGATGTGCCGCAAGGAACGACTGCTCGATCTCATCAGAAACTGCATTATTTATGACGGGGGACAAAAAAAGGTTCCTCGCCCCCATCAATATTTTGGCTTTAAAGCCGCTCAAGAAAGAATCCGTCTCAAAGAAGGTGGCGTGATCTGGCACACCCAAGGGAGCGGCAAAAGTATTTTGATGGTGCTCATCGCCAAATGGTTGATGGAGTATGATTCCGAAGCACGCGTCCTTGTTGTGACGGATCGCGATGAGCTCGACAAACAAATTGAAGGCGTGATGAAGAATGCCGGTGTGATTGGCGCCAATTCGCCATCACCGCGCATCACAACACGGGCTGAATTTGTTTCCAAAATTGGCGCCACCATGCCCCGCCTGCTTTGTGCCCTTGTTCACAAATTCGATCCATCTGATTTGAAAGGTCCGCCACCCACACTTTTTGGGCGATTTTACGTCTTTGTCGACGAATGCCACCGTACCCAAGGTGGCGACATGAATAAACAAATGAAGCGGTGGCTGGAAAATTCCATCTTCATTGGTTTTACCGGCACGCCTCTGTTGCGCAAAGACAAGCAAACCACACGAAATATCTTTGGTACCTACATTCACACCTACAAATTTCATGAAGCGGTTGCGGACAAAGTGGTATTGGATCTCAAGTATGAAGCCCGCAATGTTCCTCAACGTTTAACATCACAGGCTGCCATTGATGCTTGGTTCGAACAGAAAACAAAAAATCTAAACAACTTTCAGAAAGCGGTTGTCCGTAAAACCTGGGCCACGTTGGAAAAATTGATGAGTGCTGGCGAGCGCAAGCAACGCATTGTGGCCAATATTATCGAAGACTTTACGTTGAAACCTCGTCTCAACAACGATCGCGGCACGGCGATCCTTGTGGCGGCATCTATCTATGATGCGTGCCACTATTTTCGTCTGTTCAAAAATACGACGTTTGGACAGTACTGCGGCATTGTCACGTCGTATGAACCAAATCACAACGCGATTTCCCGCGAGCCTGCCAATAGTGATGAACGCTATAAATTTGATACCTACACACAATTTGTTTTGGGAGCCGACCAAACAACTAAACAATACGAGGACGAAATCAAAAGGCGCTTTATCGAAGAACCAGCCAACTGCAAATTATTGGTGGTTGTGAGCAAGCTCCTGACAGGTTTTGATGCGCCATCCTGTTCCTATATCTACCTCGACAATGAACTGCATGATCACAATCTCTTTCAGGCCATTTGTCGCACCAATCGTCTGGATGGTGAGGATAAGGACTACGGATACATCGTCGATTACAAGGAATTGTTTGGCGATGTTCAAGAAGTCATCGCGGTTTATAACTCCGATGAACTCGATATCGATGAAGATGGCAAAGGCGATAATAATGTCAGAATCAAGAACTGGATCGAGGAAGGACGCAAAAAACTCGACAGCTCTCGCGAAAGTTTAAAGTATTTGTGTGCGCCCGTTCCTCAACCGCGTGAAGTCGAGCAGTATCTGCATTATTTTTGTGGCGACGCCCATGATCCAAATGCGTTAAACAAGACGGAAGCCCTGCGTATTGCATTTTACAAGGTGGTGGCAACTTTTGTACGGGCCTTTGCTGCGATTTCTCAAGATTTATCCGAAGCGGGTTATTCGCCTGCTGAAGTCACAATGCTCAACAACGAAGTCATTTTCTTTGGTGATATTCGCGCAGCCATCAAGCGACATTCTGGTGAGGAGCTTGATATCAAACCCTATGAAGCAGATATGCGGCACCTTCTTAATTCTTATATTCAGGCAGATCCCGCAGACCCCTTGGGCACACTGGACAATTACACACTGGTTGAAATGATTATTGAGACTGGCATTCATGATGCGATTGCAAGAAAGCTCAACGAAAAAGGAAAGCTTTCCAAAAATGCCATCGCCGAGGGGATTATCAATAACGTTCGCAAAACAATCATTCGAGATCAGCTCACCGACCCAAGGTTTTACGAAGAAATATCCAAGTTACTGGGAGATCTCATTGATCAAAAACGGGACAGCACTGAAGCGTATGAAGCATGGCTCAAAAAGGCAGAGGAACTTGTTCATCGCATGGCAAAAAAAGACAGCAAAGCAGACTATCCCTCTGCACTGAACGGGCATCCAAGCGCCATTGTGCTCTACAACAATCTTCAACACATTGAGACTGACACTTTCCGATGCCCAGCAGACAATGATGAGCGCGCTGCATTGGCACTTCAAATCGACCAAACCATGCGGGAAAAAGCACCAGCGGGATGGAAGGGAGACGACAAGCGCGAAAAGGAAGTGCTGAATGCCTTGTTTCCGCTCCTGAACAGGGATCGAAAAGCAACACTGGCTGTGTTTGAAATCATCAAAAATCAGCAGGGGTACACATGATCGAAACCATTGAGCTTGGAGATATTGCGATTGAAGTGACCCGCAAGGATATCAAGAATGTCCATTTGTCGGTTCATCCACCCAATGGGAGGGTCACACTCTCGGCACCCGGCAACATACGAACCGAAGTGGCACGGGCTTACGCGATTTCAAAACTTGAATGGATTCGGCGTCAACAGGAGATCCTTTTGGGGCAAATGAGGGAATCACCGAGGAAGTTTATTGAAAGAGAAAGCCACTATTTGTGGGGCCGCAGACATATGCTGAACGTGGTCGAGAAGAATGTAAAACCTTCTGTGAGTATCGATCATAAGCGCATTACCCTTTGCGTGCGTCCTGGCAGTGATGAGTCAAAAAAAGCACAGGTCATGCACGAATGGCACAAAACATTGCTCCATGAATACCTGCCGCCACTGATTGCCAAGTGGGAACAAAAAATCGGTGTGAAAGTTGCTGGCTATTTTTTACAGCGGATGAAAACCAAATGGGGCGGGTGCAATCCAAAGTTGAGGCACATCAGACTGAATACTGAACTGGTAAAAAAACCAAAAGATCTGGTTGAGTATGTTGTCGTTCACGAAATGCTACATCTTATCGAACCAACGCACAGCGAGCGTTTTTTAAAACTCTTGGCCCAACATTATCCCACATGGCGTGAAGCCCGAGCAGAATTGAATGATCTTCCGCTTGCGGCTGTGGAGTGGAAAAAATGAGCTGAATTTTTTGCAGGTGGGATATTGAGAAAATTAAAACTTTTGAAAGGAATTATATGCCGTACAGAAATAAAACTTTTGTATCATTTGATGGCGATACGGACATGGCTTATTATCGACTAATGCAAGCATGGCATCAGAATGATGGCATAGACTTTAATTTTTATAATGCGCATGATTTGAATTCCGCCAGAGACACTAGCCAAGAAGCATCAATTAAGGCTCAATTGGCTGAAAGAATGAAAAACTCAAAAATATTTGTTTTGTTGGTTGGCGAGAGGACTCGTTACCTAACAAAATTTGTCCGCTGGGAAATCGAGCAGGCAATATCAAAAAATTTACCGATAATCGTTGTTAATTTAAACGGTAAGAGATTTATGGATGATGAAAGATGCCCTGCTCTAGCAAAGGAAACACTGGCCATCCATATTTCATTCAATGCATCAATCATGCAACACGCGTTGGACAATTGGCCAAGCTCCCATGATAAGTACCAGGTAGAAAATAAATCTGGTCCCTACTACTACAAAGCTGGGGTATACGAGAACCTAGGGTTATGAAATTGAGAATCTCAAAAATATTTTATTATCTGAGGATGTGGGGCAAGTGTTTATTTTCAGTTAATGCATTTACCGCGTGTTTTAGTGCCTTTGGTATTCTCTGGCTCGCGGTAGAATTGGCAACCTTCTTTTTCCCAAATACAATTTTGTACGATCAGAAAACTGTGCCTCAAGTGATTCGTGACTCTTGGTTTATTTTTGCCATCACAGGTTTTGCGGCTGCGATTTGGAGATGCAGGCCTCATCTTTCGATTGCCGCAAAATTAAATGGGCGTGATGTTACAGTAGAAATCGCAATAGGAAACGCTTTTTCATATTCTGGATCGCTTGTAGTTGGTTCAAACACAACATTTGATACTCAGGTTTCCAAAGAGCTTATCTCCGAAGACAGCATCCAAGGGTTGTTTACAAAAAAATATTACAGCAATGTAGCCCAACTTGATTCTGAAATAACAGGGGCCTTGAGCGGAATTATATGCAAGGAATTAACAGGTACGCGAAAAGGGAAATCAAAAAAATACCCCATGGGGCAATGTGTGAAGGTCAATCCAAAGAATAGGACTGCGTATTTTATTGCGATTGCTGATATTAATGAACATGGCGTTGCAACGAGTTCATTTAACAATCTGAAAGAATCATTGGCCAGTCTGTGGGTATTTATCGGTGAGAGGGGGGTGAAAGATTCAATCGTGGCACCAGTCCTTGGAAGTGGATTTTCACGATTGCCTCAAACAAGGGAGGAAATCGTTCGTGAAATGATAAAATCCTTTTTGGCTGCATGCTCTGAGAAAACATTTACTGACAAGTTAACAATTGTCCTCCATCCTCAAGATGTAACAAAGCACAAGATATCTCTTAAAAAGCTGGGTGATTTTTTGCAGCACCAATGTGAATATACCTTTTATTCAAATGGTGACCAACAGGCAATTGGCACACCAGTATAAAATTATAAATTGCAAACACTGTCTGCAAAATCTCTGATCTCTCCAGAGAAAAGCCAGACACCGACCGACTAATTGGTTGGTTCTTAAGGTGGTCGTCTTGGTTGTGACTCATTTGAGGCCTTTAAAGCACGGGTGAAAATATATAGTGAGTTCAGGGGTGGGGTAGATTTGGCCTGTGTTGCCTTATCCCAGTGAACTGGCCTTTCGGCCCAACAAGCACCGCCTTCGGCGGACGTGGCTGCTACACGGCCCCGTCTTAACGCGCAGCCAAGGCTTAGGCTGCCAGTTTCGGGATGAAAATAAACCCTGGTGTTTGCTGAATCACAGTTCTAACGTCGTCCACGGTGGCCCGCAGTTTTGATTTAAAATTTCCATGAATCCATCAGAACCCAAAGCAGAATCTA
>CAYRMN010000031.1:0-14417 GCA_964425575.1 uncultured Gammaproteobacteria bacterium | reverse complement strand
CAATTTTTAATCCAAGAGAATCCAGAGGAGTCCAGAATGAGGTGGGCGCATACATAAATTTGACATTTTTGTAAGAATAGGCTATATCTGTTCTGATCTTTATATAAGTGAAGAATCGTTGAAAATGGCTTGATTGAGGCTAAGTAATTGGCTTTAGTGACGCCGTTTTCAAGGAAAGTGGTTTGATTGTCGTCCGTACTCATGTGGATGACGATTGAAACTAGTGGCATTTTACAAGGAGAGTTGTCATGGCGACGAAGCACGTTGTCACCGGCGATAGTTACCAGATGATCGACAGATGTATGTGCAAGATCAAGAAGCAGTTGGACTGCAAGCGGGGCAGTCCGCTCGATCCCAAGTACGTCGCGTGGGTGCTCCAACGACTCATCGATAACACGGGATACCTCGTGCTCGTCGACAAGGCGAAGGCAGATGCCAAGGGCACCATCGTTGTGCCGAAGGGTCTCTCGCCCTCTAAGCAGGTCGCTAAGGCGAAGCGCGAGATCAACCTCACTGATCTCGACTCCGACCTCGCTGTCTGGAACTTCCTCGAGATGCACGATGAGCGGGGGGAGGTGGTCGGTCGTATCGATGTGGAGAGGATCAAGTACGAGGTCTTCACCTGGGCACCCAGCGAGTACAAGACAATGGAGCAGGTCCGCGATCACTTCGCAGCACTGCCCGAAGGACCGGCTGACGGCAACACTGCCTTGTTCATCGCTTGGGTGACGAGGCATAAACCCATGGGCCACTACGCTTCGATCCCCTCGAAGGACGAGCTGCTCTGGCGTGACCCGAGGTCGGGCAGCCTCTGCGCCCCGTGCTTCTACCAGGGCGGCGACCGCCGCGAGCTCGACTTGAAGCGCGTCGGCGGCAAGTGGTGCGACCTCTGGACGTTCGTGGCCTTCCGCGCGGTTACTTCGAAGCTCTTTGTCCCTTGAATCCTCGGCGCTTGAAAAGAGCCTTTGGATCCTTGGGACGCGTTCTAGCCACTCCGTGTTTGCACTTTTGCCTGAACAAGGCGGATTGAGCGAACACGGGGTGGTTTTAGTTTTGGTGTATACTCTGTCTCGGAAAGTACATGAGACTGTTTTGGGCCACGGCTCAAGACGATGGAAATCTGAGGTGATGCTGAAAATCAGAATGTCGCTGGGTACGCCTTGTGGCAGCGTATTGCCCTCGCTTCATCAAAAACGAAGAACTTGGTGCGATGTGTTCTGCGATAACGATCGCGTATAAAATTCAGTCCGGAGAGCATTCGAAGGGCAGTGATCTGGATGACACATCGTACATACAAGGATCTGGCGTAACCCGAGGTCGGGCAACCTCTACGCCCCGTACTTCTACCAGGACGACGACAACCGCAAGCTCAACCTGAAGAACGTCGACGACAAGTGGAACGACAACTGGGTGTTCGTGGCCTTCCGCTAATTCTTTGTAATGAACAAAGCTCCGTATACCGTTACGGAGTTTTGTTTTTTGAGGATTTCCTCCATCCACCGATCATTTTGCCGACTTCGTTTAGTGGGAGCGAAAGCGCTGCGTATTGTTTGCGATTCAAGCACCTGATCTCCTAGGTGACTTGCAGAAAAAATTTTAAGAGATCGAGCTGGGTAGCTGTTCTGACCAGGAACGAATATTTTTGATCGACTCCCGCATAACCAGCAAGAAGCAGCATCTCTACCAGATCATTGAAAAGCGCGTCTATCTTCTCATCGAGATAGAACCTGGAAAGACGAGGAAAATTTTTATGATGGGCGTGCCAAATCTTGTACGCCTCTACTGTTTTCTGTAGCACCGGCAAATTTTACGTGATTTGTTGAGGGGGGGTATCATATGTATCTGTTATGAAAAAAATTTAGCCTCTCGTTTGAAGAAGTAGCTTCGCTGGAAAATCTCTGCAGAGCATGGACGGAGTTTATCCGAGGAAAACGGAATAAGAAAAATGTGCAAGCATTTGCGTTAAATCTCGGAGATGAGATCGTTAGTCTGCACAAAGATCTACAGAGCTGCGAATATATCCACGGTGCCTATCTTAACTTTTCCGTCAATGATCCAAAGCCACGCAGTATTCATAAAGCGGCGGTGCGTGATCGGTTACTTCATCACGCCGTACATCGAAAACTTTACTCATATTTTGCCAACACTTTTATATCGGATTCCTTCTCGTGTCAGACGGGGAAAGAACTCCATCGAGCCATTGATCGGTTTCGTCTCATGGCGGGGCAGGTGAGCAAGAACAATACAAAGACCTGCTGGATATTGAAATGCGACATACGGAGGGTTTTTGCCAGCATAGATCATGCGATCTTGCAGGATATCCTGCAAGGCTCTGTTATCGATCATCGACTTATGGATGTATTGGGGCGGGTGATCAAAAGTTTTGAGGCGTCTTCCGGTAAAGGTCTACTACTGGGCAATCTGACCTCCCAGTTACTCTCCAATGTTTACATGAACGAGTTTGACCAGGTTGCGAAGCATACGCTCAGAGTGAAACACTATATTCGATACGCTGATGATTTTGTATTCATGTCGAATAACTGGTCTGAGTTGAGCCACTATCGATCTAGGATTGAGATATTTTTGTGGGAACGACTCGCCCTACAACTTCACTCAGATAAAGTTTCTATCACGACGTTTGCCTTCGGTATCGATTTTCTTGGCTGGATACATTTCCCGAATCATCGTATTCCCCGTACGAAGACCAAACTGCATATATTGCAACGGACGAAGCAGAATCCCAAGAACGAAACCCTGCAATCATATCTTGGACTTATTAAGCATGGAGATGCGTTTGAGCTGCAATCGAGAGTGTTGAATGAGTACTGACTCTGGGGGAAGGAGACGGATAGAGAATGATTTGACGCTTGCATATCTCTTGGTATTCCGTTACGCTGTGGGCCATCTTCATTATGGCAAAAAATACAGCTACTTCCTCGGGCATGAGCCGTGTCGCAATCAAGCGACGTGCATTGCTCATGATCGGACTATTGTTGGTATGTGGATCAATTGCGTATCCACGTCCGCTTAACTGGGTCATTCGGAAAACGAATGCCGTCGTTAAGACGAATATTCCGATGCTGCAAACCCCGTTTGTACTTGGTCTTGATTTACAGGGGGGCACACGACTGGAATATTCAGCTGATGTTTCTAAGATCGCAGCTGCTGATAGAAAGACGGCTCTGGACGGCGTTTGGGATGTGATTGAGCGCCGCGTGAATTCGATTGGTGTGTCAGAGCCATTGATTCAGACGGCTCAGGCAGGCAATGACTGGCGCTTGTCTGTCGAGTTAGCAGGTATTCGCGATGTGAATCAGGCGATTAAATTAATTGGAGAAACGCCTATTTTGGAATTTAAGGAGCAGAATGATCAGCCTGCACGTCAGTTGACAGATGAAGAACGAAAGAAAATGACGACGGATAATGCCGCCATAGAGAAAAAAGCAAAAGATGTTCTCGTGAATGCTCAGAAAGATCCATCGAATTTTGCAAAGATGGTTGATGTCAAAGATCTTGGATTCATTAAGGACAAGCCCGAGAATCAGGAGATTTTTGATGCCGTGAAAAATGATGCAGCTGGCACGGTCCATGGAAGCCTGATCACTTCACCTCAATACGATATTGTTGCGAAAGTTGAGGAATCAAAAGATGCAGGTTCTGAAATAAAAGCCAATCATTTGTTGATTTCGTTTGCCGGCGCGCAAAGTGCGACGTCGACTCGTACAAAGGATACAGCCCGTCAAATGATCGAAGGACTGAAAAAACAGGTGACAGCTCAGAATTTTATTGAGATGGCAAAGAAATATTCTGAAGAGCCTGGTGCTTCTGGGACTGCTGGCGATTTGGGATGGTTTGGGAAGGGTGTGATGGTGCCTGCCTTTGAAGATCCCGCGTTTAAACTCGCCAAGGGTCAGATTTCTGATGTGGTTGAAAGCCCGTTTGGATTTCATCTGATTTTTAAATCCGATGAGCGTCCCCTGCATGACGTCCGCGTGCTAGCCGTTTCTTTTAAAAAGACACTTGAAAGCGACATTCTTCCTCCACCAGAACCTTTTAAGAGCACGGAACTTACGGGTAAGAATTTACAGCGATCTCAGCTTGATTTTGATCAGCGGAACGGTATTCCTCAAGTATCTATGCAATTTGATAGTGAGGGGACGAAGCTATTTGCGGCGATTACGAAACGGAATGTGGGGAAGCCTGTTGCGATTTATTTAGATGGGAAGCCCATCTCCACCCCTATTGTAAACAGCGAGATTCCTGATGGTCGAGCGGTGATTAATGGTAGTTTCTCAGTTGAAGAGGCGAAGCTATTAGCACAACGTTTAAATGCAGGTGCATTGCCTGTTCCGATCAGTCTCATTGCGCAACAATCCGTTGGTCCGACATTGGGCCAGGACTCCATTCGCGCCTCGTTGATTGCGGGACTCTGGGGATTCTTGCTGGTTGCGTTCTTTATGATCATGCTGTATCGCCTCCCAGGACTGCTCGCGATTGGAACGCTGACCTTGTATGTTGCGATTTCGGCCACGGTCTTCAAGCTTGTTCCGGTCACGCTCTCTTTGTCTGGAATCGCTGGGTTTATTCTGTCGATTGGTATTGCGGTGGACGCAAATGTATTGATCTTTGAGCGACTGAAGGAAGAATTACGCAGTGGGAAGGCGCTTAAGAACGCATTGGAAGAAGCCTTTACGCGCGCCTGGCCATCTATTCGTGATGGAAACTTCACCACCCTCATCTCATGCGCTGTCCTGTATTGGTTTACCTCGTCTGTCATTAAGGGATTCGCTCTTACCCTCGGCGTCGGTGTGCTCTTGTCCATGTTCTCGGCGATTATTGCCGCTCGTACCATCCTTCGATACGTCGTTGGACTCGCCTGGGTTCAACAATCATCGTGGCTTTTTCCTCGCGGGAAAGCTCCATCTTCTGATCGATCCTAATCTCCTATGAACATCATCAAATTGCGAAAAGTCTGGTATGCGGCATCGATTATCCTGGTTGGAGGATCGATTGTAGCAGTTGCGGTGTTTGGTCTGAAACAGGGGATCGATTTTACCGGCGGCTCCCTGTTATCTGTTCGATTTGATCAGCGGCCAACTCCGGCGCAGGCTGAAGCGAGTTTTTCGTCTCTACAGCTTGGCGGGATGACCGTTCAGCCAGTGGGGGAGAATGACATGAATTTTCGGATGAAGGCGTTGAGCGAAGAAGCACACCAAAACGTTTTGAACAGTCTAACAACAAGCTACGGCAAGACGAGTGAATTGCAGTTTAATTCTATTGGTCCATCGGTTGGAGAGGAGCTGCGGAGCAAATCTCTTACTGCGCTCGCCATCGTCTTTTTGGCCATTTTGATCTACGTTGCGTGGGCGTTTCGAAAAATTACCGCACCTATTCAGTCCTGGAAATACGGCGTCATTACCATTATTACAGCGTTTCATGATGTCGCTTTGCCTATTGGTGTCTTTGCGTTGTTGGGTCACTGGCGTGGTGATGAAATCGGTACGCCGTTTATCGCAGCTATTTTGACCATCATGGGGTATTCCATTAACGACACAATCGTCGTGTTTGATCGTGTGCGTGAAAATTTACAAAAAACATCTGGTACCTTTGAAGAAATCGTGGAGCGTTCTGTACAACAAACGAAACTGCGCTCCTTCAATACATCCATGACAACTCTGCTGGCGATGATCGCTGTGTACCTGTTTGGCGGGGCGTCCATCAAAGATTTTGCCCTGGCATTGATCGTTGGAATCGCGACGGGAACTTATTCCTCTATTTTTATCGCCTCTCCATTACTCGTGACTTGGAATGCGTGGAGCAAACGACAAAGCGCGAAGAAATAAGACAAGACATTTTTTCAACAGAGTGGTATACTTCGCTTCATCATGGATGAGATTTTGAATTTTTTTTCGTTCGATTTTTCGACCTTAAACGATATCGCGAGTAACCCGTTCTCTGCGATGTGGTTTCTGTTTATCCACGGAGGATGGCTTTTTTTTGTGTACGCCATGTGGTATATGGGGACGCATTACTGGAAAGAGACGCGTCAACACAAATTTCACCACCATATGGAGTGGATTTTGTTGGCGATTACTATTCCTCGTACTCATGAGCAAACCCCCCGTGCAGTTGAAAATATTTTTGCGCATTGGGCTGGGGCACATAGCAAAAATTCATGGGTGGAAGAATGGATTGATGGACGAATTCAAGATACGATCACCGTTGAGATCGCTTCATTTGAAGGACATATTCAATATTTCGTTCACACGACGCGTAAGTTTCGTGATTTGATTGAAGCCTCAATTTACGCGCAATATCCAGACGCAGAAATTGTAGAAGTCGAAGATTACGCAAAAAAAATCCCAACAAATTTTCCCAATAAGGATTGGGAGCTGTTTGGAACTGAAATGATCCCGGCCGGAAAGCCCGACTTGTATCCCTTGCGTACATATCCATCTTTTGAAGATAAAGTTTCTGGCGAATTTAAGGATCCCATGGCTGTACTACTTGAAAATATGTCCCGGCTTCAGCCAGGAGAGCAATTCTGGTATCAAATTGTCATGACGCCAATTGAGCAAGTCGCGTTTCGTTCAGCTGGAGAAGATTTGGCGAAGAAATTAATGGGTCAGGAAGTGAAACATAAAGAAACATTGCTTGATCAAGCATTAAAAATTCCTCAGGTTTTTCTTGAGGGAATTTTCCAACTTATCGGATTATTTGCCGCTCCTGCAGAGCATAAAAAAGATTCGAATCCACTAAATAGTCGAGCGCTGACAATGTCTCCAGGTGAACGAAAGGTAGTAGAAGGAGTAGAAAATAAAATTTCTAAAATTGCTTACGCCACTAAGATTCGTTGGGTATTTTTGACCAAAAAAGGCGCCATGACCAAGGCGCGTATGGTCCATCCGTTTATCGGATTTATCAAGCAGTTTAATACCAACGACATGTTGGCGCTCAAGCCAGAGAGTAAGAAAGTCGGCATGAATTCTACGTTGTGGTTTTTTAAAGATAGACGAAACAATGAACGCAAAAAACGTTTACTACGAGCCTATATTGGTCGTTCGAATTGGGTTGGAACACCAGCATTTTTTCTGAATATTGAAGAACTCGCTACGTTGTGGCATTTTCCGATTTCCATGCAGGTTAAAGCTCCTCAGCTTAGAAAAACAGAAGCAAAACGAGCGGAGCCACCTATCAATCTTCCGTTTGGATAATCTGCGTTTGGATAATGAGGGGACACCGAGGATATGCCTATTGAATACACCCATGATCATGAAAATGAAATAACGCTCTTTGGCGCGACGAACTTTCGGAATCAGCTGCGTCGTTTTGGTATTAAAACGGATGATCGTCGTCGGCACATGTATGTTATTGGAAAAACAGGCATGGGAAAAACAACCTTGCTCGAAAACATGGTGCTATCGGATATTATGGCAGGCCATGGGGTGTGCTATATCGACCCGCACGGAGATACGGCGGAAAAAATGTTGGACTACATTCCGTCGCATCGCATCAATGACGTCGTCTATTTTAACCCCGCTGATCAAGATTTTCCGACAGGTTTTAATATCCTCGAAACAACCGGTGAAGGCCAGAAGCATCTTGTGGCTTCAGGTTTAATGGGCGTTTTTAAAAAGATTTGGCCGGATGTATGGAGTCCGCGTATGGAGTACATTTTGTTGAACTGTGTGCTCGCTCTCTTAGATTATCCAGGTGCGACACTGTTGGGTATTAATCGTTTATTGGTGGATAAAGAGTATCGTTCACGGGTGATCGCCAAGATTCGAAATCCAATTGTCAAAACTTTTTGGCTGGCGGAATTTACTTCGTGGTCGGAAAAATATGCGACGGAAGCTATAGCGCCAGTTCAGAACAAGGTTGGCCAGTTTTTATCCGCATCTATCATTCGGAATATTGTCGCGCAGGTCAAATCGAGTATTAACCCACGTCAGATCATGGATGAAGGGAAGATCCTGATCGTCAATTTATCAAAAGGGAAAATCGGTGAGGATAACATGCGGTTGCTTGGTGGCATGATCGTGACAAAGATTCAGCTTGCTGCCATGGAACGCGTTGATATTAAAAATGAAACGGATCGCCGTGATTTTTATTTATATGTTGACGAGTTTCAAAATTTTGCGAACGAGTCGTTTGCGAATATTCTGTCTGAAGCTCGAAAATATCGTTTAAATTTGATCGTTGCGCATCAATATATCGCACAATTGGAAGAAGAGGTGGCAAAGGCCGTGTTTGGAAACGTCGGAACGCTCATCATTATGCGCATTGGTGCAGAAGACGCCACATTTCTTGAGCAAGAATTCACGCCGACATTTTTACCTGAAGATCTCGTCAATCTGCCAAAGTTTCAAATGTATTTGAAGTTGATGGTAGATGGTGTGGCGACGCAGCCGTTTTCTGCCAGCACGCTCGCGCCCATTGCGCAGAGAACGGGGAATGAGCAAAAGGTGATTGCCGTCTCCCGCGAACGATATGCAGAACCGCGTCCGGTTATTGAAGAGAAAGTGTTGCGCTGGAGCGGTATGGAAACAACAGAGGGTTCTGGTGGCTTGCTGTATCCATCCATTCAAACCCAGGAGGAACGGGACAGTGGTTCAGAGTTGAAAGAGCCTGATCATACCCATGTAGCAGATTCAGGAGAGCTTGAGCAGAGACATGATACGACGGAGTACCTCCGCATGTCGCCTGAACGCCTATCCGCCATCAGCAAGCCGCCACAGCCAGGAAAAAAAGAAAAACCAAAATTTCCTCACACCTGTACACGCTGTGGAAAAGTATGGGATATGCCTATCCAGCTCGATATTTCGCGTCCGATGTTTTGTGCGGAGTGTCTTCCTATCATCAAAGAAGAGCGCAAAGGCACGAAAACCATGATGAAGGCTGCGGTGACCGATCATGCGCCAGAAACGGGGGGCGTTTCCATTAAGCTAGAATCAAACGGGTTGGCCAATGAATCAGCCATAAAAACGCTGAAGCCTCTGCTTGAGGTGAAAGGTGGAGCATTACCTACGCCAAGCAAACCAACAGATAATGCTAAAAACAGACCTCGTCTTTCTGGCGAGCCAAAAACGTTTCCGCCCCCACCTCGCGGAAAAATTACAATCGTAAAATCTGATGGTAAGCCAGCAGAAAAAATGAGCTTATTGGATGAATTGGAGCGAGCCAAGGGTAAGCCGATTGAAACTGATAAGCGAAAAGTGGAACCTCAAAATCGAAGTCCGCACCATGATCGCCCACCAGAAGGACGCAATAATACCTCCGTGCGACCAATATCAGCTCCAAAACAAGATCAGCGAAAACCCGATCAGCCCCGACCGATTGGGCAAGATACGCCCACCCCCTCATCACGACCTTCTTCTGAAGATATTCAGCTTGATGTTTCATCTATTCC
Source organism: uncultured Gammaproteobacteria bacterium (assembly GCA_964425575.1). Lineage (GTDB taxonomy): Bacteria > Patescibacteriota > Patescibacteriia > 2-12-FULL-60-25 > 2-12-FULL-60-25 > CAYRMN01. Next base: position 5,008 of record CAYRMN010000031.1, on the reverse strand, counting down.
TAAGCCAAAATCAGTGTCTCCCGGCGAAAAAGTGATATTTGATGGATAAATGATTCAGATTCGTTTCTGCTTTCTTGACCGTGTGTTATTCTGAAAGCCTATGGCTGAGGTTATTTCTTTCATGACAGCAGACGGTGTCCAGATTGTGGGTGATTGGGTGGCTGCGCCTACGACCATTGGGGCGGTGATCTTGCTCCATATGATGCCAGCCACACGCTCTTCTTGGAGTCCGTTTCAAATTGCATTAGCCAAACGAGGATTAGCCTCATTGGCAATTGATCTGCGTGGTCATGGAGATAGCACGCGTGGTTCTGAGGATCAGGTGTATGACTACAAAGAGTTCGCTGATGAGGAGCATCGCTCGTCATTGTTCGATGTGATTGGTGCATTTCAATGGTTGAAGAAACGGGGGTTTGAGCCTTCGCGTATTGGGCTTTGTGGTGCTTCTATAGGTGCGAATCTTGCGATTGAGTTTTTATGCGAAGAACCTGCAGTCACGGGGGCCGTTTTACTGTCTCCTGGTCGTGACTATCAGGGATTAGATGCAGTGTTTGATATCGGTGGTGTGCTGCCTCATCAAGCGATCTGGATTGCGGCTTCAGAAGGGGATGATCAGGAGTCGTTTGAGGCATCCAAGGCCGCTTTTGCAGAAACCTGCTGTGCTCGTAAGGCTTGGGTTCCGTTCAAGAATAGTGGGCATGGAACAGAATTATTTAAAAGCCATCCACAATTACTTGATCAGGTAGCGGAGTGGTTGCGCGACACCATCCAAGGAATATGAAGAAAGCCTGTTTAAACAGGCGATCTGCTTGGTCTTCACTGCGTCGTTTACTCAACGTAAATGACTGCGCCTCGCAAACTCCTTGTTCCAGACCCTCGCATCTCATCCTGTTTAAACAGGCTTGGAAGGTTGGAGTACTCTTTATTTTTGTTCTGTCCCTCTGCATCTCGCGCATAAGTTTGGCTGCAGCGTCGACCGTTCAGACCAAGCAGCCACAGCAGAGCGCTGCATTCAAAACGTATCCACGAGCTGCGAATGAATTTGAAGCGGCGATGGTGGTTGATACTGCTTCAGGGATGGTTTTGTATGAGTATGAAGCTGATAAAGTGTGGTCAGCGGCCTCACTGACGAAGCTTATGGGAGCCTTAGTGTTCACAAAACATCATCCTGCATGGAGTAAGATCGTGTCGCTTTCTAGCAAGGATGAGGTGGGAGGTGGACGACTGCGAGTAAATCCTGGGGCCAAGGTAAGTGTTCAGGATTTGTTATATTCAAGTATTACAGCCAGCGCCAATAATGCGGCTATGGCTTTGGCTCGTATCAGCGGACTGGGAATGCCCGCTTTTATTCAGGCGATGAATCGATATGCGGCAGATCTTCATTTGGTGCATACCCATTTCGTTGATGCCTCTGGTATGGATCCAAAGAATGTAACAACCGCCAGAGATATGACGAAGCTCGCATCTGCCGCGTTTAATGATGCCATGATTCGTCGCGCAGCGACGACGGGGAAGTATCGTTTTGTGATTCGTAATACCGGACAGGTCAAGGAGATTCGGAATACCAATGCATTATTGACGAGCGCTGAATATGAGGATTTTTATGTCACAGGGGGCAAGACCGGTTTTTTATACGAGTCAAAGCATAATCTTGCCGTTCGAGTCCGATCGCAAGATGATGCAGCATCTAAACGGATGCTAACCATCGTGATTTTTGGGGCACCGGATACAGCGACGATGTTTAAGAGCGGGGCAAGTCTTGCCAAATGGGCCTGGACAGGGTATACATGGGGGCCGATTTGAAGCCTGTATATACGGGCTAATAAATATCATAACCTCATGAACCTCCATATTCTCAACAAAGTCCTCAGAGATCTGAAACAACCAGCGTTTCGCTTTTCTCAAGCCAAGCGTGCATTTTATGTTGAGTTGTTGAAGGGGTGGGATGAGGTGACACCTTTTTCGAAAGAGCTACGTACTGCGTTGCAGGAACAGGTGCCATGGTCAAGCTTAACACCACGTCACGTGCAAGAGAGCGCGCAGAAGGATACAATTAAAACGCTCTTCTCAACGGCTGATGGAAAAAGCATTGAGGCGGTTTTAATGCGTCACGAGGGTGGGAGAAATACCGTCTGCATTTCTTCTCAGGTAGGCTGTGCTATGGCGTGTACCTTTTGCGCCACTGGAACTATGGGGTTGAAACGGAATTTGACTGCGGAAGAGATGGTGGATCAGGTGTTGCACTACTCACGTTGGTTAAAAGAGCGCAATGCTCACGTCACGAACGTGGTGTTTATGGGCATGGGTGAGCCATTGAATAACCTCGATGAAGTCATGGATGCCGTGCGAATTCTGAATGATCAGGATGGGATGTGTCTGGGCGCGCGTCATATTACGATTTCAACCTGTGGACTTGTGCCCGGTATTCGTCGTTTAGCGCAGGAGCCAATTCAGATCAATCTTGCTATTTCGTTGCATTCAGCTGTTGATGCGACGCGTTCTAAAATCATGCCTGTTAACAAGGCGTTTCCAGTTGAAAAACTCATGCAGGCTGTTGATGAGTATGCCAAGCGCACTAATCGAAAAGTCTTTTTTGAATACCTGCTTCTCAAGGGTATTAATGATACGAAAGAAGAAGCTGAAGCCTTAGCTCATCTCTTGCAACATAACCCACGCTTGTTTCATGTCAATTTGATTAAGTACCATGACACTGACATGTTTACGGCAACGCAGCGAGAAGAACGTATGTCCTTTATGCGGCGTTTGCAGCGACTGGGTGTTCCGGTCACTCATCGTATTTCATTTGGAGAAGATATTGATGCAGCCTGTGGTCAGCTTGCGGTCAATGAAGAGACGCAAGGAAAGCCGGCAATCAAACTCAATCGGACAAGCAAGCCAGCTTCATCTGCAGCTTTGGAAGTAAAAGCCGCACAAGAAAAAATAAAATCAAAATCGTAGGGTGTATAGGTATGAGCCAGTCATCTGTTTTGATCGGCATGTCCGGCGGAGTTGATTCGAGTGTGAGTGCCGCCCTGCTCCAGCAGCAAGGGTTTCGTGTTGTGGGCGGGTTTATTAAAAATTGGTCGGACTCGAAAGATGTGTGGACGGGTGAATGTCAGTGGCGTGGAGAGCGGAGGGACGCTATGCGAGTAGCCGCGCAGCTTGGCATTCCGTTACTGACCTTTGATTTTGAGGTAAGTTATCGAGAACGAGTCGTGAAAGAATTATTTCAAGGGTATGAGGCCGGTGAGACGCCAAATCCGGATGTACTATGCAATGAAGCCATCAAGTTTGGATTATTTTTAGAAGAAGCTCGTCGATTGAAGTTTGATTATATCGCGATGGGGCATTACGCGAGGGTGACGAGAGATGAGCAAGGCACGGCGCACTTGTTACGAGGGTGTGATCCTGAAAAAGATCAATCTTATTTTTTGTACCGTGTACCTCAGGCAGCTTTACGCCAGACGCTCTTTCCGATCGGCCATCTGACCAAGCCAGAGGTACGGGCATTGGCAGCGCGCCTTAATCTTCCTGTCGCAGCCAAGCCCGATAGTCAGGGGATTTGTTTTATTGGGAAGTTGGATATAGGAGAATTTTTACGTAAAAAAATCCCTGCTCGGCTGGGAGAGATCATTGATCCAAATGGAACGGTGCTTGGCGAGCATGTCGGTCTTGATCAGTACACCATCGGCCAACGCCACGGTGTACAAATCGATGAGGGAGGTCATGCCTGGTATGTGGCGCAGAAAGATCTTGTAGGCAACCGTCTTATTATCGTACCAAGTGCGGATCATCCGCTTCTGTATTCTTCAACAGCCACCGTCAGAGATTTGCATTGGACGCAGGGTACCCTTCCCATCCTCCCTTACACGGTAGACGTACAGGTCCGCTATCGGCAAATGGCAGTAAGGGCACAGATGACAAAAGGAGTTGAGCCCAATACAGTTCAATTACAATTTGACCATCCTGTGAAGGCGATTGCTGCAGGACAATCGGCCGTATTTTATCAACAGGACGACTGTCTAGGTGGTGGTATTCTGCTCTGATCTTTTCTGTTACACTCTGAACCATGAAAGCTAAATCGGTACTGCGTCTGGAGTGGATTTCGTTGGTTTATTTAGCGATTTTCGTTCTCGCCGTTCTTTCCCCATCCCTAGTCACTAGCTCCATGTGGGGAATTCCAGAGCATCGATTAGAGGAAGGCATGATCTTCTTTTTTGGTATTATAGGGCTGACAACCTTCTCGATTTATCAGCGTATTTTGGAGCGCAGCGAAAAGGCGCGCGAAGATGTCAGTAATGAATATGAGCGTGCTAAGCGTGAATTGGTAGAATCGTACCAATACATTGGCTCTATCAATCGCCAGATTGAGGTGCTAAAACGCGTGGCCAATCAAACGTCTTTAAAAATTGTCGGCAACAATCATTTGAGCAAAGACCTGCTTATGTCGCTTTTGACGAGTGCGGCATCGAGCGTTGGAGCGCGTATGGCGGCGATTCGCTATGTTGATCTTGAGAAAGCCCGTACACAGCATGAACTGCTTCATTCCCTTGATGGTCGCAAATCTTTTAAGATTTCAAATCGAGAATTGTGTCGTTTGCATGAGGAGGGGACTTCTCATGCGACAGTACGAAATGAAGATGGTCAAGAAATTCTGATCATTCCTTCCGATCACCATAGCCGGACTATTAAGGCTTATTTGCTCATTATCCCTGATAATGCACGTGAATTAATTGATACCTCGTTGCTCAAAGTGTTTGCGAATCAGGCAGAGTTACTTCATTATACACTCGAACAGCAGCCAAAGCTTCTTGCTGGACCGCTTGAGATGGTTAAAGAGGCTGAACGAAAGTCGCTAGGGGAGGTAAGTTAAATTGCTGGCTGAGTATAGATGCACTGCTTTTTTGAATTCATAAGATGAGATATGAGCGATGACGGAATATTTAATATCTTGTATACTCCATACCATGCATATCTCTCTTTCTTCTTTTCGGAAAACTCTTTTTTT
>CAYRMN010000030.1:12159-14423 GCA_964425575.1 uncultured Gammaproteobacteria bacterium | reverse complement strand
CCGTTGCCGGACGAGCCGTTTCCGGGCGTGCCTTTACCGGGCGTGTTCCAGGCCATGCCTGCTCCATCACGTGTGTGCCACGCAGGAATGCGGGCGGGGGTGGCAGTTTACAAGGTGTCGTCTTCGATTCGCGGCAACAAATGCTCAAGAACGTCAAGTAATACTGCTGTTTTTATGGCTCTTCCAGGAAGTTGTCCATTTCCAAAATCTGCGATTTCTGCGACGAGTCCTTGACGATGACATGCCTGTATAGCTTCAGCAGAAACATCTACGCCCCATGCGCTCAATCCTTTATCAAGGAGAAGTTTCAAAAAGAAACCATCTCCACATCCAATATCGGCGATAGGCTCATGCTGCACGCCCAACCATAAAGCTGCTTGCCGGTGACGAAATACTTCCTTTTGTTGATGATTATTCCAATATGAATCTTGAAAAGAAGAAAGCATGTTCATAGTCGAAAAAGTTTTCTTAACATATCCCCTCTTCTCTCGCACTCATGCACCACATCCTTTGCACTCATCCAAGTGAGTATCGGATAACATGGAATCATAAAATGATCATCTTGTGCATTCCAGCAGCCCAAATACGTAATCCTCCAATAAATCCGGCCTCTTTTACCTTCTGTCGTACACGACTATCAACCCTACCACGCGGATACGCAATAACGGGCACAAAAGACAAGCCATGACAGGCATCTAGTAACGATAAAGATGCAGCTAGTTTCTGTAGGAGTGGGCGTGTTCCATCCGTTGAACAATCATCAACTAAAATAATCTCCTTTTCCATGTCCGGCAACTGAATCGCTTCAACCGCTTCTAATAACTGACGGATGGTACGCTGCTCATTGTAAACAGGACTGATAACCGAAAGTTTTTTCATCTTGTCAAGATAATAAAGGGAAACGCGTAAAACAGCAAGGAGATCATACAAATCGTTCGCTCAGCAATCGATCAAGTCCATCTCGCGAGTTCATCCAGCCCAGAACAGGAATGCGAGGGATATGAAAGAGCTGCGTGGTTTGTGTCCAGCGTCCTGGTTGAACTCCGAATGCAGCCACAAAGCCCGCAGCAGCCACTGCCTGCTCTGCCGCTCCATCACGTTTACCCTTAGGGTAGGCAAATACCGGAGGAACCCCCTTTGGATTCAAAGAGACAGCATATGCAAAAGAACTCCGTACTTCCTCAGCCAATTGTTTTGGTTCCATTTCCGCGAGTGGCGTATGTGATGCTCCGTGTCCGCCTACCTCTATAATCCCTTCATTTACAAATGCTTGAAGCTCATACTGAGTAAGAACACGTCGAGCAATCTGTTCAGAACCCCGTAACGTCCCCAACACGCTCGGAGCAAATACCGTCATGGACAACTGTTCGCGTCGAAGAATAGGAATAATGGCTTGAAAATCCTCGACCGCGTCATCAAGAGTGAGAAGAACGCCACGTGATGAAGTATTAAATGACGTGCCATTCCATACATCCTTGCATCGAAAAATAGCCGTTTTATGAGACATGAGACGAGTAATGTAGGCTTGAAAACGATACGGGTCCCAGGCTGCCGGTCCTTTTCCGTCCATGGCATGAAACATGAGAACGCTGAGACCGGCGGGAAGTTCTCGACCCGCCGATACACGCCACGCCCAACGTTTGAGGCGCTGACGGAATAACGGACATGGACTTTTTTCATACAGAAGCGCCACGAGTCTTGGTATATGGAGCTGCAAAGAGTGACGCACAATAATCCACGCACGTAGACGAGCGCCTATCGCCCGCCGCTCCTCAGGTGTCATGCGTAGTACGCGTTCAACGGATTGTCGTAATTCATCGGCAGATGAAAATTGTAACCAACCAAGATCCGAGGGAAGACCGTGTCGCATTCCCTGTGAAGCAGCGAGCACAATGCAACCACAGGCAGCAGCTTCAAGAATTGTCTTGTCCATCGATCCAGGGGTTGCATTAATAAAAATATCATGATCGTGATAAAGAGAGCGTGCCTCAGACGGAGGCACCAGCGTATCTCGCCACACCGCTGTCGAAGGCAAGACTGCTTTGATCTCGGCACGAAGTGCAGGCGTATCAGGAGCGCCGATGAGCGTTAGATGCGCTCCCTGCCGGACGATCTCTTCCCCAATCGTCTCTAGGATCCAGGGAATGCGCTTTACCGGAGATACTCGTCCAAACAATAGGAGTCGTGGTTTCAAAGAAGCAGCCTTCTGAGAAGGTGTAAAAAAATCCGTATTGATATGCTGACCAATTTTGATGGATGAGGTC
>CAYRMN010000030.1:7478-12149 GCA_964425575.1 uncultured Gammaproteobacteria bacterium | reverse complement strand
CAATGGATTTGACTCATCAACGGATGTCACAACCTCATGTGCCCATAATGCTCCAAGCCAAAACCAGGGGCCACGTGCCGTATAATGGGCATACCATAGGATCACCCTCTTTCCAAGCAATCGCCACCACCAGCCCAAACATGCCACATACTGAGGATCCTGCCGAACAAACACGGCTTCGTAACGAAAACGCTCCTGCCAAGAAATGCGAGCGACACTCCACAGCACTGCCAGACGTGAGTGTGAGGCCGTAGGACGCACATGATGCACCTCAATCTCCTGCTCAAAATCAGGTAGATGCGCCGCTACTCGTAATGCGCACACAATCGCTCGTGAATGGGTACGGAATGCCTGCAGCCAATCAACAAAAAAACCCATCAGTGGCTCCTCTGGATCTACTGCCTGAACACAAATCAGACAACGAGGCTTCTCATCAACAAATCTACGCCAATTTTCAACTTGGTGTCGTCCTACTGCTTCTGGCAATGGAGCATCGGAAAAAAAAGAGGGTGTTCGCGGATGCGCTAGCATCTCAGCCATCAAATGAGCGATTTCTGTGGGGCTAGTGGATGGTGTCGTTCGAGCACGACCGCGCTCTTCCAACCACGCTCCGCAACCGTTGGTCATCAATACGGGTACACCGGTCAAGGCCGCTTCAACAGCCGCGACACCCCAACCCTCGTGAGAGGATAAGAGTGCAAACAAGGCCGCTCGCTCCAACCAAGGAAGCGGATCTGTTTCGCGAATAAAGGTTACATCTTGCGCGATATCAAGACGCTGCGCGAGACCCTCCAATGAACGCCGCAACGGACCATCCCCAATCATCACCAATTTCGCGTTCGGCGTACTCACCTTCAAAAGAGCAAATGCCCGCAACAAGAGATCAACGCGTTTAAATGGCACAAGACGCGCAACGCTCACAATGAGGTCCGGCTCAGGTCGTCGAACCGCCAGTTGAAAGCGAGCGTCAGCAGCAAGTGGCAAGAAATACGTTTTTTCGGCAAAACCAGCGGTGTTAAGCCATTTCAGACTCTCTGGATTCACCGTTCGAATCCGTCCAGCTCGTCTGGCCAAGAAACGTGGCATCCAGGACCTCAGCCATGCAAGGGGCTCGTATCGTTCGCCGCCACTAAAAAAAGCTCCATGATCCTGTATTTCAAAACGCTTGGCTGCAAGACGCGAAACCCACCACGCAATCAAACCAAGCTCAAATGGATCCTGAGCAGTGAGGCAGTCGACCGTAGTGGACCGCCCCCGCGCCAAACGAGAAAGTCTCCATAAGCGCTGTAAAAGCGTTCTGCCGCCCGTCCCTTTGACGCGCAATCCGTTCTCCTCCCAACCCGTCTGAAGAGTTGATGAAATAATAACCTCTATCTCTGCACCGCTGTCTCGCAACAAACGCCACCGCGTCGCAGTACGTGAAGCAGGATCGAGGCCGCTCGCGTCGCGGCTAAGCATTAAGATACGCATACTTCTTTCAACACGCCCAATGTCTCAAGCCCAACCGTCAGAAAATCACGCGGGGGAATTTCTCGTAATCGAGCATGCGGCGTCCTACAGGCTTCAACCCACGCCTCAAGATCGCGATATGGCAGCACACGCACATGTTCAGGAAATAATTCTTTGGTTTCAGGATTTCCACCACGATCACTCACAAGGCATGGCAAGCCCTTCGTGATCGCCTCAACCACAACATGAGGAAATCCCTCATAGGCGGATGCAAGCACAAAGAGATCTGCGGCCACAAGCCATTCTCCAACCACATCATGAGAAACCCGACCCAACAAACGACAACGCTGACTCAAACCTTTTGAGATAACTTGTCCTTGTAAATCCTTCAGCAGTGGACCGTCGCCCGCAACAATAAGCATAAACTCTTCCGGCAAACGCTGAAGGACATCCATTAAAAAATCAACACCTTTCCAAGGAACTGCTCGAGCAACTGTAAAAATGACTGTTTTATCAGAACATCCGGACTGTTGGCGTAACTCATCGCGAGAAAGAGTTGGTGAAAAAGGCGTCGTATTTGAGTAGATCGTTCGAATGTTTTTCTCTTCTACGCCCCACGCCTTTACGATTCCATGAATGTACCTACTACACGCAATGACTCGAGCCGCTCGTCTGGATGTCCATCGCTCAATTTCTTCCATAACACGAATAGCACCTTGATGCCGATGCGTCACAAACTCATCTAGAAATTCATGTGTCTCACCTGGTGTTTGCTGGTACTGCTCCCAGGCATAGTCCCCCGGGACTCTCATGACAGTCTTCTTTCCCGCCAGCAACGCTCCAATCGTACCAGGAAATCCCTCGGATACAGCGCCCTGCACAAACACAACATCTGCCCGACGCGCCTCACAAAATACCCGCCACGCATAACGAATATATCGAATCATCGCTCCCCCATTACGTGAAACAGGGATCACCAGCCAACCGTCTCCAGGCTGAGTCATCTCATCTCCGTATGTGACAACGACTGGCTCTGCGGCACCGCTTGTATGCAAAATACGCGCAAATTCTCTTACAAAAATAGGCGGTCCGCCTACTTCGGGCGGATATATTCCCGTGGCAATCACGATTTTCATATAAGAGATTACTGATCAAAGCATACCACGATCTTCTGCATCGCCGCTTCCCATTGACTATGCGAGCTGTTACAGATACCTTATTATCATGAAAAATGGCGTAGGTAAAACGATTCTTGTCACGGGCGGCGCGGGCTTTATTGGCTCGCATGTATGCGCAAGGCTTGTCCGAGAAGGGTGTACGGTCATTTCATTAGACAACTATTTTACAGGCTCCAAGGCGAACCATGTTGCTGGGGTTGATTATCGCGAAGGTCATACCAAAGATATTGCAAAACTGATCCCAGAAGATCCTACGTGTATTTACCATTTGGGAGAATATTCACGCGTCGCCAAAAGCCTCGAAGAGCCATCGGTTGCATGGGATTTCAATATCGCAGGAACATTTGCCGTGCTTGAATTCTGGCGCGTCAAAAAATGCAAACTTGTATATGCTGGATCCTCAACAAAATTTGCGGGTGAGCAGCAAAACGGCGCTGAAGGACGCGACCTCTCTCCCTACACCTGGATGAAAGCCGTCAATACAGAGCTTGTTCATAATTACGCTCGTTGGTATGACTTGCCATATGCGATTGCCTATTTCTATAACGTCTATGGCCCAGGCGAGCGGGCCGGAGTACAAAATTACGGAACGGTGGTTGAAACATTTCGACAGTGTTTTTTACAGCATATCCCCTTCCCTGTACGCGCACCCGGTACACAAACGCGAGCCTTCACGCACGTAGAAGATACCGTGGACGCCCTACTCCTCATTGGAGACAAGGGGCAAGGTGACGAATATTGCATTTGTGCTGATGACGTACACTCATTACTTGATATTGCACACCAATTCGGCGGCGAGATTGAGCTTCTTCCAGGAACAAAAACGTCACGCTCTACCAGAGCCATGGATGCATCCAAGGTTCATGCGCTGGGTTGGAATCCGCAGCACACCCTCACACAATACATTGAACACTCTAAAAAGAAGCGTGTATGAAAAAAATATTAATCTTCTCTCTCTTCTACTATCCTTTCGCGAGTGGTGCAGAGCCGGCGGTGAAAGAAATTACGGATCGGATTGATCCCTCTGATATTGAGTTTCACATGGTCACGCTTCAGACCGATGCCGCACTGCCACGCACAGAGCAGATGGGGCATATACTCATCCATCGCATCGGTTTTAAAAAAGCCGGAGCAACCACAAAAGACCTTGGACACTGGCCACTCTCATGGAATAAATTCCTGTTCCAGTTTCTCGCCACATGGAACGCATGGCGCCTGCATCGCACGCATGCATATGATGCAATCTGGTGCATCATGGCACAGTCCGCAGGTGTCCCGTCTGCCCTTTTTAAAATTCTCAATCCTCGTATCCCATTTGTTCTCACACTTCAGGAGGGAAACCCGATACCGCAGATCGAACGGACAATGCGACCGGTCTGGCCACTGTTTAAGCGTGCCTTTACCTCGGCTACCATTGTTCAATCTATTTCTTCCTTTCTCGCCTCATGGGCACGATCTATGGGCTTCAAAGGACCGATTGAAGTTATCCATAATGGGGCCAATCCAAAAGATTTACATGAAATTTTTTCGCCTCAGGAAGTTTCTGAAATCCAAAAAAAGCTTGAAAAAAAACCGGGTGATGTTTTCTTAATCAACACTGCGCGCCTTGTGGAGCAAAAAGGCTACGACACCGTCATACGCGCACTTCCGCTGCTCCCTGAGCATGTGAAGCTTGTTCTTGTGGGCGATGGCGAGGATGAAGCAAAACTCAAATCCCTCACAGAAGAGCTTCATGTAAGTCATCGTGCTATCTTTGTTGGTCGCGTTGATCGATCGCAGGTTACCGCCTATCGAAAGGCGGCTGATATCTTCGTCGGACCAAGTCGATCAGAAGGATTAGGGAATGCCTTTTTATCCGCTATGGCTTCGCGTCTACCGGTTATCGCCACGCAGGAGGGCGGTATCGCCGATTTCCTCTTCGACGAGAAGCGTAATCCGGAGAAGCCAATCACCGGTTGGGCGGTGGACAAGGATTCGCCCGAGCAGATTGCGGATGCAGTCAGGGATGTCATGGCGCGCCCGGAAAAAGTGCGTGCTGTCGTCG
>CAYRMN010000030.1:1043-7468 GCA_964425575.1 uncultured Gammaproteobacteria bacterium | reverse complement strand
GCAGGAGGGCGGACTCGCTGATTTCCTGTTTGATGCACAGCGCAATCCCGACCATGAACCAACGGGCTGGGCAGTGGATAAAAATTCACCTGAGCAGATCGCGCAAGCTGTTACTTTTATCCTCAGTCATCCAGACGACGTCTCTCGCATCACCACGAATGCACGCAATATGGTCTTGCAGTCCTATGACTGGGACGCAATCGCACACCAGATGCGAGATAGCGTTTTTGCGCGTCTATGGCAATAAACGATTCACCACTCGAGCAGCGTGAGAAGCGGACATCCATTGCAGAAGCCGCAGCGCGTATCGCGCTCTCTGCTCATGCCGGGCAGGTCAGAAAAGATGATGGATCTCCGTATATCATCCATCCATTCATGGTTGCGCTGATGCTGGCGCGACATGGTTTTACAGACACGGTTGTGGCGGCCGGCCTGGCTCACGATATTCTAGAGGACTCCTCCATCACCCAGGATGAGCTTGAGCGTCTTCTCGGACAAGATGTTGTACGTATCATCCTCCCTCTTACGGAAGATAAAACCCTTGTATGGGAGGAACGAAAAAAAGAATACATTGCCAACATTCGACTTGCTTCTATCGAGACAAAAGCAGTCTGCGTTGCCGACAAAATTCACAATCTTGAAAGTGTATTGTCAGCTCATGCGCTCCTCGGTCCTCGCGTATGGGATATGTTTAACAGAGGTAAAGATCAAAAAACGTGGTTCGAACACGCCGTGCTGAGTGCGTTACAAGAAACGTGGCCGCACTCTCTGGTTGAGGAATATGCTAGTCTCGTTGCTCGCTTAGATACGCTGGAATAAATCCACCGTTCGTTAATGCAGCCCTTGCTGTCGCTGTTTTTCATCTTCGCTCCGCAATGCATCGCGCAGAGCGCGATAGGCCTGAATACGGTCCTCTGAAAGAGGCTGTTCATCCAAAATCGACCGAAGGACATCTGTCCAAAAAGACACGCGTGCCGTATCAAGTTCATGAAGACTACCCTGTGTCATCACAGACCGTTTCGCATAATAGCAAATGATTTCTACCAGTCGATACACACGCATAAGGGAAAGAGATTCATACTCTGTAGAAGTACGATTTTTTTGTACATACATCAGCACCGCCTTTTCAAGATTACGATGATGCAGCAACATGAAATTCAAAAAACGAGCCCACCCATCATATTTATTCCCAAAGCGAATGGAAGAATGGTCTAAGAGGTAGATGTCCCGCCCAACTGTTCGAATATTGTGCGGAACGAAATCGGTATGCGTTAAAAACCCACAGTATTGCTCAATACGATGCTCATGAGTCTGCAAATACTCCTGTGCTCGACCCAAAAGATCATCAACGGTGTTATGCCGTCCAAGAAAGGATCGGATCTCTTCGCGAAATCCAATACATGTCTTGAGATAGGTCGATGCACGATACATGCCAAACACTCCACGAACCATACGCACATGTTCATATGTTGTTGCATGCGCACCTTCTTGCGTTTCAAACGCCTTCATCCCGATAAAAAACTGCTCTTCGAGCGTCCGCTCCAAAAACGAACAATCCTGCTCAATATACGCAGTAATTGAAAGGAGACATCCTTGCTCATCCCTCCAATCGATCTGTTCAGGCGATAAAAAAACATTATACGCAAACCGAATTGTATCCAATGTCGTTCGACAGGCGCGCTCATGTTCAAGCTCACGTCTCCCTTCAGGATGAGAGCTCGATTTAATGACGACACGTTTTCCATCTGATTGTCGTCGTCCTATGAGAACAAGCTTCTTGCCACTAATCACTGATCGTTCCCCACCAATATGAATTTGTGATGCTTCGAGATCAAACCCGAGACGCGACACAAGCGCTCGCGTCGTGATCAGTTCGGCAGCACAATAGGCATCCCATGATTCACGGTCTTGATAGATGGTCATACTGGTCGAATGCGTGATTGATAACTTTCCTCACAAAGCTGCACGATGGCTTTCAGATGACACTCCCAAGAAATCTGCACATCAAAAAAACGTACACCACCATGAACGAGCGCGTTGCGTAAGTCAGCATCATTCAAGACGCGCTCAATACTCTGCACAAGAGCTTGTTGATGGTGCAGTGGGATAAGCAGTCCGGAACAATCCGGCTGCATAACAACGCGGTGTTCAGGAATATCTGTTGCAATGACTGGAAGCTGAGCGGTATAGGCGTTCAGAATCTCTGCAGGACCCTCAGAAATGCTTTGATTCATGACCAATACCGTCGATGATCGCCGCAAGGCCCATTTCTCAACTCGCGACGTAAAACCTAAAAACGCTACGTGATGCATAAGACCCATGCCATGAATGCGCTTTGTTAGATCCGTTCGAAGCGGACCATCGCTTGCAAAGATCACACGCAACGAAGGATACGCCTGTACGAGCACGGGCAATGCAGCCACAAGCTCATCAACGCCGCTCATGTCATTCAAGGAACTTGTGATAAGAATCTGATGGGGAACTTTTTGGATGAGAAAAGGTAAGATCTCTTCTCGTTCAGGCGGGAAGGGGATGATATGTACATTAGATTCCAACATACGATTACGCTCAACTAACGCTTCTTGCAAAAAGAGAGTTGGAACGACCACGCACACTGCATTTTGCAGCACGATGCGCTGAAGCCAGCGTACGAGACGTATTTTTATATTCGATGTTGTAGATACTGCCAGCTTTTCATGTGACAAGGCATCCACATTCTCTGCATGGATGGAGCGTTCCCGTGCTTCATCCTCCATCGCATAGCGAATGTATGGAATACGCCGGATGCGAGCTACAAGTAATGATGAGAAACCGACCGACGCCCCATCTTGAACATACAGTACATCAACACCACGCGACGCTCTCCATAGACGAAACGTAAATGCAATCATGCGCAGAGGAATTGCCCAATCCTTCGAGATTATGCTGTAACGAACTCCAGGAATGTCTTCTGGAAATGATCCATACATCATGATGCTCACATCATGATGTGACGCAAGCCGCGTCGCGAATTCTCTTGTATACAAAGCAACTCTTCCCAAATCAGGTGGAAATAATGGCGTCACTATCATGATGTGCATGCGTCGAATACTTGAGCGATCGTGTGTACAGAACAGTTCCATATGAATTATGAGGAGTGGGTAGATAACCACGACGACAAAGCACATAACATCCAAAGTCGATTTCCGTGATCAAGGCCACGATTATTCCCTTCAATCAGCCTCGACATCACGTGAGGATGGAAAATGCTCCGAAGCGGACTCGCGGAACTCAGACAACGCTCACGCACCATCGCATGAAGCGGACCCCGAAACCACTCCGCCAGCGGAACCTGAAATCCACGTTTCGGACGTCGCAGAACTGCCTCTGGGACAATCCCGTGAAGCGCACGTTTTAATGCAATTTTCGTTTGACCATGAAGCACGCGCTGATTCAATGGCAATGTCAATGCATACGCAATCAACTCTTGATCTAAAAAAGGCGCACGAGCTTCAAGCCCAAAGGCCATCGTGGCCCGATCCATCTTTACATTTAGATCGTCGGAGAGATAGGAGGTGAGATCGAACAGAATGGCATCTTGTAGGGGCGTGTGGCGCACGCCCTCGGACATATCGACCGACATGCCGTCCAGTCGTTCAGTCGTCCGGTCGGAGGGCGCATGGCATGCGCCCCTACGAATATGGTTCGTCACAAAATCAACGGCATCGGCATTTTTCGTTTGTTCTAAAAATTCTTTGGTGCACAGCTCTTGAAGATCTCGGCTGCCGAAATATGATCCGCAAAATAGTTCACCATATCCCCTCTCCGGACCATTCTTCATCGCCTGCAGCGTTTCAGCCATTCGTGCAAAACGCGGATCATGAAAAACACGCGATGCGGCCGTGGCCAACGGCGGGATGGCTCCGCCGAAAAAACTCTTACTCAAATGTATCGCCTGCTCATAGGCTACATAGCGACGATATCCTCCAAATGCCTCATCTCCCCCATCTCCTGTCAGCACGACTTTGATATGTTGAGCGGTTTCACGAGACAATAGCCATAGCGGTAAGGCGGATGAATCCGCATATGGAACATCATACGCGCCTACCAAGGTATCAACGAGCTCAAGCAGCTGTTCGGGTTTGGCCTCAAAGGCGTGATGCTCCGTGCCAAAGTAACGAGCAATCTCTTCAGCCTCGGATCTCTCATCCATTTTCTTGCTCATGAATCCCATCGTAAAGGTATGCAATGGTTTTGAAGCATACTGAGAGGCGTAGGCGACTACTGCAGCGGAATCAACACCACCCGACAAAAAAGCACCGACTGGAACATCAGCCGTCAGCTGTCGAATCTTGACCGCCTCGTCCAGTTTGGTGCGTATATCTTGATCTATTTGCTCTGCACCGATCCCTGACCGCATCTGACCAATCTGCGGCACAAGCCACTCGTGATATTTTTCTACCTTCCATGTTCCGTCCTGCCACACTCCCTTCGAGCCTGGCGGCAACTGCTGGATACCCATAAAGCCCGTTCGAGGCGAAGGGACATACTGTAATCCTAAAAATAAACGTACCGCCTCCCAATCAACAGGAGCGTGGACAAAAGGCTGAAGCGCTTTTACTTCTGAGGCAAACGTCAAATCACCAACAGAGGTCAAGGTATAAAAAAATGGCTTCTTCCCGATTCGATCACGAGCCACGAGTAAACGACGCTCACGCTGATCCCATAACGCAAAGGCGAACATTCCGCGCAATTTTTCAATCACCCCATCTCCCCATTGTCGATATCCTTCCAAAATAACCTCTGTATCGCTATCAGACTTCCAGTCAGCAGATAACAGCTGACGGAGTTCTCGATAATTATATATTTCTCCATTAAAAACAATGGTGAGCTCCTGTGCCGCATCATGCATGGGCTGCATGCCACGTGGCGAAAGATCGATAATCGCCAGCCGCCGATGAGCTAATCCGATTCCAGGAGCAATCCACGCCCCCTCAGCATCCGGCCCGCGATGCGCGATACGGTCTGCCATACCCTGAAGCAACGCCCTGTCAGGAGACGTTCCATCTTTTTTAAGAATCCCAGCAATGCCACACATATTGAATCTCGCTCGGTATTCGGCTATGGTACCTACAATCATGGAACACGCCAAGCGACGAATTCTCTTTTTGATCACCACGGCTGATTGGGGTGGCGCGCAGCATTTTGTGTTGCGTATGGCGGAAGATGCTAAAAAAGCTGGAATGGAGGTGCTGATTAGCGCCGGTGGAGAGGGTGAGCTCGAACAGCGCGCGCTGCGCGCCGGCATCCCCTATCAAAAGCTACGCGCCGCCAAACGAGACATTTTGCCTCTGGCGGATCTCGCGACCATTCAAGAACTCAGACACGTCATTCGAGACTACAAACCGGATGTCATTCACTTAAATAGCTCAAAAATGAGCGTCCTTGGTTCCATCGCCGCCAGGCTTGAACACGCTCCCCGCATCGTCTATCGCATAGGTGGCTGGGCTTTTTTGGAAGATATTGCTCCTTTCAAAAAATGGATCTATCGTGTCTCCGAACACTGGACTGCCTGGTTGAAAGACGTCATTGTGACCGTTCATCCTGGCGATGAACAAATCGCCCGCGAGCTTGGCATCATCCCTCAAAAAGAGCTGCTAACAATTCCAAATGGGATTAATCTTGGAACATTTGATCAAAACCTGCTTTCGCGCGAACAGGCGAGAACGCAGCTTGGACTCAGCATGGATGAAACGATTGTGGGTACGGTGGCGAATCTCTATGGACCAAAAAATGTCCCGGGCTTCCTCGATAGCATTGCTCGCCTAACACACCTCTCTCCCTCAATACGCTTCGTCGTTATGGGAGATGGCCCTGAACACCCCATTGTCATGAAACGCTGCGCAGAACTCAATCTCCAACAGCGGGTCATCTTCACTGGACGAAGAGCAGATGCTTCTTCACTCCTACGCGCTTTTGATCTGTTCGTTCTCCCTTCGACCAAAGAAGGCATGCCTTGGGCCTTGCTCGAAGCCATGGCCGCTGGATTGCCCTGCATCGCCACGGACGTCGGTGCCTGTCGTTGGATGCTTGAACCAGACGGAGGCATCGTTGTTCCATCGCGTAATCCAAACGCACTCGCCAAAGCGATCGAAAAACTACTCAATGATCAGCAGCAACGAAACAACTTTGGATTGGCAGCGCGAGCCATCATTGAAACCCGCTACCGCTGGGAGCTATCTTCGCAACAAACGTTGGAACTATTTAGATAATACCTTATTTTTTCGCCTATCTTCGCGGTCCACGTTCGGTGGTGGTTGACTCTGGCGCGGTCGTTATCGGGGTGCTGGTTGACATGACTGGCTTGCTTGCAGACAGCTGTAAGGCTGCTTGGATACTGGTTACGGATCCCGACAAGATAGGCTGAAGCTGTTGTCCGAGCTCGG
>CAYRMN010000030.1:0-1033 GCA_964425575.1 uncultured Gammaproteobacteria bacterium | reverse complement strand
CTCGGCATTGAGACGAGCCAGGGCGTTTAAAATCAAATTGCGCTCAGCAATTAATCCTTGACGCTCCATTGCAAGCGCTATTTGCAAATAGAAGGATATTTGTCCTTGTGGCAGTTTTGGCAACAGTTGGATAATACTGCGCAATCCCTCTTTATCACCCAACTCATCATAGGCAAGCGCAAGCACCATTCCCTCCTGAGCTCCTTGAAGTTGGTACGGATATTGCACGGTTTGTGATTTGATCATCTCCTCGGCACCTTCTTTTTTCATGTTTCGATCAAAATAGTAATGCAATCCAAGCAACCAATGCGATTCTCCGAGTTGGTCATCAAACGATAAGACCTTCTTCATGTACTCAAGCGCTTCGTCTTTTCTCCCTTGAGTGACCAAAAAACGAGCATAGCTGAAATATAATTGCTGTCGCTTTGAGCTTAATTCAATTGACTTTTTATATTCCCGATCGGCAATAGGGCGATCTTCAGGCACAGAAGAAATCATCGCTTCAGCAAAACGAGCAAATACAAAGTGAGGATTGGTATTGTTTGGGTGGTCTTGCAATGAGCGCTCCGTAATCTGCACGATCAGATTGTGCCAATCCTTCCAAAAAGGGTACTGGGCTATTTTACCGCCCCCAACCAAGCCGATAAAATTCCGAGATTGCAAGAACGTCTGTTCATCAAGATAGGGTGTAGGAATAGCATACGCCTGCTTAGACAGCTGATAGGCTGTTTCATACTGACCAGAGCTAAAGGCGTTGTTAGAATCGATGGAAAGGATGGAGGCTCGTGCTGGCAAGTAGGAATAACGCCAGATGAGTATCACAGCCACGAACTGCAGTACGGCAAAACCAACCCAGGATACAGAACGAGATGCGCGCACGCTTGGCAAATCCCCTTCCGTCGAGGGCAACTCTAGAAAACGCGGCGTGGTGGTTGCGGCGACCACCAGAGCATACATCAAGAAGCTCATAGAGAAGGCTGCTGGATGATCGAATACAAACAGGTTCTGAACGAAATACGCCATTGGCAATGCA
>CAYRMN010000029.1:0-14551 GCA_964425575.1 uncultured Gammaproteobacteria bacterium | reverse complement strand
TTCTATTCCTGCACGATGGCAAGTTCTACATGGGATTGTCCCAGAAAATAACCAACCCAAGAAAGGGCATGTTTACTGGTTCAACGCAGTGACGCTAGGAGCAGTCCTAAAGAAAACGGGCTGGCGAGTTGAACGTTTTGCCTATAATACTTTTTGGGAGCAAATACCATGCATTGGTTACATCATGAAGTTTCTTGCGGGAACATGGCCATCGTTGTTTGCTCTATCCTTCTTGGTATTCGCGACAAATGATGATGCGGTGGGATCAAGGAAGGCCAACGAAAGGACATGAATGGGTATACATTGAGAGTTTGGTTTCGCGAGATTCTGTATGGAAAGACTTTTGGACGTGCGTGCCTGAATGAATGGTTTTCTCAAATTCTACCATCTCGACGTGGTTGTTGGTTAGATATTGGAGGAGGAATCAATCCGAGTTATCTTCGATTTCTATCGTCTGATTTTCAGCGGATCGCGACTGATGCACGTCCCTCTGATCCGTCAAGGATTGTGTGCGTCGATGCGGATGTTCCCTTGCCCTTTCCAGCAGAGCATTTTCATGGAGTTTTGGCGATTAATATGCTGTATATCTTGCACGATCCATATCGCTCTCTTCAGAATATACTGACGGTACTAAAGCCTGGCGGCGAATTTATCGCTACCTTCCCATTCTTTTTTCCGGAGACCCCAGAGCCACACGATTATCATCGCTGGACTCATGAGGGGGCTGAGAAAATTCTGAGAGAAGCGGGTTTTGTAGATATCTTTACACTGCCCATTGGTGGAGCCTGGTCTGTATTTGGAACACTATTCATTCCATTCAATAGATTTCGTGTTGTTCGATTGATCTGCGCCCCGTTGATTTGGTTGGGCGATCGATTTGATCGAAATCCTCGAATCACGTATGGTTGGCTCACAATTTCCCGAAAACCGCTATGAGCCTAACGTTCTATTGTCCCCTCTGTCCCGAGCCCCATCCGATCCTCCGGTCTACGACGGAAAATGTCTCGTGTTCCGAGTGCCATCGATCCTGGCCAATCCGGGAAGGATTGCCCATGTTTACCGAGGATCGATATTGGGGAGAGCTTTCTGAAGTGGATATGACCGCCATGCTAGTGGACATCCGTGAACGTGGCTTGCTAGCGGTCGCGGAATCGCTTCGCCGAACAGATCCTGACCGGTTCCGGTTCTTTTTTGACCATAGCCGGGCGGATTGGCGCTTTGGCATGACGATCAAGCCTACGGATTGGGTGTTAGATGTCGGGTGCGGCATGGGCGGAAACACATTTGCTTTGTGCGATGTCGTTGATCACGTTGTGGCGTTTGACGCGTCGTGGGCCCGTGCCAAATTTGTGCAATTACGCGCCACCCATGAACAGAAAACTAATATTGATATTTTTGTGGGTGATTTTATGGAACTTCCGCTAGCTGAAGGGCGGTTTGACGTTATTATTTTCAACGGTATTTTAGAGTGGGTGGGGCAGAGCATGAAGTTTGCTGATCCATATGATGTGCAGGTGTGGGCGCTTCAGAAGTGTTTTCGCCTTCTTCGTCCGGGCGGTCGATTATATATTGGCATTGAAAACCGTTGGGCCTTTACCTACTGGACCGGGGGAGAGGATCACATTGGCCTTCCATTTACGAGCCTTATGCCTCGTTTTCTGGCGCGAGCCTATTGCCGCGTACGTCTTGGGAAGGATTACCGGACGTATACTCATGGGAAAGGGGGATATATCCGTTTATTACAACGCGCCGGTTTTATGGATACGAATGTTGTTATGCCTTTTCCGGGATATAACGACCAGCGATTATTGATTCCTTTTGAAAATACGGCCTGTATGTCCTTCGCGATCCAGAATCTGATGGGAGCACTGAGCTGGAAAAAACAACTTGTGCGCGTGTTATCGCGGATACCAGGCGTGTTGTGGCTCTACCGATATTTTTTCTTTAGTTACAATTTGTACGCCATTAAACCCGAACACGTATGATTCCAGAACTCAAAGTGATCGTACATACGCAGGAGAAGATCCCAGTAGGGGAGGCTGTTTCGTGCTTGAAATTGCACAATGGCATGGCCTATCGAAATCCGAAAGTGTCGTTTGTGGTGTTTCGTGAACGAGAGCCTGTTTTGTTTTTAAAAAGTGTACGTCATACACGCGACAACTCCGTGATTGAACATGCGCATGAGGCTTTGAAACGTGCCTACACAGATCAGCATAGGCTCCAATATGGGTTACATATACCAACGCCCCGCTGGTGCGTCTCGTTGGGCGGGTATGCTGTTTCGGCTGAAGGCATTGTGCACGGACGACCTCTTGATATCCAGAACAAGCACGAAGTCAATCAGGGCCTTGG
Source organism: uncultured Gammaproteobacteria bacterium (assembly GCA_964425575.1). Lineage (GTDB taxonomy): Bacteria > Patescibacteriota > Patescibacteriia > 2-12-FULL-60-25 > 2-12-FULL-60-25 > CAYRMN01. The sequence goes on along the minus strand of CAYRMN010000029.1, from coordinate 12,199 downwards.
TGTGCTTCGGGCGTGGCACACGGCAGCGGCCCGAGCATCAACACAGCATAGTGATCTTTCGTCTGTGTATCGTCGTTTTTGTAGCGATATGGGATTTCAGGAACGACTGCAGATGAAACTTGATGCTCAGTTCGAGCAGTTTCTTGAGCGAGCAGGTGATGCAGTAAGCCGCATGTCAAGCATTGCGGCTCATGGAGACGCCACTCCATCAAATATCCTTTTACAATCCAATGGTGAACTTGCTGCTGTTGATTGGGATCGGTATGGAGATATTGATATCCCTCTGTTTGATATTTTGACGTTTATCGAACGGGTTGTCCAAAAGCATGAAAATCCATTTACGCACTATCGAGTTGAAATTCAGCAGTATCTCAACTTGCTTCAGTGTTCGGATGAAGTGTTCCCGCTTCTGGCTTTTTTATATGTGATAGCAACGGAATGGCGGAAGCGGCTTCGTGTCCATCTATATGAACGCTTCGTGATTGATGAGGATTTCGAAAAAACATTTTTGTTGACGATGAAGTGGATTGAGGAGTGGAAGTAAGACGGATATGCTGCGTATTGCGAACATCACTCAAATGAACATTGAAGGGAGCAGGGCGCATGTTCATAATACGTTAAAAACCTGCGAAGCTCTTCAGAGAGCTGGAGGAAACGTATCTCTTATTTTTTCCGACGTTCCTCCTGGTGACCTTGCCGTTATCTTCCGGCGTCATGGCATTACGGTCCCATTTTCATGTCATTTTTTAGGCAGCGTAACCACGTTGGAACAATTTCATGCATCCCGGATTCGTCGACTCGTTGCCTTTGTTCGTTTGAACCTGTCTTTAGCGCTCTATCTTTGGAAGAATCGTCATCAATTCGATGCGGTCTATTATCGTAATCATCTTCTACTGTTTCCTGCCCTAGTATGGCGTTCCTTTGTAAGGAAGCCGGTTTTTTTTGAAAGCCACTATGTCTACATTTTTAAAGCCATTCCTCAATTTGTTACGTCGCTCAGCATCAAAACGGCACGTGGAGTTGTGGCCATCACCAAAGCTTTGAAAGATTTTTATCATCTATCGGACCAGGCATGCATCGTGGCACCCTGCCATGCGGTTGAATTGGAATTAGTACCCACAGATGATTCATCGGCATTGCGCCGTGAATTAGATTTGCCTCAGTCTAAAACGATCCTGTGTTATACCGGCTCACTGGGGGCAACGATTCAAGGGATAAGTTACGAAGTTGAAACGATGGTAGATGTGCTGGCGTCGTTGTCAGATACCTACGTTTCTCTGATCGTTGGCGAACGAGAGGGAACGAATGATGCGAACCAGCTTATGGAGCGTGCGAGCAAGATAGGAGTGGCTGATCGGATCATTATTCGTCCGTGGTGCGATCGAATAAAACTGATGCGGTACTTACGGGCTGCGGATATTTTACTTATGCCCCGCGTTGGGACAGCGCCCGGTTCATCCCCGTCGAAAATGTTTGATTATCTCGCCGTGAACAAGCCGATTATTGCCGCTGCGACTCCTCCGGTAGAAGAGATTCTTATCAACGAGCACAACGCTTTATTGGTGAATGCTGATCGTCCTGAAGAGTGGGTAAACGCCGTTCATCAACTCAATCAGAATAAAGAATTACAAGCGCATCTGATTGATGGTGCTCATGTTGATGCAGAACGGTACACCTGGATGGAGCGGGGTCGACGGATCCTAGCCTTTCTTCAGGCGCGAAGCTCATAGTTTGATATGAAAGATTGTATTGAGTTTATTTTGGGATGCATGGCACGCGTATGGATTCGTTTTTACGGTGTATCTTCAGGCGTCATTCTTGCCTACCATTCGATCAGTGAAAGTTCATGGATTCATGCGGTTTCTCCAGAGGCATTTCATGCCCAACTTAATTGGCTGACATTGGAGTTCGCTTGCGTCCCATTGGCTGAAGTACAGGAGATTGTAGATGGAAAAACAACAAGAATGCGTCGACCATCGGTAGCGATTACTTTTGATGACGGATATCAAGATTGGCTTCAGTATGCGATGCCGGCCTTACGTTCCAGGAATATTCCTGCAACATTTTTTATTACGACGCGTTTTACCATCGTGACCAGCGACCCGCAGACAGGTCTTGAACCCCTGAGGAGTGAAGATGTTAATCTTCTGGCTGCAGCTGGTTTTGAAGTCGGCAGTCACAGTCATACGCATCGTGACCTTTCCAGCTGCTCTCGTGAGGATCTGCGCGAAGAATGTCAGACATCTCGGTCGATTTTGCAGCAAGTATCTGGTCAGCTGGTGACTAGATTAAGCTATCCGAAAGGGCGCTATGATAAAAGACACGAGGATGTTGTTCGGGATGCCGGTTACATTCTTGCCTGCGCAGGTCATGGCTGCGTGAGAGCTGGGATATCTCGCTATAGAGTGCCACGTATGCCCGTTACCCGGGTATTGCCTCTATGGAAATTTAAGGCGCGAGTGTATCGAACATTGGTGTGGGGAACGTAATATGAGAATTATAAAACAAAGAGGGCCATTTTGTGCTATCGATATTTTTCTTGAAGATATTAGTGTAGCGGAAATCCGAATGCTACAACGTACGTATGATCGGATCAGTCTTTTAATTCATCATCCGTTGGAGGGGTTACAGGAATTTCGTTGTAAGCACAAGAAGACGCCGAATATTTATGTTACTGATGCTATAGAGGTCGTATTTTCCCGTTTTCGGGATACGGTACGAAATGAAATCAATCGTACCTTGCGTATGCCTGATCTAGAAATCCGGATTCCAGATACCACATCATCCATGGCCTTTGAAGCCTATTCGGCATTTGAATACAGTCAGCATCGCGCTCCTATCTCACAAAAAGAGTTTGACGTTTTTTTGCACGCGGGGGCCTATTTTCAGGGCAGATTTATTTCGGGAGTTTCTTTTTTTCAGGAACACAACAAGCTACGTATCCGGTCGATCTATTCTATTCGCCTACAGGCGAAAGACATGGCTGATCAACAATTGTATAAAATCATTGGATACGCATCAAAAAGACTAATCTACGAAATATGTACGTACGCCAAAGAGCATGGAGCGATATTGGTTGATCTAGCTTCTATTAATCTTACCGATCCTGAAAAGGAATCCATTGCACGCTTCAAGAGCGGTTTTGGAGCTCATATTGAAGATGAATATCAGTATATTCATGCCTCAACTGCCTATCGTTTATTTGAGCACTTCGCAACGATGCGTGCACGCTTCAGGGTATGGGCATTTCAACGGTTTGACGCATTTCGACGTCTTGGGACAAAACACGCTGAAAAAGGCGGTGAGAAGTAAGGAACATCAATGAGCGTGAGAGGAGGCGGGCGAGTATGGCTCCCCATATGCCATAAAGCCAGCTTCCAATTACTAAAAAGATGATTTGTAATGAATAGCTAATCACTGTAAATAACATTGTTTCTCGTCGCAGTCCTTTAGCGGTAAAGAGCGTTACGTAGAGTGAGGCGGGGACGCCAAGAATAAGGGATAGACTATAGACTTGTGAGTACAGAGCCGAATCTTGGTACAAGGGGAAGAAGATATGAAAAAAAATTGGTGCGGCAAGAATATATATTCCAATGAGACAGGCGGTGCCAATAATAAAGAGTCGAATTTTATGTACGAATGTTTTGTGGACTGCAGAGATGGCGTGAAGTGTGAGCTTTGGAAACGCAAGAGACTGGAAAATTTTTAAGAATCCCTTGACTTGTTCTACGGGTATAATGGCAAGTGAATAGATCGCTAACGACTGTGCGCCGAGAAAGTGAAAAATGAGTATGCTGTCTATGCTGTTCGCGATAACACCAAAGACATCCAATCCAGAGAGATGGAAGGCGTAGGCCTTCATGTCGGGATCAATGGCGTCATTCCGTTGATGACGTCGTGCATATATGAATCCGATAATGTTGACGAGACTTGTACACAAAAAAGCAATAAGTAAAATGAGGGGACGTTTGGACGTTACAAATACGATGGCCATGCCGAGCGCTGCCAAGATATTGAGACAGGTATTGATTTTTCCGTAGACGCGAAACTCTTTTTTTCCATTTAGAAAAGCTCCATAGATATTTCCGGCATAAATCCAGGGTGCCAAAAGAGCAATGAGAACAAAAGCGTAGGCGAGGTCGGATCGTTGGTGGCTTACATAATAGCCAGCCACCAACACGCATATGAACGAGCCTATGAATCCACCCATCAATTTTTGTTTAAAAGCCTGCACCAATGATCCTTCATAGCCATTTGCAACAGCACGGGTCAAGGCAGATTCTACGCCTGAGAATGCTGCTATTCCAAATAGTCCAAAGATCGATAGAAAATACCTATACTGGCCATACGTTTCTTTTGGAAGGAAACGGCCGATCAGAATGTACAGTACAACCCCGCTCAAGATTCCCATAGCATGGGTTACCGACAGATAAAAACCACTCTTCGCGATGTAGAGGTTGTCTGTTTTAGTAATACGTTGCGTCGCTTGTAGGAAGTTGATGAGGCGATGCTTGAGTGTCATGTTAGAGGTATATAGATGTTCCGTACTTGAAAATGAGTATTACTATGATACTGTCCCAGCATGGCGCTGTCATTATCCGAGTCTATATGGGGATGCTGGGTGCGTTTTCGTCGCATTGGGTATTCCTGGTGGTGGCGTATGTGGATTCCTGGCGCTCCATCGGATATACGAGTGACAGGATCGATTTTGATTGATCCTCCTCAGCGTATTCGTATCGGCAGACGAGTCGTGATCAATGAAGGCGTCTATATCAATACGCGAGCGTTGGTGGTGTTGGGTGATGACGTCCATCTTTCTTCTCATGTGCATATTCATACCGGTGGGCTCGACCTTGGCTCGATTGATCGACCGCATGTTGCAAAGCCCGTTATCATTCAAAACAACGTTTGGATCGCGAGTGGTGTTACGATTGTGGGAGGAGTCACTATTCATACAGGAGCTGTAGTGGGAGCTGGTGCCGTCGTTACGCACGATCTTCCTCCCTATACACTTTGCTTGGGGATACCCGCTCGTCCGGTACGTGATCTACCCAGATGATATTGCGCCCTCTTCCATTTCGTTTTCTTTTCTTTTAGGATGAGAACGTATTACACTATGTCTTCTACAATTGCAATCATGGGAACTGGAATGGTTGGGGGAGCCCTGGACCGGTATTTTAAGACGCAGGCTATCCAAGCGGGATTATTTGATCCACCAAAAGGCCTGACTGATGCCTCAGTTTTACGGGACGCTGAGGTCATTTTTGTTGCCGTTCCAACTCCCTATTATCTTGATGGATCAGGTTTTGACGATTCATTTTTGCGCGCGGCTTTGGATGCTATTCCAGGTGAAGGAAAGACAGTGGTTTTGAAGTCTACTATTTTACCAGGAACAACGGATCGATTTCAGACCCTGTATCCACAGCATATGCTGTTGTTCAATCCGGAATTTCTTACAGAAACAACGGCGGATTTTGACATGCAACATCCGAATCGTCAGATCGTAGGGTATACGGCTCAGAGTCGAAGTCAGGCGGAGAAAGTTATGGGTCTCCTTCCGCGCGCTTCATTTGAAAAAATCGTACCCGCTCAAACTGCTGAAATGGTAAAATATTTTGGGAATGCCTTTTATGCGCTGAAAGTCGCCTATGCCAATCAGCTGTACGACATGTGTGAAAGACTTGGGATAGATTATGAGCAGGTGAAGGATTGTGCGAAGGCGGAACCTATGGTAGGAACTACGCATCTCGATATTTTCCATAAAGGATATCGCGGGTATGGCGGCAAATGTCTGCCGAAGGATACACGGTCACTTATTCAAATGGGGGAGCGCGCCGGTGTTGAGCTCACCCTTCTCAAAGCAGCTGAAGCGTATAATAATGCCTTAGTCGAATCTCAAAAACTGGATATCAGCTGGAAAGAGGGTTCGCCGAAAAAAGAATCCCATTCCTGAACACTATGTCTATCTATCTTGTAACAGGCGGAGCGGGTTTTATCGGAGGTCATCTTTCCGAAGCATTGCTGAAAGAGGGGCATACGGTACGTATCATTGATAATTTTTCAACGGGAAAGCGCAGTAATGTTCCGGAGGGCGCAGAGCTGTACGAGGTTGATTTTACGGATCTAGAAAAAATACGCCCAGTATTTCAAGGCGTTGATGGCGTCTTTCATGTTGGTGCCATTCCGCGCATTCCGCTCTCCATTGAGCAGCCTATTGAAACAGCGCAGATCAATATCATGGGAACGCTGAATGTGTTTGTGGCTGCCCGTGATGCAGGAGTGAAGCGTGTGATTTACTCTGCTTCTTCCTCGGCATATGGAGACCAGACAGAAATGCCCCTACATCCGAACATGCCTTCCAATCCGCTCAATCCGTATGCCTTGCATAAATATGTTGGAGAAAAGGTCGCCGAACAGTTTGCGGGGTTCTATGGGATGCAGACCGTGTCTCTCCGATATTTCAATGTCTATGGACCTCGCATGGCTACAGACGGGGCCTATGTGACCGTGATGGCTATTTTCTTACGACAGAAAGCAGCTGGTGAGCCTCTTACTCTCACAGGTGACGGGAACCAAACGCGGGATTTTACTCATGTCTCGGATGTTGTTCGAGCGAATATGCTCGCGATGCAGTCTGAGAAGATCGGTAAGGGGGAGGTCTTAAATGTTGGAGCGGGGGATCGTCACTCCATTAACGAAATCGCCGATGCATTTGGCGGTGAACGGATCTATTTGCCGGGTCGCCCCGGAGAGATGCGGGATACGTTAGCGGACATTACTCTCACCAAAGAGCGGATTGGTTGGGAGCCTCGGGTTCCATTTCACGAAGGAATTCGCGATCTTTTGAAAAGGCATGGGTTTGAATCAGAGCTCTAAGATTTTTGCTCCAATTATTTTTCCAAGCTCCTCCAGCCCTTGCCCCTTAAGCGCCGAGACAAATACCGGCGAATAGTGGGCATACGTTACCAAAAGCTTTTTTGTTTCTAATTTTTTGCAGGTATCAATTTTATTGAAGACGTAGATTTTTGGCGTGTCTTGAACACCGAGACGTGTCAGAATATCCTCAACCTCAATAATTTTTTCTTCACGATGAGGATCGGCGATATCGATAACGTGTAGCAAGAGGTCGGCATGGATCGTTTCATCAAGCGTGGCGCGAAAGGCGCTAATCAGGTCTGGCGGAAGATCTTGGATGAATCCGATGGTGTCTGAGAGCAGCACGGACGTTTGCAGTTCTGGGAGCCATAGTTTTGAAACACGAGTATCAAGTGTCGCAAAGAGTTCATTCGCCACATAGGCGCCTTTATGCGTCAGGGCGTTGAGGAGTGATGATTTACCAGCATTAGTATAGCCAATGATAGATGCCGTTTTAAATCCCAACCGTTCTCGTCTCGCACGATGTACGCTGCGTGCCCGTGAGGCATGGTCTAGCTCTTTTTTGAGATGTTTTTCTTGTTCGGCTAAATGTCGCTTCATGACCTCGGTATTTGTTTCTCCCTGACCACGTGTACCGATTCCACCACCTTGTTGCATCATTTCCATACCCATCCCAAAAATCCGTGGGCCCATATGGTGGAGAGCGGCGAGCTTGATTTGCAGTTTGGCTTCGGCTGTACTGGCGTGTTTCTGGAAGATTTTGAGAATCAGATCAATTCGATCCCATACGACCAATTGATGAGGGCGCAGCAGCTCACCGACCGCAAACATTTGTTTTGGTTTCAGAAGATTGTTGACGATCAATAAATCAGCTCGTTCTTGTTTGGCGAGCGTAATAATCTCTTGGAGTTTGCCCGAGCCGATATAGGTTTTATAATCTGGCACGGCTCGTTTCTGGATTATTTTTACAACGGTAATACCGCCATACGTTTTGGTAAGAGAATCGAGTTCGGTGAGTCGGCGTTCGGCCGTATCTCTATCCAGTTGAGGTGGGATGACATCAACGAGAATCGCACGTGGGGTGAGGGTGAGGAGGGGCATATAGAAACGGATATGGACGAAGTGATCTAAATCTTGGATGAGATTTTATATTCGTCGTCCCGAGCAAAACGGAGTGACGTCGAGGGATCTATAAAGAAAAGTTTCCTTATAGATCCTTCAACTTCGCATACGCTTCGTTCAGGACGACAGAATTATTTAACGCCTAGAACACGCTGCGCCGTCGTCCAGCTCCAGCGTACATGGGCAGCGTTGGGGGAGAGGGTTTTGAGATGGGCAAGGGTGGTGGGATCATGACAATAGCCAGACCCAAAGTCGCAGCCAAGTTCGTGCTTTAATTCCGTAATGAGCCGTTCTCGTTCGCTTTTGGCGATAATGGATGCGGCACCTACGGTCCGATTGTCGCGATCTGCATGATGCCTAGCTCGAATAGACTCCATATCATGCCAATTGCTCGCCATGTACAGCTGCTCTAAAAATCCATGCGCATTGATGCTCGGTGCATCGACAAGGACGAAGGCGTCTCGGTCTGGGTGATGCTCATAAGAATTCTTGAGGCACGTGCTCATGAGTCGTAATTCAAGTCCATTTAAGGTGCAACTTCGATCAGCAACGGCGCGATCTATCTCGATAGGCGTTGCGATGGCGATAGAATACCAGCAGTTGTTTCGAATATATGCAGCTAATTCTTCACGCTGACGAGGAGGAACGAGCTTTGAATCACGAACGTTATGACGTTGAAACCAGCCTCGACTCGGTTCATTAGCAGCAACGGCGGCTACAACGAGTGGCCCAAGCACACAACCGCGACCAGCCTCATCAATTCCGACAGACAGCGTTCCATTCCATCGTTGTGACATATGCTATTTAGATGGCATTTTTACGTTTTTCCGTGTGCCATTCCCACGCAGGCAGGCATCTTATCCTTCCGATCGAGCAAGATTCCCGCCTATGCGGGAATGACAGAGATATATTTGCATAAAAGGCCTGATATTGCTAGGATTTCTTTGTATGTCCAAAGTGATCTATTGTCGAGATTTTGGTCTTGACTGCAACGCGAAAATGAAGGGAAACAGTAATGATGATGTCGTCGATGCGGCGATTAATCACGGTGTTAGCATGCATGGGCAAGACGCTCGTGTATTACGCTCCCCAGAAGGGCGGGTGAAGATTGCTGAAAAAATAAAAGAAGAATAATATTTATACATATGAAAGGTATCAATTTGTATCACGAAATTCCAGCCGGTGACGCAGAGGTGTTCCACATGATTGTTGATATTCCAAAAGGTTCATCGAACAAATACGAATACGACGAAGAAGGGGGATATTTCAAGCTTGATCGCGTGCTGCATCATCAAATGTTTTATCCGTTTGATTATGGTTTTATTCCTCAGACCCACTCCGATGATGGCGATGCGATTGATGTGTGTTTGCTGGTGACATACCCTACTTTTTCAGGCTGTGTGATCAAGGCTCGGGCAATTGGTATGCTAAAAACGGCCGATGAAAAAGGCGGAGATAACAAAATTATCGCAGTTCCCGTTTCTAAAGTCGACCCTCGTTTTGAAGAGATCAAATCAATTGAAGATTTGCCGAAGCATATGCAGGAGGAGCTTCTGATTCATTTTAAGGAAATTAAGAAGCTCGAAAAGGCGAAGTACGATAAAGTGGTTATCAATGGTTTTGGAAACGCCGAAGAGGCGAAGGTGGAAATTCAAAAGGCGATGGAAGCATATAAGGCGAAGCATTCCTAGTCTACGCGTTGGCGTACATTTTTTGTCGTCCTGAGCTTGTTGAAGGATCTTCTCGAATAACGACAGAGTAGACCTTTCGACGCCGTCAGACTTCGTTCAGGACGACAGAAAATAACTTTTTGCACCTTCATGCCCGATATTATCGACCCTCGTCACGAAGCGTTTGTTGATCATTTGTTTCAGCGCACATGTCTTGTATTGGGTATGCCCGGCTTTGAGTTGCGTCCGTTGCGACGACGGGTGCGTGGTCGAGGGAAGTTTCGTTCACTAACCTTGGGCTATACGAAGTTGGGAGAGAAGGTTATGACGATTGATCTCTACACCCCACGAACCATGAAGCCTCGCAATATTGATGCCATTTTACGCGTTGTGTGTCATGAGCTGGCGCATCATCAAGAGCCGCCACGCATACAGCGTACCTGGTTTCGTTTGATCCGACGCTCGCACCATCCCCATTTTTGGAGACAGTATAAACAAAATGTGGAATTGATTGCCAAAGATGAGATGTTGGGGGAGTATTTTAGCTAATGTTCTTCCAGTTGCATCTTCTGGTTCAATCCGCTACTTTAATCGCATGAAAATTATCGTTGATCGGGATGCCTGTATTGGCGCGGCGTCTTGCGTGGTATTGGCAGGAAAGACGTTTGCTTTGGATGAAGATGGGAAAGTCTATGTTTTGAACGAAAAAAAAGAAACAGCGGTTACGGGAGAAACGGGCACGGTGGTGGAGTCTGAAACGACGGACGAGATGAACCTCCGAGATGAGATCATTGATGCGGCTCGTTCGTGCCCAGTGTTTGCTATTAAGTTGTACGAAGACGATGGGAGTGAGATTGTCCTGTAATCCATGCCTATACCTGTCGTGCGACCATTTCGAGTCGCTTCATATACACAAGAGGCTGAAAGCTCGTTTACGCTTAGGTTGGTTCCGGATGATGGTCAGCCATTATTTTCATTTCAGGCAGGTCAGTTTGTGATGCTCCATCTTTTTAATGAAGATGGAAGTCTATGGGCGAAAGCGGCGTATTCGATCGCAACGGCTCCATGTGAATCGAAAGAATCAATTGATTTGGGGATAAAGTTGCACGGAGATTTTACAAAGCGAGCTAATCAGTTGCGTGAAGGTGATGTTGTTGGAATACAAGGACCATATGGCATGTTTGTTTTGAAACCCGAGACTGAACGGCTGGTGTTTTTTGCGGGGGGAGTAGGCGTGACCCCACTTCGCAGCATGATTCGTGAAGTGTTGTTTACCGGTCTATCTGTTCCCATGATTCTGTTTTACTCAGATAAAACGCGCGCTGCCATGGCCTATGAGCAAGAGTTCCGAGACTTAGCCATTCAGTATCCTCAGTTTCGCCCCGTCTTTATTTTGAGTCGTGAGCAACCGGAGCAATGGGATGGTGAAATAACGCGCTTGAATCCACAGATGGTGAAAAACTACCTGCACGATTTTATGATTGGCCGTTATTGCATGTGTGGACCGGATGAATACATGTCTTCAATCAAAGACATGCTGATCGCTGAAGGAGTCGATACAAAAACCGCTCTTCAACGAGAATCATTTGGATGACACGGCTTCTTTTGAGGTGCCTTTACGAAGAAGTTCCTGCACCTCTTGAGGATTTTTTGGAGAGATAAAACGTCTATGATGCAGAGGTTCTTTAAAAGCGGCGTCGCGCATGTTCCGCAAGGGGCACCAGTATAATTCGGTTCGAGCAATAATTTCTCCTGCATATTTTAGAACGCCATTTGCGTAGGAGCAATAATTGCAGTCGAGTTTGTCCATGACGCTCAAAAAAGGGAGCTGGCTGCGATTAAAGCGAAAATAGTCTGCACGAGATACTCTTGGAATATCATATAAACGAAAACAGATCGCCTGGTACAGACATACAGATAGATCTAAAAAAGCGATAGGTACGATCATGCCATAAATAAAAGGCATTGAGCCCCATATCCGTAAAACTCCTCGTTCATCAATGTGCTTTCGTGCAATCATATAGGGGTGAGTATACGCGGAAAATTGTTTCTGATCCAGGGGAATATGGTAACGCAAAATCCCCCGTTGTGCGGGGGATTTTGAATGGTGCGCGTGCCTGGACTCGAACCAGGGACCTTCACATTATCAGTGTGACGCTCTAACCAGCTGAGCTACACGCGCCTATGATGGCCTCTTAATCACGCGATCTACTTGGGCTTCACTCAGAAAAATCCTCATCGCTATTCCCATAGCGCCTCCGGTTTTTCTTCGTTCCAGCCCGGCGCATCTCATCGTGTTTAAGAGGCCATCAGAGCGGGAGAAGCATATCGAAAGACTCCTGTTTTGACAAGAGCTTAGAATTATTCCTTGTATGGCTGCACCACGTGAACTCTCGCAATCAGAGCCCCGTAAAGCCTCGCCACTCACGAGTAGGGTGGCCACGGGGCACGTAAAAACTCCCGTTGTGCGGGAGTTTTTACGTGGTGCCGAGGGCCAGGATCGAACTGGCGACGCCAGGATTTTCAGTCCT
>CAYRMN010000028.1:0-15000 GCA_964425575.1 uncultured Gammaproteobacteria bacterium | reverse complement strand
CAGGCTGATAGTAATCGTAATATGAAACAAAATATTCAACCGCATTGTCCGGAAAAAATTCCCGAAATTCATTACACAGCTGAGCTGCCAACGTTTTATTGTGTGCGAGAACAAGTGTGGGCTTTTGAATATTTTGGATGACATTGGCCACCGTAAACGTCTTGCCCGTTCCCGTTGCACCAAGCAACGTCAAAAAACGCTCCCCATCTTGTAGACCCTTGGTGAGTGACGCAATTGCCTCCGGCTGATCACCGGACGGTTGATATGGGAAATGAAGGTTGAAATTTGGCATGATATGTGATATGTTCGCCCTCATGTTTACATGGTCGGAACAGCCCCGCCCCCTCGTTGCTCTAGCGCCTATGGCGGACATGAGCGATCTTCCATTTTGCCTTATTTGCAAGCAACACGAAGCGCCGCTGATGTTTCGAGAAATGGTGTCGTCTGAAGCTGTTGTTCGTCAGAATCCAAAAACACTTCGCATGTGTGAGTTTGATGAGCGTGAACGTCCTCTGGTTCAGCAAATCTTTGGATCAGAACCCGCCGTTATGGCCGAAGCAGCCCGGATCATTGAGGAGCGTTATCACCCTGATGCCATTGATATTAACATGGGGTGTCCAGTCTACAACATCGTTTCGAACTTTAATGGTGCATTTTTGATCAAAGAACCGGAACGCGCAACAGCCATTATTAAGGCGATGAAGGCCGCCATCAGTGTACCGCTGAGTGTGAAGACTCGTCTAGGCTGGAGCAAGGATACGGATGTGCTTGAATTCGTCAAAGTACTGGAAGCGGCTGGTGCTAATCTAATCTCGATCCATGGACGCACTAAAGAACAGGGATATAGCGGAATTGCCAACTGGGATCGCATCGGTGAAGCCCGAAAGAACACCACCCTACCCGTCCTTGTGAATGGAGACATTACCACGCTTGAGGCAGCTCGTGATGCCCTAACGCGCAGCCATGCAGATGGTGTTCTCATTGGACGAGGAGCACTAGGAAATCCCTGGATTTTTCAACGTTTAATCAAAGGCTTACGCGAAGGAACAGACCCAGGCGCACCGACACTCGAAGAGAGACTGGAGACTGTACGAGAACACGCCCGCTTGCAAATTGCGCATCATGGTCCAACAGGTCTCATAAAACTTCGAAAACATTTACCGTGGTATTTTAAAGGGGTATCTGGCTTAAAAGATATTAAGGCTGATTTAGTACGCGTTTCCAATATGGAGGATTTGGAAGCAGCGTTTAAGAAGCATATTACAGCGCACGCCTAAAAAGGTTGACAAATTGCCTTAGAACCTGAACAATGTCATCGAGTAACAAAGGAGGCTCTTTCAGTGTCTCAAAATAAAGATCCTGTTCGAATACTTGAGGATTTCATATCCTCAGTACGTTTCATCGGTCGGCGTGGGGCAGACGCTGCGCATGGTAGCGTTGTACGCTGTATCATCGATGCTCAAAAACAAGGAGACTCAAGACTCATTTTTGACCATCTCGTACGCAACTGTTTTTCTCATATTTCTTCTGAAGATCATTCACAAGCGATTCGAGAAACACTTATTGCCATCAATATTTTTGCAATGAGCTGGTACAAATACAATACAGAAAAACGCCTCTTATTGAGAATAGACCCTGTGTCCTTGGAATTCAGCCTTGAAGATCCAGGCCTATAACCCTTCGTCCCGCCTCGCGCCACACTCGGCGCGCTTTGCGTTATAAAGGGCTATTCCTCTTACCCGCTGCAATGGCGCACAATGTTTTCGGCATTGACCTCACCGCCGTTTTGACGAAATCCGAAATGGAGATGCCCTCCGGTCGAAAGACCCGCCCCCTGATCACCTGGACGGCCTCCGGATAAACCAATGATATCACCACGCTCCACGTACGAATCTGGTTTTCCAAGAAATTTTGATAAATGAGCATACACCGTGGCGATTCCTCCAGGATGAATGATCATGGTGTAATTCCCATAGGCTTTTCCTGTCTTGTTCCAGGCGATATACCCTCCAGCAGCCGCATGAACGGCAGTGCCAACCGGTATCGGAATATCTGTTCCGGGGTGCTCAAATAAACGACGAAACGGATACGAGGCATCATGAAAATGAGCGCTGATTCCACTCAGAGGTTGAACGGGCCAATTGAGCAATACATCGCCACGTGCCAATGAAACATCTACCGAATCCAAGGTGTTTTTCAATTTATCCTGGAGCTGCGCAATATCATCCGCTGTTCCTTGCTGCTGTTGACGGAGTTCATAGAGGACGCGTTCAAATTCCTGTTGGCCCTGTTGCGTTTCTGACAATAAGGACGTTTTCACATTGCGCTGCTCATCAAGCTTTCGCTGCTCTGTCTTCAGCATCTTTTCTTCTGAAATAAGTTGCGTTCTACGGTCATCACGCTGCTGCTTGATATTCTGAAGCGTCGCGCGGACACTCTTTACCTGATCGAGCGTATCTCCAAGATCATGCTCAATTCGCTTCAACTCTTCTAACTTATCAAAAAAAGACGAAAGAGATGGATGTGTTAACAAGACATCAATCGTACTTATTTCATCCGCTTGATGCGTCTGTTGAACAAGATTTGCTATCAAACTCTTCTGTTTCGCGATGCGTGCCTCTTGAGTTTTGATTTGCTGCTCAAGCTGCACAATCTCAAGATGTAATGCCTCCATTTCTGTTTTCGCTCTCTCAATACCGAGTCGTTTTTCTTCGATTTGATTATCCAGTAAGGCGACCTCATTGGTCAGATTCGTCTCCTTTGATTCCTGTGCGGCAATCCGTTTTCGATATCCCTGAATAAGACTATCCAGTTCTTTAACTCGTGTCTGCTTACTTTTTACCTCTGTTTGCAAATCATCAACCTGCGCTTTCAACCCTGTCGCTTCTTGAGCCTGAACAAACGGGATTATTGCCGAAAACAAAAAAGAGACAACACATACAGAACATGCGATACGATAAAAATACTTCCTCGTCATAAGGACAGTATAGATGAAAAAGGACTTTATGTCCCATGCTGTAATGATCCGACTTCGAATCGTTAAAAGCGTAGGGGCGGGTTTTCAACCCGCCCTCTGGCATGCCGATCGATCGATTGAAGGGCGTGTTTTAAACCCGCCCCTACGTTACATACGCAAAAATGCAATCGCATCCTCCAAACGACTCAACGTACGCTCTTTGCCGTATGTGGCAACAAGCTCAAACGGACCTGGAGACTTCTCTGCACCGGAAAGAGCAACGCGTAGTGGCCAGAGCGTATCTCCATTTCCCCAGCCTTTTTGCGCAATCAACTCCTTTATCTCTTTTTCAACTTCAGAAACATGGAGCAACTGATCTTCTGAGAGAGTCACCAAACGATCGCGAAGGGCCTCAAGCCGTTCCAAGGCCTCTGATGTAGCTTGGATTTTCCAGGTTAAAGAAACGCGTGAGTAATCATGATGTTCAACAAACAACTCTTGCGTCAGTTCGGTAATATCATTGACTCGTATCAGACGGTCCCGAACTAGCAGGGCACAACGATGCAGGAATGGCTCATCAGATGTCTTGCCTTTCAAACAAGGCGATACAAGAGAGAGGTACTCCTCTCGTGGCATTTTCTTTAGGTATTGAGCATTCAGCCAATCGAGTTTTTCGACATTAAAGACAGCTCCAGATTTATTGACCTTAGTGATATCAAACAGCTCAATCAGTTCCTGCTTCGTAAAAATTTCACGGTCTGCTGTCGGGTTCCAACCAAGCATTGCAACAAAATTCACAATTGCTGCTGGTAAATACCCTTTCGCTAAATAATCCTCTACCGCTACATCGCCCTGACGTTTCGAGAGCTTCGAACGATCTGGATTAAGAAGTAATGGAAGATGAGCAAACTGCGGGACAATCCAACCCATCGCTTCATAGATCAAGATATGTTTTGGCGTCGAAGCAATCCAATCTTCTCCACGAATCACGTGCGTGATCTTCATGTCGTGATCATCGCAGACAGCCGCAAGATGATAGGTGGGAAACCCATCAGACTTCAACAAAACCTGGTCGTCGATTAACGCAAGATCAAATTCAACATCACCACGAATCAAATCATGAATCATCATGTTTCGATCATGAGGCACCCGCAATCGTATAACATACGACTCCCCCTCTGAAACTCTACGAGCTGCGTCTTCTTGAGAAAGACGACGACACAAGCCATCGTACATGGTTGGTTGGTGAGCTGCTTCTTGCTCTTTCCGTAATTCCTCAAGTCGTTCAGAGCTACAAAAACAATAATAGGCAGCGTTCTTTTCAATCATCTCCTCGGCGTACTTCCGATGGTGATCCTTTCGTTCAGACTGAAGATAGGGGCCATACTCCCCTTTTTCGATCATATTTCCTGCCTCATCGATCCAAACCCCCTCATCCGCCGCCACCCCACATCGCGTAAGCGATCGACACAACCCTTCAATTGCTCCTTCGACCAAACGAGTTCTATCCGTATCTTCTACGCGCAAAATGAATGTTCCCTGATGATGACGAGCAAAGAGTTCTGAATACAGGGCGGTACGCAAACCGCCAATATGCAAAAAGCCTGTCGGACTTGGGGCAAAACGCGTACGCACATGTTCCATAGATTTCTATCCTACAAAAAATAAGGGAGCTTGGGAAGACGATCAAGCATCACACGAACAGGAAAAACACATACAGCGTCAAGAATACGCTTCAAACGCCATGGTTCAATCAACAATCGCCATATCCACTCTATACCCAAGCGTTGAAAAAGCTGTGGAGCACGACGAACGCTCCCCGACCAATAATCAACCGTTCCCCCAATCCCCATAACGACCTTTGTGTTCGGCAACTCAGCCAGATGTCGAGCGATCCACGCCTCCTGTTTGGGATGGCCAAGGGCGACGAATAACAGATCAGGCGCGACCTGAGTAAGTCGATGCAGAGCTTCTTCGTTGAACTCATCTCCGATACCTTTTTGATCAACCACTCCTCCCTCTTCAGCGTACAATCTCAATTGAGGATAACGAGCGCGCACATTCCATATAGCCTGATCGGTTACACCTTTTTGACCTCCCAATAAAGCAACACTCCACCCCCGTTGATCCCCGTATTTCAAAAGATGCTCTGCCAATTCAACGCCCGTGATACGTGTCGGAGATGAACCCAAAAACCACCCCGCGTATTGAAGACCTACTCCATCAACCGTCCGGATATCCGACTGATACAAAATATGCCAGTAGGCAGGGTCGCGTTTTGCGTATAACAAAATTTCCGGATTTGCTGTGACAATCCAGGTCGGTTGATGGTGTGCAATCGCATCTTCAATGCGATGCTGAATATCAGGCCATCCAAACCCATGAATAACCAAACCGAAACATTCAAATGTTGAAGGGGAAGACATGGAGATCAGTATAGCGCGAACCCTGACTGGTTGACTCACTTAATGCTAAAACAAGCTCACGTGCAGTCCATTCGATCACGGGTATTTCTCGCTTCCACGCGTGAAACGTTGTCCCTTTCTTGGCTCGTCCAATGGACACATGCGGCAGCCACTGTCTCCGATCCACGTCCGGCGCTACAACTGACACAACATCGCGGATCTGTTCAACAAACCGACTCCATGTTTCGTTGGGACTCATTTCAAAACGTGCCACAAGATACGTTGGATTACGGATTGGAAATGTCTCAATACTTGTACAAGCAAAAGTGCCCTGCGGAGGTCGTTCCAGAACCTTTTGTAACAATACATTCAATGTCCCTAGATGCTCCTGAGAGACCTCTCCCAAAAAAGCAATTGTGCAGTGCCATTGCGCAGAATCTATCTGACGGAGTTGCTGAGGAGCATCTTGCATCATCGATACACGAGCATGGAGGGACTCTACAAATACTGTTGGTAATCGAATTCCCACAAAGAGTCGCATACTGAACGAATATAATCGTGGGAATAGGAGCGATTTAGGTGGAATTCTCACTATCCGATATGAGTCCCGCATCAATCATCGGAACATGCGTGCTTCGTGAATGTCGATGCGCTACTCGATAGCGGGCTAATTCCCGTTCCATCGCCGCTGCAGCTGCTGCAAAGGAACCGTCGTCCGATCGAACAGCTTGTCGCATAAGTTGTTCAGCTCGTTGTTTTGCCGTTTCAATGACCGATACATCCAGATCAGAACCTCGTTCGGCGCTATCCGCTAATACACGGACTTTATTATCAGACAACACCTCAATGAATCCTCCGGATACGGCCACATGCTCCTCTACGTTTCCTTTTTTTAACCTCATCACCCCTGGCACCAATGTCGCGATCAGCGCGATATGGTGAGGAAGAATCGCGATCTCTCCCTCTGAGGTCGGCAAAATCGCTTCATCAATGTCTTGATGAAAGACGAGACGCTCAGGCGTTACCAACTCAAAATAAATCGACATGTCAGAATGATGTTATACCACCTCCTCAATGTTTCCCTTCATGTAGAACGATTGCTCCGGCTTATCATCGTGCTTGCCAGCTAAAATTTCTTCAAAGCCGCGAATTGTATCTTCCAATGTGACATATTTCCCTGGATTGCCGGTAAACACTTCTGCGACATGGAATGGCTGAGATAAAAACTTTTGAACCTTACGTGCTCGAGCCACCTGTAGCTTATCATCTTCAGATAATTCATCCATCCCCAAAATCGCGATGATATCTTGAAGATCCTTATAGCGCTGCAACACACGCTGAACCCCACGCGCAACTGCATAATGGCGTTCGCCCACAATGAGCGGATCGAGAATGGTTGAAGAAGAATCAAGGGGATCAACGGCTGGATAAATACCAAGCTCAGACAATGCACGTGCCAATACGACCGTTGAATCGAGGTGAGCAAAGGTCGTGGCTGGAGCAGGGTCCGTCAAGTCGTCAGCAGGAACGTATACCGCTTGTACGGATGTAATTGAACCCTTGGTAGTTGACGTAATGCGCTCTTGCAACGCACCCATTTCTGTAGCGAGCGTCGGTTGATACCCTACAGCTGATGGAATACGGCCAAGCAACGCTGAGAGCTCTGAACCCGCTTGAGTAAATCTGAAAATATTATCGACGAAGAGAAGGACGTCTTGGCGTTCCTCATCACGAAAGTACTCTGCCATCGCCAAGCCAGTTAGAGCAACACGTGCACGAGCACCTGGCGGTTCGTTCATTTGGCCGAACACCAGTGTCGTCTTGTCCAACACGCCTGATTCTTTCATTTCATTATACAGATCTCGTCCTTCACGTGTACGCTCACCCACGCCCGCAAAAACTGAAAATCCGCCGTGTTCGCTCGCAATATTGCGAATCAATTCCATGATGATAACTGTCTTTCCTACTCCCGCTCCTCCAAACAAACCGACCTTCCCTCCCTTCAAAAAAGGACAGATTAAGTCAACCACTTTAATTCCAGTCTCCAAAATTTCCGCCTTGGTCGATTGTTCGTGAAAGGCTGGCGCTTCCCGGTGAATCGGATATTTTTTCTTCGTTTTAACCTCTCCTAATGAATCAATCGCCTCTCCCGTCACACCAAACATACGGCCAAGCGTCTCTTTACCGACCGGTACGCTAATTGGCGCGCCTGTGTCTTCGACCTCCATCCCACGCACTAAGCCGTCAGTAGATGACATCGCCACTGTCCGAACGTCTCCCCCTCCAAGGTGTTGCTCGACCTCTAAGACCAGCACATCTTTTCCATGCTGAACACGTAAGGCGGTGTAAATGGCTGGTGGATCATTCTCAAATGTGACGTCGACGACCGGACCGATGATTTGTGTGATTTTTCCTGTGCGCATAAATAGGTAGTTAGTAGGATTGGACTTCTGAATTTGAGTGAATGTCTAGGCAACGGCGAGGAGTGGAGTAAGGCGTATATCGTGTACGGTGTCGAGCACCGGAGCCGTTAACGACGAGATTCGCCAAATGCAGAAGTCCATATTATTCGATCGCGGCTTTCCCCGCACTAATCTCTGAAATTTCTCGAGTAATGCTTGCTTGGCGTGCCTGGTTAAAGGTAAGGGTAAGATCTTGTAACATGTCTGTGGCGTTATCCGTGGCATTTCTCATCGCCAGCATGCGGGCGGAATGCTCAGAGGCTGATGATTCGAGCAATGCCTGGTAAACCTGCATGTCGAGTACTCGAGGCAAGAGCGCTTGCAAAACAGTATCAGGATTAGGCTCAAATAAGAATTCCGGTTCAATCATTTCTTTTGATGCGTCTTGTTCCTCATCCTCTTTCCGTTGAAGGAGTTCCGCTTCTGGGACCATTGGCAGCAACTGCTTCACCGTTGGCACTTGAGATACCGCACTCCGAAAGTCCATATACACCAGAAACACGCGATCCGTTCGTCCTTCCAAAAACTCCTTAGAAGCAAACTCTCCAACCGGCCGAGCGCGATCAACATTTGGAGCATTAGAAATGGCGTCAAAGGCGGCCACAATCGGATAACCGGCCCGTCTAATTGCTGTTTCCGCCCGCTTTCCAACGCTTACGACTTGAATTGTCTGATTGTCACGACTTCGCAAAAACTCAAGCGTTTTCTTGAGAATCTGGCTATTGAACCCTCCGCACAGCCCTCGATCCGAAGCCGTTACGATTACGAGGCACGAACGAACAGGAAGTCGACCGACAAATAACGGATGGCTCTTTGGGTCAACGAGGGAGCGCACATTGCTCAACATCACATTCAGTGAGGAAGAGAATGTTCGTGATGCCAATGTCATCTGCACAGATTTACGCATCTTTGATGCAGCCACAAGCTCCATCGCTTTGGTAATCTTGCGCGTGTTGGCAACTGATTTAATGCGCCGTTTGATCAAACGGGAGGAAATAGCCATAAACGTATTTAACTCTTAAACGTCGCGTTCCACTGTTCAAGGGCTTTTTTCAAATCAGCTTCAATTTCGGGTTCAATGACTTTCTTTTCACGAAGACGTGCAAGGAGATCCGACTGTTCTGCGTTCATGTACGCATGCAACCCCTGTTCCCAATCTCTCACCTTCTCGATCGTAATACCGTCAACATACCCCTTTGTAACCGCGTATAACACAACAACCTGATGTTCCATCGTCATTGGTTCGTACTGCCCCTGTTTCAACAATTCAACCGTACGGCGACCACGCTCAATCTGCCTGCGCGTAGCTTCGTCGAGGTCGGTCGCAAACTGAGAAAACGCTTCCAATTCACGAAATTGAGCCAAATCCAAACGAATAGGACCAGCAACTTTCTTCATGGCCTTTGTCTGAGCTGCGCCTCCAACACGCGACACCGACAAACCTACGTTCACTGCGGGACGCACACCCTTATAAAATAAATCACTTTCAAGATAAATTTGCCCATCCGTAATCGAAATGACGTTGGTCGGAATATACGCAGAAACGTCACCCGCCTGTGTTTCAATAATTGGCAGAGCTGTGATCGATCCCCCACCGTGTTCCTTGGTCACTCGACATGCGCGTTCGAGTAAACGAGAGTGAAGATAGAATACATCACCTGGATATGCCTCACGACCCGGTGGTCGACGAAGCAGTAACGAGACTTCACGATAGGCCCACGCATGTTTGGAAAGATCATCATACACAACGAGCGCGTCTTTCCCTTGTGCCATAAAATATTCCGCAATAGCGCAGCCAGCATAGGGCGCAATATATTGCATAGCAGCAGGATCAGAGGCGCCCGCCACGACAACCGTCGTGTATTCCATTGCACCAGCCTCTTCAAGTCGCGCCACAATTTTTGCGACCTTTGATTCCTTCTGACCAATAGCTACATACACACACACCACATCCTGACCCTTCTGGTTGATGATCGCGTCGATCGCAATGGCTGTTTTTCCCACCTGACGATCGCCAATAATGAGCTCACGCTGACCACGACCAATCGGAATCATGGCATCAATCGCCTTAATACCTGTCATGAGCGGAACATTCACCGGCTCACGCGCCATAACACCCGGAGCAATGCGCTCAATCGGCATGTCTTTATCGCCCTTCAATTCGTCCTTTCCATCAACAGCCTGACCAAGCGGATTCACAACACGACCAACTGTCTTGGTTGAAACTGGAATAGACAAAATTTTACCCGTGGTCGAAACGCTCTGACCAGCCTGAACACTTGCGGGGTTCCCCATAATCATGGCACCGACATGGTCATGCTCCAAGTTCAATACCACGCCCTCAACGCCGCTCTCAAAACGAATCATCTCCATAGAACTCGCATGGGCGAGCCCGGCGATAGAAGCGATACCATCACCTGTATCACGAACGATACCAGTTTCGCGCGCTTCGCTCGTAGCCGAAAAATCCTTCATGCGTTGTTTGAGTTGTTCCGCGAGCTGAGCAGCTCCCGTTACGTTTTTCAATTTGGTCTCTGACATATAGTTAGGTGATGAGGCAATGATTCAAGCGTTCAATAGTTCCTTTCAAACTGATGTCCAACTGCCAGTGTTCGATCTCGAGCAATAATCCTCCTAAAATGCTCGTGTCAATCTTTTCATGTATATGCTGCGTTCCACCGAATCGTTTCTGAAGCGCCTGCTCAAGAAGAGCCCGATCCTGCTTTCTGAGCGGTACAACGCTTCGAACCGTCACCTCATAGTGCTTCGCAATCTCACGCGCATCTGTGATAACCATCTGTAGAAACGCGGGCAGATCTCTAATGCATTCCTGTTCTTGTAGTGTAAGCAGCGCATTTAACGCATAGGGGTGAACGGATAACTGCCAGGCCTCACGAAGTGCTGTTTGTCGCTTTTCTAAAGAAATGACACTCTCTGATAGATCCATGAGAAGACCGGGCTGAAGACGCAGTGCTTCCTCAATTCGTTTGAGATCAGCGACAACAGTGCTCACGA
Organism: uncultured Gammaproteobacteria bacterium; assembly: GCA_964425575.1. GTDB lineage: Bacteria > Patescibacteriota > Patescibacteriia > 2-12-FULL-60-25 > 2-12-FULL-60-25 > CAYRMN01. The sequence continues at coordinate 4,162 of CAYRMN010000028.1, read as the reverse complement.
CATGCTCTTCACTCGCTGCCTGAATGAGCGCCCGACTGATTCCTTGTAATGCTCGAGAAGTAACCATAGCTACGTTTTTTCAATCTCGCGAATTGCCTCAGCAATCATTTGGGATTGTGTTTTTTCATCTAAACCCTTCACGATCTTCGTGAGAGCCGCAGAAACAAGATTCGCCATATCGCCTTTCAGCGCATCAAACGCCGCCGTTCGCTCCTGTTTGATCTGTTCCTTCGCCTCTACGATGACTTTCTCAATTTCTGCCTTTGCCTGATTCATTTTCTCCTGACGAAGAACCTCAGCCTTTGCTGTTGCTTCTTCAATGACAGCACGAGCCTCCGTACGTGCCTGATGAACGATTTGGTCTTTTTCCTGTATCGCTTCATCCAACCGAGCCGTTGCCTGTTTTGCGAATGCAAGCCCTTCTTCAATCTTCTGCGAACGTTCATCCATTTTTTTTACCAAAGGTCGATACACAAAGTACCACATCACGAGCAAGACCAAGGTAAAATTCAAGAGTTGCCCAGTAAACTGACTACCATTTAATCCCAATGTCCCGAGCACTCCGGTAGACGGTTCGGCGACGGCGATCTCTGTCGTTGGCGTAAGAGGTTCAACAGGCATAGTAAAGAGAAAGGTAAGATTCTCAGCACTCCCCCGATAGATTCGGAGGAGAAAAAGGATCTTACAGCGTAAAGACGACAACCAAGGCGTAAATTGCGATGGCTTCTGCAAATGCAGCACCAAGCAACATTGGGACGAACAGCTTGTCACCAGCTTCCGGATTGCGGCCGATGGACTCCATCGCTTTGGTCACAATGCGACCAATGGAATACGCAGGCATCACACCACCAAATACGATGGTTGCACCCTTGATAACAAGAACCATGTCTTGTGGACTCATAACAGTTGAAGCATTCGGTCGATCGCGAATAATCGTATGATATTTTTTAACGTCGCCTCCTGCTCAATTAAGAATGATTTCGGCACCCTACCGTGTATACGCGATAAGGTCCCCACTCACCCCTAATGAACACCATTATTCGCCACAGCTGGATGTGGCGTATGCACATGATTCTCTTCTTCGTTGTGATGCGGTTGATCCGTTGAGACCGTCAAATACACCAGCGTGAGAAGTGAGAATACCGTGGCTTGTACAATCCCAACAATCAATTCCATCGCCATAAATGGTAACGGAACTACATAGGCAACCAGATGAGAAATCACCGTAATCAAGACTTCACCTGCAAAAATATTTCCAAATAAACGTAGTGAAAGCGATACCACCTTTGCGACCTCTGAAAAGAGTTCAATGATACCAACCACAAATTCAACCAGAGCGGTAAGAATGGCGACAGGCTGAAATTTCTTTATTGCACGCCAGATGGTACCGAGTTGAATAAACTTATTCAGATGAGTAAAGAGGCCCAGCGTAAAAATACCAAAAAGATGGGAAGCGATTACAGATACAATAGCAATTGCAACCGTTAGATTGAGATCGCTCATCGCGGGACGCAACACCGGAACAAGCTCTGTTTCTCCGTGATGCATGAGCCAAATCCCAATGGAACCCGTACCTGGGAATAAACCCATCCAGTTCGATACTAAAATAAAAAGAAAGAGCGTACCGACAATTGGCAAAAAACGCTTTGAACGGGCATGGTCGTGCGTTACTTGATCAAAGTACCCCAGCAAAAATTCAATAGTCATCTCCATAGCACCTTGGAGTCTGCCTGGAATATCTGTTAAACGACGACGAATCAAAAAAGCTACGGTCAAAAAAAGCACCGCCGCAATCGTGGAGTTAATGTACGCATTGGTCACTGGAAAACCGCCCAGATGGAACAATACCTCAGCTGCAATAGGAACATTCATGAAACAAAAATGTCTTTAAAGATGTTTGGCAATTTCCTTCCCCTTTCTAACTGTAATCAGTGTTGATACAGCAAGTGAAAGGAATAGACCAACAAGAATGAAAAATGGGCTCGTTCCATACCGTTTGTCTAACCAACGTCCTCCAAGGGTAAACAGCACGACGGGAACTGCAATACTTATTCCAATGTCCCATACAACTTCCATCGCCTGCCACTGCGAATATCCTTTTTGTGGCAACTTGATATCAGTCATAAAAAGACGCCAAGAGTTTACCGTGAATTGGAAGGCAAGTCAATGGAGATGAAATTTTTAAATCCGGAACATTGTTCTTGCATTTTGTGTTGTCTGCGATACAGCTTTGGCTACAGGGATATTTCGCATCCGTGCAATATGCTCCGTGACGTATTGTACATACGTCGGTTCGTTGCGTTGACCGCGGAACGGTACGGGCGTGAGCCATGGAGCATCGGTTTCAACCAGCATACGGTCTAGTGGCATGCGCTCGATAACCCGGTGGACGTGCTGTTCGGGGTCATCCGTCTTGCGAGGTGGAAAGGTGATGATGCCGGTAAACGACAAGAAGAGCCCCAGATCGAGAAGCGGCCGCGCCTCGACCCACGTGCCCGTAAAACAATGGACAACTCCCCTCACTTTCTTTCCAGCTCTCTGTTCCTCTTGCACAATCTCCGCCAAGCGCGTGAGGGCGTTTCGGCAATGAATGACGAGAGGAAGGTCAAGTTGCGCAGCCAACTCAATGTGTTCCCGAAACGCCTGCTCTTGAATTTTTTTGGCTTCTTCAATATTTCGACCCTCATCAATCCGATAGAAATCCAACCCCGTTTCTCCAATTGCGACCACTTTTTTGGATGAACGCGCTAATCGTTCCAGCTCCGCAATCGAATACGCTCCCGCATCTCCTTCAGCTTCGTCATGATACGCACTCGTAAAATGCTCTGGATGATAGCCGACACTCGCCCACACTCCATCAGTCGCTTCCGCGAATTCAATCGCGGATCGGCTCGTCCCAAGCGTTGTCCCGATCGTAATCGCCCACACATCCTGCGCGCGCATGCGCGCCAAAACATCCGCACGATCTTGATCATACGGCGGAAAATGAAGATGACAATGTGAATCAATCAAATGGGGCATACGGAAGGGATCTTTCGTATTCGTCGTCCTGAGCGAAGCGTATGCGAAGTCGAAGGATCTCTAAAGAAAATTCTCCTTATAGATCCCTCGACGTCACTCCATTTTGCTCGGGACGACAAGAAAAAAGCCTACAACACAAACTGCAGCACGAATTGAAATGCTTTTTGAATCATCTGTGCCACTGACGAACCTGCAAGCAAAGGGATGAGCGATGGAATCAAACTAAAATTATTGACAATCCACATCAGCCCTCCGAGAATCAACACGCCCTCGATCAAACCGATGAGCGCACCTAGAAAACTGTTGATTGATTTCAAAAATGGAATAAAGGACAGGATCTGAAACGCTCCATCAGCCAACTTGAATAGCCAACCGACAAGACGAGTAATGACGAGGTAGATCACCATGAAGGCAATAAAACGCGCCCAGCCATATGGCATGAACATGGTTAACACCATCGCCGCCGAAATAGACCATGTCCGTGCTAACACGAATCCGATAACCGCTCCCACTAAACGCCCGAGCGTGTGGATAAAACCGTCTTTAAATCCGCTCCCAACAAAACCCAACAACAGAAGAAGTAAGACAAGGCTGACAATCAACATAATAATTGCCTATAGAATACAGGATTACGGCTGTGGAGGCAAAACAAGCGGCGGAAAAAGAATTTGAGGCTCTGGCAATATGGAACCATGAACAAGCTCTTGTTCCATGAGTGTTTCAAATCCTTTCTGTTTTTCTTCCTCGAAATTCTGTCCGAGCTGCGTAATCATCTTCTTTGCGACCTCTGGCATCATAGGTTCTATCAACCACGCAATTCTACGGCAGTATTCAAGCAGAGAATACAAAATAGAAGCAACTGCTTCTGGATTAGTTTTGATCAACTTAAAAGGCTGTGTCTCTTCAATGAATTTATTCGCTTGAATGAGACCCCCTTTACCGTCTACACCGTTCCAGATGGCATCCAAGGCAAGATCAAAACGCAGATTTTCAATGTGACGATGCACCGAGATGAGAACCCTCTCCAACTCCCCCTTATGAAGAGGGAGTGTTTCTATATCGCTTCCGGGTGAAGGAACCTTCCCGTCAAAATACTTCCGACTCATGGCTACTGAACGATTCAAGAGATTTCCAAGAGTGT
>CAYRMN010000027.1:8859-15826 GCA_964425575.1 uncultured Gammaproteobacteria bacterium | reverse complement strand
TCTAACGGTTAGGACAGCGGCTTTTCAAGCCGTTAACAGGGGTTCGATTCCCCTTGAGGCTACCAAAGCCGAATCCGGCGAACCACACAGCTCCCTGAACAGGGAGTTTTGTGTAATCTGAGTGACTTTTTTGCCCTCCACAACGAAGTTCATGAAGACTTTTTTCATGATCGAGTCCAGGTCATTCATGTTGACTATTTTTTTGATGTGTTGAGCCAAGTTTTTGAAAAGTTCGATAAACTGTTCATAGGTCTGAATTACCTCTTTTCCATTCTCTCGTTTCTTCTCCAATTTGCGTATCTCGCTTTCAAGCTCCTTCTGTTTTTTGAGATGTTCTCTCAAGTCATTTTCGTATTCCTTTTGGAGCACCTCATCATCCTCATATTGTTTGAGGGCTGTTTTATCTTCATCTACTCGCTCTGTGGCCGCCTCATATTGTTTATGGAGGGATTTGAGTTTTGAGAGGAGTTCTGTGTCACGTATCGCAATTTGACGCTCCATCTCGCGTTTATAGGCCGCGTAGCCCTTCTGGAAATTCATGGGGTGCGTATCGAGATAAGCGTAGGCAGCGGCCAAGATCTCTTTGGCACGAATGGACTTGCCTTTGTACTTACAGCCTTTTGTGTCACAACGATAATAGAAATATTTTTTCACGCCTCCTTTGTGTCTCTTGGGCGTTTCACCTGTTGACCTTGGACGGTTACATCCGCCACAGATCACCATGCCACGCATAAGGTCAGCTTCAACCGAGCCCTTAGATTTGATGGCTTCCGCCAGCTTGAACTTCTTGTTGATACCATCTTCCTTGGTGAGTACATCGAACTCGTCAGGTGTGATGATGGGTTTGAATTTGTATTTCTGTGTCAGGTCTACGATCCGCTTACCGAAAATGAGGGCTCCCGCATAAAACGGATCACGGAACAGGTCAGAGAGGAACTTATCATCAAGAACGATCGGTTTGCGTTTGTTGTGTTTAGTTTTGACTGGATATCCTTGTTTAGTGAGCCATTCGCCTATTTCTCGAAGGCTGTGCCTTGGTTCTCGGGATAGGCGCATCTCAAAAGCCTTTTTTATGAGATCCCAATTCTCCTCGTCAGGATGGAGATATTTTTTCTTGTCTTTGTAGTAGCCGTGCTTGGGACGATCAAAGCATTTGCCTTCGGCGGTAATGCGATTGATACCACGCATGACATTCTGGGAGTGCGTGTCGATGAATTGTTTAGCTTGTACGAAAGCGATACCGAGCATCATTTTTCCCGCGCCGTCGTTTTGGAAGTAGTACCCATTGGCGAACTTGATGTCTTTGATTTCATCTTTGTCGAGTAGGTCGAGTATCTCCCCCGCATCTTTCATGTTGCGGGCAAGACGATCAGGAGCCCAAGTCAGGATTGCGTCATATACGCCATTGGACAGCCTTTCCAGCATGTCACGAAATACATCTCTCTTACCCGATAATTTGGCTGAGTGTTCTTCGTGGAGGACATCTACGATATTGAGCCCCGTACGCTCTGCTAAAGCCTTACATTCATGGATTTGATCGCCGACTGATCGTTCTTGTTTCTTTGCCTTTTTATCCGTGCTCTGGCGGGCGTATAGGACGTATCGAAGGGTCGTGACATCTTCCGGCAGGTTCTCAATTTCCTCAATTCCGAGAGTTACACGAAGGCGCTCAATAAAAGCCGAAACTGTTTGAGGGGTTGGCGATGACATAATAAGCCTCAGTATAGCTGAAAGTGCTTGTTTTGGCTGTTTTTTATGTAAAGTAGTATTGACAAAAGGCTCACTTTGTGATATCTTAATCAGTCATGATCGTCGCGCGTTTGCGTCGGTCCTCTGGCTCTCATTGCGTTCTTCGACCTTCAAACCAGGAGCGTTCCATGACCCGCAAGACCATCGGCCTGTTCGTCGCTTCCGCCCTCGCTCTGATCGCCATTAGCGCCTTCGCCTACCCGCGCGACGCTAAGGACGGGATCCTCTACCCCAACCTCGGCACCTTCGAGCCGAACTACTACAAAGTGCTCAAGGAGTCGGGCCAGGGCGTCGTGGTCGGCCGGATCAAGGGCGAGACCGATCCGTCCCTCTGGATCGGCGCCAACCGGTTCCCCATGACCGGTCGATACCGTTCCCTTTTGGGTGTTTTCCAAGAAAGTAATGACAATGAAGACCAGGTTACAAGCCTGTTTTTTTGTATCCAAAAATAAGAGCTAAGTTCTTTTTTACTCAAGCTTTTCTTAGGTGAAATGATCTCCTATTTTCCGAGGTCGTTTTTAGGCTAACCATCGCTGCTATTTCAGCGTCTTTTTCATACCCAATGTTTCACATTTTCTCTTTCTGAAAACATACGCAAAACACCTCACCTGTCAGATCACCTAATCTGTTCTATACCCAGCATCAAACCAGAGCTTTCTCACACCCAAAATGAAACGGTTGCTGACCGGTCGGAGCTGGACGACCCACGTGTTCCTCCGCAAGCAGGGCACCGAGCCCGTCTACGTCATGAAGACGGACGGCAAGGAGCACCTGCGTCTCGGCCACCACGACGGACCGGAGTTCGAGTACATCTGGGCCAGCCAGCTCGCCTTCGAGCACGGCCAGCCCTGGGACAACACCTCGATCGACACATTCCGGGCCAGCGATCACGACGGCCGCGTCGTGTACGTCGGCTACGACTCCAAACCCACGACCTACAGCGTCGTGGTCGAGGACAAGGTCGTCGACATCTGGCGACACCGCCCCCTCGCCATGCCGCGGTTCATCGCCGTCGGTACGAGCAAGGACGTGAGCCGCTACATGGTCGCCTACCAGGTGATCTCCGACGACGAGGCCTCGCTCGTCACGGTCATCGGGGAGCAGAGGATCCTGACCCCGATCGCCGCGGCCGGGACCAAATAGGGAGGACGCTATGTTCAAAGCGATCATCAAGAGGGTCGGAAAAAAATCACCTCAGCCAAGCGCGCGCAAGATCTTCGACGCCGGCATGCGCTGCTACGAGAAACCAGGAGCAACCGTGCAGTTCCTGGTGAAGTCACACGGCGTGACAATGATGCTCGAATTGGACATCCGCAGCATCGCTTACGCAGCCCATATTCCGGGCGATCTGGTGCTAAAGGGACAAGTGCACACGGCGATCGAAGGCCACGTGTACTGCGACTATCTTGCCGAGTACAATGCCAACCTCGGCATAGGCAACATCAAGGTGCGGTTTCCAGGCGAGGAACCGCTTCTCTAAACCTCCAAGCCCATCCCTGCGAACAGAGAGCCCGTCACGACAGTGACGCTCGCCCCCTGTCGTGACGGATGGGCTCTTTGTTTTACTGATTTTTCTCTGTATTCCTCTTCCCAAATCCTCTCAAATCCGTCACCATATCCTCACAACTGAACCAGCCTAAACTACGCGCCTCATACGCGTGGCATGGCACTAAACCCATCAAAGGTACTGATCCCGTCGTTCAGCTTCCTTTGATGGTCGTACTCCGAAAGGTGTACGGGCGACTCGAAAGAGTTGCCGCTGGCGGCGGGTTTTGTGTTTCTAGCCGTCCAGCACAATAGATCTCTAATTTATGCCCATCTTCAAAATAGAGGATAAGATCCTCAAACCTGTCCGCGAAAAAGCTATAGACCTTGAGCGCGATCTTCAGAGATTGACCGAGGAGAATCTTGAGCGGGTTTGCGGCCTGAGATTTGTGGCGACCGAGTTTTCGCTCCACAATTTTCGTATCGACACCCTGGCCTTTGATCCTGAAAACAAATCGTTTGTCATTATCGAATATAAACGCGACAAGAGTTTTAGCGTTATTGACCAAGGCTACGCCTATTTATCTTTGATGCTCAATAACAAAGCGGAGTTCATTCTTGAATATAACGAACAGGCCGCCGAACCGTTGGAGCGTGACACTGTAGACTGGACACAATCGCGCGTCATTTTCATGGCAAATTCATTCACAAGCTATCAGCAGAACGCGATCAACTTCCGTGATCTCCCCATTGAACTTTGGGAGGTTCGTGCATATGACGGCAATTTGATTGCGTATAACCAACGTATTGCGGATGAGGCCAAGGAATCCATCCAAACTGTGACTAAAAATAAAACTGTTCAGACTGTGGCGAGAGAGGTTAGGTCATTCACGGTTGAGGATCATATCGAACATGGGAGCGAGGAGGTCAGGGAAATGTTCAGTCAGGTAAGAGAGATGTTGCTCGGTCTTGGCTCTGATGTGAGAGAGATGGCAAAGAAGCACTATATTGCCTATAAGACGCAAACGAATTTTGTGGATGTTGAAATACGAAGTAAAGATCTAAAAGTTTTCTTGAATGTAAAAAGTGGCAAGCTGAATGATCCATCTGGCAAAGCTCGTGATCTCACAAAACCAAAACTCATAGGACACTGGGGCAATGGTGACTATGAAATTATCGTGAAACCCAATGACGATATGCTCTATGTATTTGAGTTGATCCGGCAGGCCTACGCCTTATCTCGATAATGTTTCGGTCAACAAACGGACAAGTTCTATGCCTCCCAAGTCATTTTTACTGTTGGTTCTATGTACCCAGGAAGATCAACGCATTGTAGCGTGAGAGGATTACCTTGCGTCTGTAGAGCTCCCATGATTTTGAATAGCAGGCTGTAAAGCGTTCCGGTCGGTACCTTCTCCAAAGAACGTGTGCGGAGTTCCGTTTCCACTCCTTCAAGCTGGCTCGATAAAAGTGCAAGATATCGTTCTTTGGTGACGCGGTACTTTTCGTATAGGGCTTCATCATTGATGGCGCGGAGATTTGCGATGTTCTGCTGTAGCTTTTGGCTCCATTCGATGAGAGTGGGTTTTGAAACGCCTAGCTGTTCGGTAATTGTAGCAAAGCTCTTGCCTTGAGCTCTCAATTCCACAAATTGTTCTTTTATTGATTCGTCGTACATATTTTGCCCTTGTTTAGCGTTTTTCTTCTCTATCTATAGTTCATGTGCGCTTAGGGAGAGAGAAAGACGTATTCTTCTTGTCTTGTGAGCCGAGCGTGACTACGGTTCCATCGGCAGCGATTACCGTTCCGGCTGGCGCGGCGGGTTGGCCGTCATCATCGCTCAATAACGGAGAGAGAATCTCGATAACGTCTGTGAGATTGTCTTTATGTTTTGCACGAGCAAGGCTGCCTTGTTTTTCAAGTTTTTCAACAATACGTTTTGCGAGGTCTGCAATCAAACTCTTGGTAATAAATGCCCTAAACTCCTTGCTTTTCATGAATCCATTTTACTCTTTTCAATACGTCACGACAAGGGTTTGCGGGCGTAGGCCGCGCTGGATGAGTCCTTGAACATCTCGGTTCCAAGTACTGATTTCGGGGAGATGAACCTGCACCCGTTCTAACAAGTTCATGAGGAGCTTCTTTCGGGCTACCAAAAGGGACTTCTCATCAAGAGAAGTCTCTTTTAGTTGATAGATAAGCGACAAATCAGGGGTTCCAAATTTCTCTCCGTCAAATGGTGCTGGTTTCTCAAAAATCATCCTTTGAAGCCGTAAACGATGCTCATAATTGGATTCCAACCATACGCGAGAGGCATTACGGATAAAGTCGAAACAGTATTCGAGGGCCTTGTTCATCTCGACCTCCTTACTCCACTGAGTGCGCAGCGAGAGCCGCTTCTGCTCAATGCGTTCGTCAATGAGTTGTTTCTGTTGTCTCAGATCGTCATCTGAATACACTCCACGCCTATGATGTTCAAAAACCTGTTGTCGCTCTTCTTGTAGCTTGTGGATTTCTCGTTGGATTTTTGTATCTTCAACGTCAGCCTCTTTATGACGCTTTTCCCATAGATCAAGAACGATGGCCTTAAATAGTTTTTCGTATTTTTCATCCGGGGTAACGGAATCGAGCAATTCAATAAATTGCTGCTCGAAGATCTCCTTGGGAATTGAGCGAGCCTTGGGGCATTTTTTGGAACCGTGGTGATAATAAGGGTGTTTTCGACCGTGTCGGTCGGTCGAATAACTCCCCGTGAGTTGAATCCCACACTCGGAGCATATGACGAACTTTCTTAATGGGAAGGCTGGATTATTGGCGGAGCGCGGTCGAATAAGAGCATTATCTCGCCGATCTTTCTGACATTTACGAAACAGTTCTTCTGAAATGATGGACTCGAAGGATCCAAAGGCGACCTCTCCCGCGATTTCCATGCGTCCGTAATGACATACATCCGTAATAAAGAGGATTTCGCAAAAATCTTCTCCATGAATCCCTGTGAGGATTTATCGCCATGCTCGGGGATTTCTCTCCGAGTTTAGGTTGGTTCAATTGTGAGGATAGAGTGCCTGATTCTGGGGATTTTGGGAAGGAAGGTCCGAACCAAACAGAAAGCCCATCCGTGACGACAGAGGGCGAGATCGTCACGGATGTGTGACGGGCCTTCTGGCGTCGCCGGATGGGCGAGGCTACTTCTTGTTGAGACCGACCTCGACGATCGGGGTCAGCTCCTTCTGGTCGCCGATGACCGTGACGAGCGAGGTCTCGTCGTCGGAGATCACCTGGTAGGAGATCATCCGGCGACTCACGTCGTCCCTGCTGGTGCCGACGGAGATGAACCGCGGCATGACGAGGGGGCGATGCCGCCAGATGTCGACGACCTTGTTCTCGACCACGATGCTGTAGGTCGTGGGGTTCTTGTCGTAGCCCACGTACACCACGCGCCCGTCGTGCTCGCTGGTCGTGAAGCTGTCGGTCCGCGTGTTGTCCCAGGGCTGGTCGTGCTCGAAGGTGAGCTGGCCGCCCCAGATGTACTCGAACTCTGGTCCGTCCTGATGGCCGAGGCGCAGGTGCTCCTTGCCGCCCTCCTTCATGACGTAGACCGGCTCGGTGTCGATGCCGTGCTGCCGGAGGAAGATGTGGGTCGTCCAGCTCGAGCTGTTCATCGGGAACCGGTTGGCCCCGATCCAGAGGGACGGGTCGCGCTCGCCCTTGATCTTGCCGACGACGACGCCCC
>CAYRMN010000027.1:0-8849 GCA_964425575.1 uncultured Gammaproteobacteria bacterium | reverse complement strand
TTCTTGGCGCTCGGCTTGAGGGCGAAGGCGCCGGAGGCGATCCCGAGAACGAGGGCGGAAGCGACGAACAGGCTGAGAGTCTTGCGGGTCATGGAACGCTCCTGGTTTGAAGGTCGAAGAACGCGATGAGAACCAGAGGACCGACGCAAACGTGCGACGATCATCAAAAATAATATAGCACGAAAATGTGATTCTGTCAATAGAACTTTACATAAAAAACAACTAAAATAAGCATTTTTAGCTTTATTACGCATTAAATGAAAAAGATTTTTAAACGGACAGTCTGAGGTTTCTATCGAAACCTCAGACTGTCCTTAAAGAAATTATTAGCTTATTTGAAGAATGAGTTAGTGTTGTCCACTACAAACAGAGGTTTTATAAAAAAGGAATACGAAGGAGGCTGCAAGTATTCCTACTGTTATCTATTACGGTCAGAGGAATTCAGGCTCGAGCCCCTATGGGGGCCGCCTGAACCCCTCTGACCTCTCATCACGCCTAACCGCAGTTCTATTCTGGATAGGGAGGAAGGGGGTGGGTGGAAATATTGCTAATTTTTAAGCCAAAATTTGCTCTCTCCGTATTTCTTCTCCAAACTCCCACCATCGTAAATACTCTACTATCCACGAATCAATTTCTTTCCCCAGCGCTCAATCGTATTCAGTGAAACCCAGGATGCTACACACAGCAGGGCAAGATAGAGGAAAAAACGTCCTTCTTCGTGGAGCGACTCGAAGATGCCTAAGCGCTTATAGGCAAAATAGACCCAATTATAAACTGGAACTTGGAGGATATAGATACCGTAGGAAATATCTCCACCCAGAATGAGAGAACGACTGGCGAGCATTTTCGTAAAACGATGTTTTGAGCGGGCAAGAGCAATGATGAGAATGGCAAACGCAGGAGCCAGCAAATCGTTATGAAATAGCGACCATTTCTCTGGCGGAATGAGAAAAGGAAATACTCCAAGGATGAACAGCGCGGCCAAGATCAACAGATAATAGACTTGTTGCTTTGATCGCGAGAACCACATCCCGGCCAGCATCCCGATCAAAAACGAATTCACATGCAAGAGAGGAAAAAATTTGATGAAGCTATTTGCTCGTTCCACATCTGGGAAATAGATGTAGACAAGAACCATCATGATCAGGTTGCTGATGAGCCAGAATGCACCAGTGATCACAAATTGCCTTGAAGAACGAAGCCGCTGAAGTCGAGCGAAGCAAAATGGAAAAATCGCGTAAAACAAGAATTCGACAGACAAGGACCAGCCCGTAAAATTGAGCAGGAGTGATTCCTTTGGAATCCATGCTTGAAGAAAGAAAAGTTGAAACAGCAACGACCGTACTGACCACGTCTCATTCGTGACCGAAAAAGACCACACGGTCAAAAGCAGAGCCACAATATACAGCGGCACAATTCGAGCCAGGCGGGCGCGATAGAAGGCTTGTATATTCTGAGGATTTAGCGTGGTAAGAGTCTTGCCGTAGACATGCACCATTATGAATCCAGATAGTACAAAAAACAGCGTAACGCCAGTATTCGCATTCAACACGTAGGGCTGTAGAACGGATAATGAGAACGGCCACGACCAACGACCGTAGTGATAGATAACGATGGCGATCGCTGCCAAAAAACGCACCGCATTCAGCGGCGTAATAAATGTATATGAAGCAGTAGCCTTTTTCATGATTGATGCTCCGATGGAGCCAGTATAACAAAAACTATTCCGATCTCTCGCTTTCCATCAAACTTGATAGAACGTAAGGGATTGGCGGGAGCAGCGGAGGGGCGATGGAGAATCGCTACTGCTCCCGGGTTGATCAACCTGCCAATGAGGATGCGAAATCGTATTATTGAGGATGGCCGCGTAGGAGGCGGGGTTACGGGGCGATCGTCATGAATTCGCCGCTGGTGTCGTCGACGACATCAGCCAAGGCGTTCGGGGGGACCGTCCCCATCCCGAGCGGGAAGACATAGTACTGCTCGCCCTTCACCGTCAGCGAGGGAAGAGGACTCGCCACATCGAGCACCAGAGAAAGCGTGATGGGCGCCCCCACTTCGACGATGGCCCCGGGGATTTTGTCGAAGGTGGCGACCGCAAGTGCGAGATCGTTATCCTTCGGCGCGAAATCGGTCAGGGCGATGACCGCCCCATCCTGCTGGACGAGACGAGGATAGAGAAAGTACCAGTCTGCGGGCGAAGTGCACGGCGCTGCGCAGTAGGGAGAGGTGTCCTGGGACTTGGCACCGATCCGGAGAAGCTGGAGCTGCGTCCAGTTGACCTGGACGGTACCGCAGGTCGCGGTGAGCTGCTCCGTGATCGTCACGATACCGACCGCCCCCTCGGGAACGACCCCGCTGTTGTGGGAAAGAACCTTGGCGTGGAGCTGCGGCGTACAGCCACCCGCGCCACCCCCACCTCCAGCGCCGGTGGTGGTGGTCGTGCCGCCGCTGCTGCTCGTGCCGCTCGTGGAGCCAGAGGCTTGCTGCGGATCTCCCGAACCGCCACAGGCGACGACGAGGGAAACCGAAACCAACCACAAAAGATTCTTGAATCTCATGATGAGCCACTGCCTTTCGTTCGAAGAGCATGTTCGCAGCCTCAGCTCGTGCCTCGGCCAACTGCCACGCTTGTCAAAAACAGACCAAGCGATAGGTGCTTATCACAAAGCAGCAAAAACATCAAGGATACTTGATGTTTTTATCTTTACGATTCTTTCCTATTCCTACAAATTCGCATCAATGGTCGGTGCCATGTTCCGTTCTCCCTCGGGGTTGTATTGATTGACGTCATTAATATCTGCACCAAAACGATAGTTGGCAAAGAAGGTGTCTGGAATATCATCGATCTGCTCATTCCATTTTGTCGTGTAAAAAGCTCTGGCTAAGGCCTCATTCGTTATCCAGCGCAACGTTCCATTGCTGGCGACGGCATAGACTTTTGGCAGGGTTGTAAATTTCACCATGCGCACTCCCGGTCGATAGCGCACGCTGCTCCCAAGAGGAATAGCAGCCATCTGCGTATCGCTAATTTCCTGAACTCCCCCAAAGCCGGTATACCAGCTAAAATACACTTTTGAATTTGGGAATGGATGACGCTTCCCGTCAGCGCCAAAATAATAGACAGCCTTGCAGGGATGATCTACGGCTGCATATGAAGGACAACCTAATTTTATAAGCGTCCCATAAACGAGGCCAGACGTACCAACTGATGATTGAGATACGTTCAAGTACACGTTGGCTCCGCTCCCTACATCTCCAGCTGGTGAAAAACACTCAAAGCGGACATAGGTGCTTGTGTTGAAAATATAGTTCTTGCTGATCAGCCCGTTTGCGACGGTGGCATACCCAACATTCACTCCATTCACGATCAAGCTACAACTAGAAATGACTCCGCTCACGCTCGCAGATATGTTTGTTGATACTCCTGAAACAACAGATTTTTGCTGAATCGCGCCAACTGTTGGTGCGGTATAATCAATGATCTGTGATCGATGGAGCGTAAAATATTTTAACCCTGGGGAAAGTGACGAATTCCCAGCCGCATCATAACAGCGAGCTTGTGCTGAATACGATATATCTGTAGCGCTTTGAGGAAACACATACTTCAACGCATACGATCCAGAAGCCTGGAGCGACATAATACCGACATCTGGTGAGATCGGAAGTGAGGAGTTTAAGAAAAGTCGGCAATAACTAATGCCAACATTGTCGCTCCCATTCACGTAGTACCACACCGTCGCTCCGGCAGTCGGTTCATCAACGCTCGCAAATACATTGCCGATAGAAGGGGGTGTTGTATCACCTGCTGATTGGACATTGATAGCTGTTTGAATGCCGTTTCCCCAATTTCCCGCGCTATCCTGACATTGAAATTGAAGATACTGAGTTCCCGCACCGAGCGAGGTTGTCAACGATACAGTTCCATTCAGCATATTTGCGACCACAGGAGCACCCGTCCAAATAATAACGCCATTGTGAGATAGTCGACACAGCGATACGCTGCTTTCGCTATCACTATAGAGAGCGGAAAACGTCGCTCCAACGCCAGCTGTCACCGTTGTTGGTGATATTGCGCCAATGGTTGGAGGCGTCACATCATTTGCACTGACGACGATATTTGTCACGGGTCCAAATCCCCAATTATTGGCCGCATCGTGACAACGCATTTGAATATGGTGCGTTCCCGGATTTTGAAACGCATATGAAAGACCGTCACCTCCAGCCGAAGTTGTCCCAAAATCATGAGCTGCAAGAACGATACTCCCTTCAATAAATTCACAATAGGTCACGCCGACGTTATCACTAAAACTGCCTGAAAATTGAGTAAAAATCCCTGCTTTCGCAAATGTTGGACTCACCGCACTTACCAATGGTGAAATGGTATCGCCTCCTCCAATCGGTATGGTAGCTGCGGAAACCGATGTGCCAATCCCCAATCCAAACAGAAAAATGAATCCAAACAGTACAAAGAAATTGTTACGCATATAGCACCAGTATACACCACCCTTCTCAATTCAGAGCTAAAATAGACTCAACCTCAAGTTTCCTCGTGCTGTCAGTCAAGGTATAAACATGCTATAAAATAGATTCTAAACTATTTCATTTCATCATATGGGCGAACAACACTTTGGCAATCCACCAGCTCCAGAGCAAGCAACCGAGAAAAGAGAAGCTGGAAGGAAAGAAATGTTTGATGCTCTGAAAAAAGGGAGCCTAAAAAAAGCTGGCGCCTTGAAAGAAGAGCACGGATTTTCCACTGAAGAATATGGAGAGATGGTACGAGCAGCCATACTTGATCAAGTAGCTGGGCTCAACTTGATGGATTTGGAAGATATGCTTGAAGTGCTAGGCGAAGAAAATCGCGAGGCATTCATTCGATCGCCAGAGATGAAAGAGGCCGCTACACAAGGCATGGTAGCTGGATTAGCCGGAGCGAGGATGGAGGCAGTCCTACAAATCATTGAAGATCTACGAATTCCAACCGAAACGCTTAAAAGCGAAGAACTCCAAGCTGCTGCTAAACATGGAGCACAGCTCATGCTTGAGCATGGCAGCGTAGGAGGAATGAAAAAAATTGCAGCAGCATTCAATCTCCCAGAAGGATATATACAGCCCGATGAATTACTAGAGGCTGCAAAAAAAGGAGCAGCTCATTTAAGAGAACTTAATAGAGAGCCCTTAGCTATCGCTTTAGAAAATGAGTTCAACATTTTCTGATCAGGAAGTATATTCTCCATCCTGATAGATCGCCTGACCATCAACAAGAATGCGCTGGGCATCGATAAAAATATCAACGTGATACCTCCCCTCTTTGCGTTTTAATCCTGGCTTGGCATAGGTGGCATGCTTGGCGCCAAGGGAGAGGTGTAATCCTTTTTGGCGCTCAAAAGCACTCACGTCATTCACGATTCGATGTTTGCCCATGGCTGGATTCAAGCCCAAACCAAGTTCACGCACCAGCACTTCTTCGTCTTCTCGAATAAGCGCAAGAATCTGTTGGAATTCTGGTGGACTATCTGGGGCTGTCAGCACTCCATGTTCAATATGAACAATAAACGGTTCAAAGAGGCACATGACGTGATCCATGCCTGCGAATCCAAAAACGCGAGCTGTTCCATTCACCTTGGTGAGATCCTTTGCTTCGGTAAAAACTTCCCCAATCGGAAACAGTCCACCGACATTTTTCAACAGCGAATAATCACCGACATTTAATTTTGTTTCTTCAAGCGCTGTGTCATACACCAATTCTGTCCCCTGACACTCCACCACCACGCGTGCAGCGCGATCAAGTCGTTCTTTTAACGCCGCACCCAATGGGCGGTAGTACGTTGGATCATACGCGAGACTTCTAATATATACGGGAAATTGCTCCTCGCTCATGCGCGCCAAATGGACGTGCTCGATCGTTTTTAAATTGCGCTTAAAAAGCTCAATACGAAGACGAAACGCGTCTAAGCGAAAATTGGTCGATTGCACTAAAATGACCAGGTCATTGGCATGACAACGGTCAAACAGACTCAAGATCTCTGCTGGTGTTGTTGTGCCAAATTCAATAAAAATCCCATCTGGCAACGCGCGTCGATACGCTTCAGTAAGGATTCGCGTGAGGGGCGCCTCAGTATCAAAAATAACATACGCCTGTTCCGCGGGCTTTACCTCAATTGCCATAGATAACACATCTTTCAAATGATGCGTTGCTTGTTCGATCAATTGTTCCATACGCAACATCCTACACCTATTTATCTTTCTCCGACCAGACTGTCATTCCCGCTTCATTTTGTCGTTCCCGCGGAGGCAGGAATCTTAATCGAAAGAACAAGATTCCCGTTTTCACGGGAATGACAATTTGAAATGAGCTTCTATCAAAAAACCCGCGATCGCTTTCTCCTCAGAAGCGTGTCGCGGGCGGGGTGGGAAGTTTTTTGATGAGGAGAAAAAAGAACTAGCCGCCCTGAAGACATCGGATCTTCGCTGCGAGCTTGTCTCTCTCGGTTAGGAGCGCCTGAAAACGTGGATACAGGAGGTCAATTTCTTCCGTGACCCGCACCAGTTGTGTTTGTACCGCTTCGAGATCAGCCCGCCTCTTCTGCGCCTCACGAGACTGATCTGCGGCAGTTCTAACAGCGTCAATCTCGTCATAGAGGGACTTACCTTCACGATCAACGAGGAACGCGTATAGCTGCTGCCGCACCACCTTGCCCTCAACTCGCTTTGTAATGTCCCGCAGACACCCTGCCTGAACCAGGCGCACAATCACCGGCAGGGCTTGGTCAGGAGTGAGATCGCTGCCGTTCGCGAGCACCGTTGCGGGATTCATGAGGGTGAACAGACCATCTGCTCGCGCCTTTTTCGGAAGGGCTTCACAGAGCACTTGAACAAAATGCTCGCGATCTTCCGCAGACAGCCTATCCAGGGGCGGAACGGTTTCTTCTGGGGGAGACGGCGGAACAGACGGCTTCCGCGGAAGGAGCCTCGCCTCTTTTTGCCTCGCTGACAAACTGATCAAGCCACGATCCCTCAACTGAACGAGGACGGTAACGAGATCGGGAATCGAGAGGCAGTAAAACCCAGGGACACGCCTCAAGACCACAATAGGGTCTCGTACCGTCACCGAATCCTCGGAGGTTGCGGCCGCGGCCTCCAAGGTCGGCAAAAAGTTCAAGGGATCGCTCAGCAGTCTCTCGGCCTCAGTGACCGCCGCACGCTTACGACGACCAGCACGCCGAGGACCTTGTTCCCCTCTTTCGAGCTCAGTCGCTTGTTGCGCACGAGGAGGCTCGGGTTTGGGTGGGGGCTTGGGTGAGGGTGGCGTCGGTGGAACAAGCGGAGCCGGGGGCTTGACTGGAAGGAGAGGAGGTTGAGGACGTTCGTCCCTCGGCTTCACCTCCAGCTTCTCTCCCCCTTCGACCCGATCGAGGAACTGGGCGACCGTGCTCTGATCTTTGTCATCCCAGTCTTCGACGTTATGCAGAAAACGAATTCCACCCGTCTGATCTTTTCCGTTCTGCCAAGCAATCACGCCGAAGACCTGGTACGCGGAGAGCAATTGCGAGGCCCGCTCTACAGCAAGCTCCATCTTGCCACCGATCAGGAAACGCATTGCTGCTGCAGCAGCAATCGAGGGAGCTCCACTCACCTCTTTCCGCAAACGAGCGTAGATGCTACGTGCGTACTTGCCCATTCCGCGTTCCACGCGAACAGGAGCACTGCCTGCATCTGGAGGAGGCTCTGGAGCTGAACGGAACGCGGCCTCCCAGCTAGATCCACCGAGGTCGACGGGATCTTTTTCGCAGACCATAACGGCCTTATGACCGCCTCTCACGGCTCCTTCAGGGCATCTGAGTAAGCCCACGAATTTTCGCAAGACATTACCAGCTCGGCGCTCGGGCAGATCAATCTTGAGAGCAACAGCTGCGGCCAGCATGATTGTTGCCGGGTCCCCATTCACCACCCGCCGACCAGCAGCTTGGGAGGACTTGTGGTAACAAATCCATAGGTACATCCGCTCCCGCACTTCTCGCGTAAAAGACTCCATGTTCACCTCCCTTCCATTAGCAAGGTTCGTTCGTTACAGCCGGTCAATCTTTTTAGCGAAAAAAGAACCGCTTGTCAATCAATAAGGATTGACACAAGAACTAATTTATGATGACATCATCCCCGTAGTTTGTCAGTGGGGCTAGTAGCTCAGCCTGGAAGGAGCACCGGCATGCAGGGCCGGAGGACGCAGGTTCGAATCCTGTCTAGCCCACGAATTCAAATAATTTGGATTGGATGTCAATTCATCGGGACCATAGCTCAGCCTGGAAGGAGCACCGGAATATCACTCCGGAGGTCGCGGGTTCGAATCCCGTTGGTTCCACTAGCTACTCGCCGCAGTCTTTGCGTGCTTCGCCTCCCTTGGCACGCATGGACTGTGGCTCTTCTTTTTCAAAAAAACAAAACCTCTCTAACGAGAGGGTAAGATTTCTGCCTGTGTGGGAATGACACAATTAGGGCTAAAAATTGGAATCCTGTGCTATGATCCCTTCAAGTATATGCCCACAACCTTTGTTAAAAGCGCTAGTAAGATTGAAGAACTACCGAAGAGCAACAAGCCACAGGTTGCGCTTGTGGGGCGTTCGAATGTGGGGAAGTCCTCGCTGATCAACCACCTAACCGATCACAAAGGTCTGGCGCGGGTTAGTAATGAACCGGGACGAACGCGGCTCATCAACCTGTTTGAAGTTGATACAAAATTCCTTCTGGTCGATCTGCCGGGCTATGGGTATGCCAAAGCCTCAAAAAGTAAACGCGCCGGATTTGCTGATCTGATTCAGGATTATTTATGGCAAGCGCAGCAACTTAAG